>NZ_JBVHLD010000009.1:317171-398889 GCF_055559175.1 Streptomyces sp. NPDC024632
TCTCCGCTCCTCCCCCTCCCCCCCCCTCCCCCCCCCCCCCCTCCCCCCTCCCCCCCCCCCCCCCCCCCCCCCCCCCCCCCCCCCCCCCCCCCCGCTGCCATGTCCGTCAAGTTACCAGTGCGTGCACGGTAATTGCCGATCAGGCCGGGATCTTCGCCCGTCACCTGGTGCGGCTGGCCCGATAAGCGGGTCGGCTCCGCGTGGGTGCCTGACTTCCATGCTCGGTCCGTGGGGCCTGGTGCTGTGAACTGCGGTCTTCCTCTCGGAACTCCGTGGTCTCGCGGGCCGCTACGTCCTTTGTACCGCCGTGGGAGGCGCAGGGGAACCCCTCGCCCGACTTCTTTACTTTTGGGATCAATCAGGACATAAGGGCGGGCCGACGGCGTCGGGACGCCAGCCACACCAGCCCGGCCGTCGCAGCCGCCGCCCCCACGGCCGCCGCCGCGAGCACCGGCCGGGGCGGCATCGACAGCGACGGAATCCGCTGCCTCAGCCGCACGGGACGGCTGAAAGTCAGCACTGGCCAGTCACGTGAGACGGCCTCCTTGCGCAGCGCCCGGTCGGGATTGACCGCGTACGGATGACCGACCGACTCCAGCATCGGGATGTCGGTCACCGAATCGCTGTACGCGAAGGACCGCTCCAGGTCGTAGCCCTCCGACTTCGCCAGCTCGGCGATGGCGTCCGCTTTTGCGGGACCGTAGACGTAGTGCTCGATCTCCCCGTTGTACGCGCCGTCCTCCACGACCATCCGTGTGGCTACGACATGGTCGGCACCCAGCATCGCGCCGATCGGCTGGACCACCTCGGAGCCGGAGGCGCTGACGATCACCACGTCGCGGCCCGCGGCGTGGTGCTCCTCGATCAGCGAGGCCGCCTCGTCGTAGATGATCGGGTCGATCAGGTCATGCAGCGTCTCCGCCACGATCTCCCGCACCTGCTGGACATTCCAGCCCCGGCACAGCTCGGAGAGGTATTTGCGCATACCTTCCATCTGGTCGTGATCCGCGCCACCGACCAAGTACACGAACTGGGCATATGCGGTACGCAATACCGCACGTCTGTTGATGAGACCGCCCTGGTAGAAGGAGCGCCCGAAGGCGAGCGTGCTGGACTTGGCGATCACGGTCTTGTCGAGATCGAAGAACGCCGCGGTGCGCGGTGGCAGGTGGTTTTCCACGTGACGAGCATAGGCAACCACCATTCGGCGTAAGCTCGGGCGTGTGGGTTTGCCTGAGAAGGGCTTCGGGTACACCATGGAAGTCACGGATCGTTCGCGACCGTGCTAACCCGGTCTGGCTCCTCCCCCCCCGAGTCGGACCGTGGGGACGACCCCCGCTCTCCCCCCCGGCGGGGGTCGTCGCATGTCCGGATGCCTTTTCCCGGTTCTCGCGACGTCCTTCCACTCGCATCCTTATGTCGTTCCCCCTCGCGTGCGGCACGGCTGTGATGCGTACGACGTGTGACGGTCCGTAATCGTTGCCAGGCGTCGGCGAACTCACCCGTGAGAGTGGTGGAGTTATCCACAATCGCTGAGTTGTCCACAGATTCCGACCAAGATCATCTCAATTCTCCTGTCTGCCCCAACCTGATCGCAGGCGATGCACACCGGTGCTCGCGTCAGAAGCGACGGGGGACAGGAAATGACGGGATCGACGACACCCGACCAGCGGCCGACCGCCATCGAAGGGCCGGCCGGCCCGCTGATTGTCACCGAGGACGAAACGCTCCTCGACGACCTGCTGCGGCTGTGCGCCGCGGCCGGTACCGAACCGGAGGTGGTCTTCACCGCGCCCCCGCGCGCGACGAGTTGGGACACCGCGCCCCTCGTCCTGGTCGGCGCCGAAGCCACCTCACGGGTCCAGGACACCGTCCGCCGCAAGGGAGTTCTGGTCGTCGGGCGTGATCTGCACGACCACGACGTGTGGCGCAGAGCCGTCGCGATCGGCGCCGACCATGTCCTCTTCCTGCCCGACGCCGAGAGCTGGCTGGTCGACCGCATCGCCGACATCGCCGAAGGCGTGAGCGAACCCGCCCTGACCGTAGGGGTGGTGGGCGGCCGGGGCGGCGCGGGCGCCAGCACGTTGGCCTGCGCGCTCGCCGTCACCGCGGCCGGTACGGGCAGGCGCACCATGCTCATCGACGGCGATCCGCTCGGCGGCGGCCTCGACATCCTGCTCGGCGCCGAGCGCGTCGGCGGCCTGCGCTGGCCCGACCTCGCCGACTCACGGGGCCGCGTCAACAGCGGGGCACTGGAGGAATCCCTGCCCAGGCTCGACGCGTTGAGCGTCCTGAGCTGGGACCGCGGCGACTCCGTGCTCATCCCGCCCCAGGCCATGCGGTCCGTGCTCGGCGCCGCCCGCCGCCGCGGCGGAGTCGTCGTGGTCGACCTGCCACGGCGCGTGGACGACGCGGTCGCCGAGACCCTCGCCCAGATCGACGTCGGACTCCTCGTCGTACCCGCAGAGTTGCGGGCGGTCGCCGCGGCCACCCGCGTCGCCGCGGCGGTCGGCATGGTCCTCAAGGACCTGCGCGTCGTCGCCCGCGGCCCCTTCGCCTCCGGCCTCGCCGACGACGAGATCGCCCGTCTCGTCGGCCTGCCGCTGGCGGGCCAACTCCCTCCGGAACCAGACTTGTCGGACGCCCTGTCAGGCAGCGGACCACCAGGCTCCGCGAGCCGCGGCCCGCTCGCCCGCTTCTGCACCGCCTTCCTCGCCCAGGCCCAGCCAAGCGGCGGGAGCGTGACGGTATGAACGCCGAACTCCTCGACGCCGTACGGCTGCACCTCGCGGAACACGGCGGTGAACCCACCCCGGCACGCGTGGCCGCGGCGCTGCGCGCCCGCGGACGCCTGCTCGGCGACAGCGAAGTCCTCGACGTGGTCGCGGCACTGCGTTCCGAACTCGTCGGCGCGGGCCCGCTGGAGCCGCTGCTCGCCGACCCCGCCGTCACCGACATCCTCGTCAACGCACCCGACCAGGTCTGGATCGACCGCGGCAGCGGTCTCGAACGCGCCGCCGTCCGCTTCACCGACACCACCGCCGTGCGCAGGCTCGCCCAGCGCCTCGCGACCACCGCCGGCCGCCGCCTGGACGACGCCCACCCGTGGGTCGACGCCCGACTGCCCGACGGCACCCGGCTGCACGCCGTCCTGCCGCCGGTCGTGGTCGGCTCACCGTGCCTGTCGCTGCGCGTGGTGCGGGCCCGCGCCTTCACCCTCGCCGAACTCGTCGCGGCCGGAACGCTCGACACCGAGACCGCCCGGCTGCTGCGCGCGGTCCTCGACGCCCGGCTGTCGTTCATGATCAGCGGCGGCACCGGGTCGGGCAACCCCAACTTTGATTTGGGACATATCTAGAGGGCGACTACTAGGAGTGAGTGGCTCCGGGGTGTTTCTGGATCTTTATGGGGGCCGCACAGCCTCCTGAGCTGGGAGTTTGGCGTCGCATGGGCGGGATGCCGAGAAACCGACTAATAGTTACGACGCACAAGGGACGGGCCACCCGCGGTACGCAGCGAACGACTCGGGTGGCCCGGCTCGCAATCACATGTGGACTGGGAGCACTGCCTAGTATGAACACCATCGTCGTGATCTTCATGTACTGCGCGGCACTCATCGTTGCCGTCGTACTGATCATGGTCGGCCACGTAAGCCCGGCTGAGGTCGGCGTTCTCCTCGCGCCGTTCATTGCCCTTATCGAGACGGCGAGGCGCCGCGACAAGTAGCCCGCCCGCGACTACGACGGCTCGTGGACCACTCGGTCCACGAGCCGTCGTAGTTCTTGAAGCTTCGGGCAGCAGCATCTCCACGGCCTGCCGCACCCTGCGGCCCCAGGGAGATTCCGACGCCTTCGCCGTCGCGCATCACTTCGGCCGCGGCACCACGCAAAAGGGCACTACACGGCGAGTGCCCTGGCGGTGAGCAATACGAAGGCCCCGGGCGGGGATGTGCGTACCCGCCGGGCCTCTTGGTGCCATCCGCACTCCGGATGGAACCGTCCGCGGCCCCGCGTCGGTACGGGGCATGCGCACCTCGCAGAACGCCGTACGCGGACAGCAGGCCCGCACCGGATCACCTTGGGGGGCGTTACTCCGGTGCGGGCCCGTCCATCCGCTGCCGCCCGCCATGCGGAGACGAGGCGCGGCAGCGGACCGGGGCTTAGTTCCGCCGATGCCTGTCGGCGAGGTCCGCGGCGGCGTTCTCAGCCGCGGTCTGAGCGGCGTCCTGGATGCCCGCGGGGAGACTGTCGTCATGGGCCAAGTTCGTCAGGGCGCCGAGACTGGCGACCTGCTCGAACAGGGCGTCGTCGTCGGCATCATCGCCGGTGGGCTCGGGCATGGCGCTCCTTCGTACGGGTCGGGTGTGAGGACACCGAGCGCGTCAGTACGCTCGGGCGGGCCGCCGACGGCCCTTTGCCGTCCCGTCGGCGACCCGGCCTACGGCGCCCGGCGGACCCCGATCGGCGGCTGGCCCGTCCCGTGATCGGCGGTCTCCCGGCCACTGTCGGCACACGGCCGACAGGCACGGATGGGTATGCCGGGGCCGGAGCCCTGCTCGACCGCACCGATCAGCACGGACTCGGTGCCGTCCTCGATCGGCCCGCGGTGAACGCTGCACCACAGGAAGACGGGCGTGGCCGTCATGTGGCCAGCTCCTCAGCGGGAGCGGGAGTGAGCGCAGCGAGCAGCACCTCGGCGGCATCGACGGTGAAGGTGCCGAGGCGGACGTAGGCGCGCCGCTCGATGTCGCTGGTGGGAAGAACCTGGCGGACCTGGTCGTCTGAGAGCCCGAGTTCTGCGAACCGGGCCCGGAGTTCGCGGACAGCGACGTGAGCCCGGTCGTGCTCGCTCCTGGCGGCACGTTCGGTCAACGACATGAGCACCCCCTGGTGGTCGTTGTTGTGACCGTAGGGCGCAGGGTTGCCGCACTTCTGGCGGGTTGCTCGGAATTTCTCGTACCGCTGCTTCACGTGCGCGGGATTGCTCACGCGAGGTCGAGGGCGGCCCTCGCGCGGGCGATGACGTGGTGGGCGTTGCGCCCGTAGGCGGCGGCGCTGCCGAGGCGTTCCCACGCCTTTCCGTACAGGGCGATGTCCGCAGCGTCGTCGAGCCACATCTCGGCGTTGATCGTCTCGACGATGACGAGCCGTTCGTCGTAGATCCAGAATCCGTGCCGCGGTGTCATCGTCAGGGCGGCCTCGAACGGCACGACACCGAGCTGCACGGTGTCCAGGCCGATCAGCCCTGCCAGTCGGTCGAGTTGGGCGACGAGGACCTCAGGCGGGCACACACGGGCCCGCAGGGCGCCCTCCCAGATGAGGGCGTGGAAGACGCGTCCCGGCTCGTACAGGGCCGTCTGCCGCTTCATACGCGCCCTCACAGCGTCCTCGGTGTCCCGTGGGGTCTGGCGCAGGTCCGCGTTGTGGAGCATCAGGTGGCGGGCGTAGTCCGCGGTCTGGAAGATGCCGGGGATCACGGTCGCCTCGTAGGCGCGTATGCGGATGCTGTGGAGGTGTTCGGCCGCGGCGATCTCCTGGCGGCCCCTGTGGCCCGAGGCCAGTTGCCGACGCCACGACCGGTACGTGACCTCCAGCCCGGTCAGGCGCCCCTTCAGCTCCGAGGCCATGCCCGGCCGGCCGACGGCCAACGCCCACGCGACGAGGTCGTCGGGTGTCGGTGTCTGCTTGCCGTTCTCCAGCTTGGAGACCTTCGAGGGCTGCCAGTCGCAGCGCGCGGCCAGGTCACGGCCGGACAGCCCGGCCTCGGTGCGCAGCTCGCGCAGCCGCACACCGAGGGCCACTCGGGCTGCCTGGAAGTCGGTGCTCACATGGTGGAAGGTACCCGCGCGGTGAACTCGGCCGTGGGGATTGCGCCAGCCCAAGCCGCGTCCCATGCCCGTTGTGCAGCGGCGACGACGATTGGGTCCTCGTGGATCTCGACACCGAGGGTGTTGTCGTCATCGTCGAAGCGGAGCATGGCGGCGAGTCGCCCGTCGAACAGCCAGAAGTCCTCGTCGCCAGGCAGGCCCGCCCGGTCGGCGTCCGCCCTCCACAGGTTGCGGATGTCCTCCCCGGCTTCGACGTTTCCGGCGCCGCTGGCCATGAGGAACCGCTGCCCCTCGGTGGGCGGGGTGTCGACGATCCGGACGCGCTCGAACCGCTTGCCCTGCTCGGTCTGGGCGCGAACGTTCGCGTGCCAGGGGTGGGCAGGGCTGTAACCGAGGTCGCCGCCCGCCTTCCACAGATTCCACTTCGGGGTGCCGATGTCGACGGCGTACCCACGGCGGGACTCCAAGCGCCGGGCGGTCTGCTCGAACTCGCTGAACAGGTGGGTGATGGCGGAAAAGGGCAGCAGGTCGGGCACGCCGATTACTCCTTCGGGGCAAAGCGGGTGAGCAGCTCCCGCGGCACGACGACGAAGCCTTCATGCGGAGCGACGTCACGGAGTTGGGCCACGTCCTCGGGGTCGGTGACGGCGTCGCCCTGGACAAGGATCTCGCCTGTGTCGAGGTCTTCGTACAGGGTCGGGCAGTTGCCGTCGTCGGACGTAGTGCCGATCATGCTCAGCCTGCGGGCCATTGGTGGTCCCCTCTCGCTGGTGTCGGTATCTGCGGCGCACCGTAGCCCGCGACGACGAACCCGCGACAGACCACCTCCGGCAGGGATGGGTCAGGTGACAGTCGGGACATTCCGGACCTGGGAGCGACTACGGCGCTCGGCGATGACCGCTTCGATGGCCTCGACCGAGCCGAGCGGGTGACCGGGGTAGTAAGCGGCCTCCGCCGCCTCGCGGACGGTCATCGCAGCCCGAGCAGCGACGCCCTCGATAAGGACCTCCGCGGCGCCGGCGATGCACTCCTCGCGCGTCGGGATGCGCTCTGCGCCAGGGAATCTGGCTGCGCGGTCAGCCTTCTTCGGCATGAGGAGCCTTTCGTCGGGCGCCGGACAGCGCGGCGCATTTCGATCCCTGCCCGGGCGCCCAGTCCAAACCCCCACCCCTACGGGCGGTTTATCGGTCCGAATGTCCCTGCGGCGGATGCCTTTCGAGGAGTCACGGGCAGCCTGTCGGCACACCGTTCCGCGAAGGAGAGGCTATGAATCCTGCCGAACGCACGCTGCGTGCCCGGCTCGCCGCACACACGAGTTGGGCTAACGAGCTTGACCCGACGAACCGCACCGCGAAGGCGCGCGCTGCGGCGGAGGGCCGCTTCGAGAAGCAGGCCCGGGAGATGCACCCGGACGCGACGGACGAACAGGTCCTCCGGGTCGCCGAGCACCTTCGGAAAGCGCACTACGTACGGATGGGCCTGGCGTCGGCCAAGAAGCGCCGCAAGGGCGCCTGACTCGACAGGAGCGGACGCGCTGAGGCCCCTGCCGCTCAACCAGCAGGGGCCGCCCAGCCGCGCAGTCAGCGAAGGATGGGATCTCAACACACTACGGGCGGGGTACGACAGCACGGGGACTTCTCGTCACAGTGACACCGACCTCGAGGACTGACCTCCCTCAAGGAGGTCAGTGGGATCCGCTCCCGCACAAAAAAGGGCCCCCGCCGGCCGAAGCCGAACGGGGGCGCAGGTCACTGCCAGGGGGACAGGTCGAGGTCGTCGGGTGGCGTCGGGGGCGGTCCGGCGGGACCGCCGGGGTCGACGCGTCGGGCCCACCGGGTCAGCTCCAGCACGTAGGACGTGAGCATCTTCCGCTGCATCCGCTCCTGCCGCAGCTCGCGGTCCAGGCGGTTGGTGATCGTGGTGAAGCTGCTGCGCCGGGACTGCCGCCACGCCGCGGCGCCGCCGAGGACCGTGGCGACGGCCGTGCCCAGCGTGGCGAAGTCAACGGCCATCGCCGCCCCCCTTCTCGTTCTCGTCGTACAGGGCGTCGATCACCCAGCCCGGCTCGGCCATGCCCGCGGTCAGCACCACGAAAGCGGCGAAGGCGAGCCAGGCCGCCGCCGACGCGGACGCGGATGGCAGCCCGCCGGACCACGCCGACCGCGCGTAGGTCACCCCCCACAGGACCGCCGGAGCGGCGAGCGCTGCGAAACCGGCCGCCTGCGCGCGGATGCCGGACCGGGTCAGGCTCGCCGCGACCGCGACGGCACCAGCGGCAATCCACACCCAGCCGAGCGCGGTCATCGGCACATACCGTGTGATGCCCGCCAGACCGCGCGAGCGGGCGTAGCCGGGGTCGGTGGCGATCCCGTGGCCGTACACGATCCATCCGATACCGAGGACGGCCAGGGCCGCAGGGCGCAGCCCGCCGACCAGGCGCACCGCGGCCCGCATGTCAGACGCCCGTGCGGCTGTAGGTCGGAGGCTTGGCCAGTCCGAGGAACCAGCCGAAGCCCTTGCCGAGGTGGGTCTCGGCCAGGCGGAACACTGCGTAGTAGACGGAGCCGAACGCGGCGGTCAGCCACGCGGTAGCCGCAGGCGAGTCGACGTTGAGCCCGGCGTGCGCGAGCCAGGCCGCGAGGGTGCCGACGATGAGCGGGACGACGGTCCGCCACAGGGACGCGAGGTAGTCGTAGATGGGCACGGGAGATCCGTTTCTGCTGGTGGGAGTCACTTCCGCCGTAGCGCGGAAGTGATCAAGAGGGGATCAGACGGGTTGGGCGAGGGCCCGGCCCGTCAGTCCTTGAGGCGGGCGGCGAGCAGGTCCGCCACCCGCGCTGCGAGGATGTCCAGGTCGATGCCGCCGACGGCGAGCTTGTCCACCTTCGCGGCGAGCGCGGCGAGCCCGGTCACGGCCTTGGCGCTGTTGCTCTCGGCGTTGACGAGCGCCTGGTGCATGTCGTGTGTGTCTCCGGCCTTCGCGTTCTTGTAGGCCCAGACGTCGACAGGTGCGGGCATGGTGTCCTCCGGTGTGGTGGTCTGCGGGGTGGTGGGCGCGGCCGGTCCGGTCCAGCGCCAGGCGGCGACCGGCTTGCCGCCGCGCGGGTCGTGCGGGTCGGCGGTCGGCGGGCAGATCCCGTCGGGGAAGCGCGGCGCGAAGTAGCCGACGACACGCTGGGCGCGGCGCAGCTCGCGGTGCGACCACACGCCGTTGCCCTGGCCCGCGTCGGCGGCCCCGGCCTGCACGGAGTTGCCCCCCTTGGTATAGACGTACGTCGCGTCGAAGCCGACGACCAGCTCGGTATGGCCGCCCGCCGAGAGGTTCACCCAGGCGCCGACGGACGGGTACTCCGACCACTGGCCGCGCGCCCGCGCCCAGGCGCTGAACGCGGTCACGTTGTCGGTCTTCGGCACGACAGCTTGCAGGCCGACGTCGGCGTACATGACCCAGTCGAAGATCACGCACCACGAGACGCGGTTCTCCCCGAACTGCTTCCCGAACTCGGTGTCGTTGTCCCAGCCGTCGGCGCTGTTCCAGTGCTCGTAGATCCGCTCCGGGACGGCCATGACGCGGTCGACCAGACGGCGCCAGTCAGATATCGGTGCCATTCGCCCTCCCAGGGCATGACGGAGCCCCCGCCGGTCGACGGGGGCTCAGGGGTGATTACTGGGGGTGGGTGACGCCTCCGCCAGCCCACGTGGCGAGGACGTCGGGCGGGCCGCCCTGCACGGCGGCCCGGACTGCGGTGGCCTGGGCGGTCAGCGTGGGGACTGCGGCGGCGGCCGTGGCGAGGGCGGTGGCGGCGGTGAGGGTGTCGAGCAGCCACTGGTCCACCTCGATGCTGGGGGCGGTGGTGTAGTGGGTGTCGAAGTCGGCGTAGGCGTCCGGCACGTTCAGGGCAGGAGCGGTGGCGGAGGTTCCGCAGGTGCCGCATGTCCACGTCCAGCCGACGGGGTCCGCTCCGGTCAGGGTCACTTTGCGGGTGCTGGCCATGCTGCTCCTACACGGTCGGGAACCGGATGCTGCTGAGCGAGATCCGGGTGATGGTGCCGGTGATGGCCTGGATCGTGATGGCGCCGGAGGACTTCACGTACAGGTCGGCGCTGGCCGAGGCGGCGCCGCCTCCGACCCGCCACTCGAAGTCGGCCACCGGCAGGTAGTACGACGGCAGCGTGGCGATGGTGGTGCCCGCGGTGAGAGTGCCGGGACTGATCGAGCCGACCATCTGGACCAGGCCGTCGAACCCGCGCCGGATTTGGGGCGCGTGCCAGGTGCCTCCGGTCGCGCTCCAGCCGCCCGCCAGGGTGACGGCCACCCACGGGTCCAGGCTCAGCGACGCACCGTTGCGGTCGATGGTGAAGCTGCCTCCGTCCTGGAAATAGACGTACTCCCGGTCCTCGGCGAGGATGTGCCCGCTGCCCCCGGCGCCGAGGATCGCCTGCGGCGCGCCGACGTCGGGTTCGCCGCCGTACAGGATCAGGTATCCGGTTCCGGAGCCGAGGTCCGCGCTGATCAGAGTGGTGATGGGCACGTAGGTCTCGGCGCCGGGCAGGATTCCGGCGCTGAGGCTGCCGGGGTCGGTTTCGCCGGGTGACCCGGAGCGGAAGACCAGCGCGGGCGGGTAGACGGTGCCGCTGCCGGTGGTGTAGCCGTAGGGCCCGTCGGGCTCCAGGCTGATGCTGGGCTGGCCGGGCTCGGTCTGGACGGTGACCGCGCCGGAGCTGACCGCGGTGGCGACCGCCCGCCGGGCGGCGCGCAGTTCCGTGACGACCCGCTCCAGCTTGGCCAGCCGGGCGGTGACCGCGCTCAGACCGGGCGGCATGCGGTCGGAGGGAAGCGGCATGTCAGGTGTCCTCCAGGAGAATCGGTGTCACCTGGTCGGCGGCCGGGTCGAGCTGCCAGGCGTAGGCACGGGAGACGAGGTCGACGCCGTCGGGGTGGCCGGGGCTGGAGGTGACCTTCAGCCGGACGGAGTCGCCCAGGGCGAAGTCGCGGCCGAGCCGGGGCGCCGCGGACGCGGCGGCCTGGACGGTCCAGGCGCTGCTGCCGGTGCGCTGCTGCGCGAGGGCCTTGGCCGCGGCGGAGTTCAGGGCGCCCGGGTCGGTGATGTTGGTGCCGGGGGTGAAGCGGTAGATCCACCGCGGCCACCCGGCCGCGATCAGGTCGGTGGCGGTGTAGACGGCCGAGCGCAGCCGCCCGGCGCCCTCGCCCTCGCCGAGCGCGAGGATGTCGGTGGCGCCCTTGCCCTGCTCGTAGGACTCCGCCTGGGCGTATTCGGTGACGCAGCCCGGCAGTTCGAAGGTCGGCTCGGGGTCGGGGCGCACAACCCCGATCTGCTGGCGGACCCGCAGGACGAACTGCACGGCGGTGCGGTCGGCGTCCGCCCACACGGTGTCGACGGTCCACTCGGGCCAGCCGTCCATCTGCTGCAACTCCTGGAGGGCGCTGAGGATGCTGCGGTCGTCGCCGTCGAGGACCTGGTACGTGCCGGTGCTGCCGAGCGCGGGGGCGTCCAGGACGAACGGGGGTGCGTCCACCGTGAGTGCGCTGGCGACGCCGGTCATGATGGCGGCCTGGTCGGCGCCGGGGGCAGCGAGGTACGTGCCGGTGTACCGGCGGTCCAGGTACGCCTCGGGGGTCGCCGTCCCCAGCGCGGCCGTGGCGGCCGAACCGCGGGCACGGGTCAGGACGATCCCGGACCAGACCGGCTGCCGGGTGAGCCGGTCGACGCCGACGATCAGGCTGCGTCCGGGCTGGGTGGCGTACAGCCAGTCCGGCGGGGCACCCGCGATCCCGAGGTCGGCCTGCACCGTGACCGAGGACCCCAGGGTCCGCCCGAGCGGCCCGGACGGCGCCAGCGACAGCAGCTCTTCGGTGACCACACCGGTTTTCAGGTCGCACGCGAGCCAGTCCAGTTCGACGGCGGCCATCACGAGACCCGGGCGACGCTGAGCCAGGACCCGGCCCGGATGAACACCGCGGTCGCGCTGGAGGCGAACGGGGACCACATCAGGGTCAGGTTTCCGGCGGTGGTGCTGGTGGTGAGGTATCCCGACAGCAGACCGCCGCGGGTGGTCGACGTCGCCCCGTAGCTGCGCATCTGGCCGGTGCCCACCGGGGTGGCGATGTTCCGCTGAGTGGAGACGTCCGTGGTGACTTCTGCGGGCGGCAGCACGGTGGACCACGACCCGGTCGATCCGGTCGGCCCGGTCATGCCGATTTGCAGATCGGGGACGGTGTCCGTGCAGTCGTACAGCAGCCACCCGGTGATGGCGTACGTCGCGGACGCGGCCACGGGGATCACCAGGTGCGGGTCCGCGGCGGCCGTCGTCGTGCTGGCCCTGCCGGTGTCCGCGGTTTTGATGACGGTCTTGTTGACGCCCGTCATCTCCCCGGCTGTCACTTGCAGCAGGCCGGCCGCCGGGCGGGAGATCCGCGCGTCGCCGATCAGCAGGTAGCCGCTGGAGCCCAGCCGTACTGCCGACTCCCACGACGAACCGCTGTAGCGCTCCAGGATGCCGGTGGCGCCGCCCTGGTCACGCCACTGTCCGGCGTGCACACCGGTGATGCCGGTGCCGACGCCGATCCCGCCGGGCGCGACGGTGACCGGCCGGGCGTCGGTCACGCTCGGGCTGGTACTGGCAGGCGGCACGGTGACGGTGGCAAGCGGCAGATACACCAGTGTCCCGGCCGGGGTGGGTGCCGTCCCGGACCCGGGGGTGCCCGCGAGGTATACGACGTCGGCCTTCGCGAGACCGGCGGCGTCGACCGCGTTGTCCCAGATCCTCAGGTACACCAGGTCGATGCGGGTCAGGCTGGCGTGCGCGGTGGCGACGGTGCCGGTCCACGCGCTCTGGTTGTACGCCCGGTAGACGCCCTGCGCGGGGTAGGACACCGCGGCGACCCCGGCGGGCACGGTGATCGTCATCCCCGCCACGGCCACCGCCAGCCCCGGATCACCGGGGCGGACCCCGCCTCGCGCCCCGGCTGCCGTGCCGTCCGCCATCAGCGTCATGGCCTCGGCGTGCCGCATCTCCTGCCCGGAGAGCCCGAGCCCGTCGAGCCAGATCGGCTTGTCGAATGCCACAGATGGCCTCCTAGATCCAGGCGGGCCGCCACGCGGCGGCCAGTTGAGCGGTGGAGTTGTAGGCGGCGGCCTGGAACTGGATCTGGGCGCCGCCAGGCGGGAACGTGGGCCATGTGCCGGAGAGGTAGCGGCGCCGGGACGCGCCGCCGAGCGTGACGGTGCGGGCTGCGGTGTCCAGGACCAGGACGTCACCGGCCAGCAGCGCGGAGGTGTACGTGAGCGTGGTGACGGTCCCGTCCGGGTACCGCACGGCGATGCTCGGGGTCTGCACCGGCCCGGTGATCGTCAGCACCGGGCGCGTGTCGATCGTGCCCTCATTGGTCACCGCGATGGACCCGCTGACGGTGACAGCGCTCAGCGACCACGGCGGCGCCGCCGGCAGTGTCAGGCCGCCTGTGGTGGACGGCAGGCCGGTGGAGCCGCTACGGAGATCGGTGCCGTACCGGCGCGGGTCCGGGGCAGTGACGAGCACCGACCAGTCCAGGACCGTGCCGGTCAGCCGCTCCGCGAGCACCCGGCCCGAGCGCCGCACGGTCGCCTGCCGCGGGATGGAGTCCCGGACGGTCAGCGTGGTGTCGGTCAGGGACGCTGCGGCCAGCAGCCGGTCTATCGCCCGGTCCAGGGACGCCACGTCCGGCGCGACGACCTTGCCCGCCAGGGTCACGACCCGCTCGGACAGGTACGCCGGGCTGGTCCACGACCCGTGATCGGCCTCCCGCGCGGTCACCGTGACCCGCAGATCGGGACTGTCCCAGCCGGACAGGGTCGAGCAGTGCCAGTGCACACTCTGGTCATCGACCTGCCCGAAGACCACGTCCCCGAGCTGGATCAGCATCGGCGTGAACTGGTAGCCAGGCGCGAGTCCGGCCACAGGCCCCCTCCTTTCGCGGTGTTGCGCACGGTCAGACGAGGAACGCCAAATGGCGTACGAGGTCGGACGCCTGCTCGGCGCTCGACTGCCGGGCACCGTGCAGGTGCACCTCGTTGTGCCGGGTGGTGGTGTGCTGCACGACAGGGGCCGGTGCCGCCTGCCGTACGGGGGTGAGGTGGTATCCGAACGCCGACGCGGTCTTCGCGAGCAGCGCCCTGGACCTGGCGGACCCGTTCCACGGGATCCACGACTCGGTGTGCCCCGCTTCGGCCGCGAGGACCGTGGTGGGCTTGTCGAGGATTCCGCCGCGTGCCATCGCGACGCCGCCCGCAGCGCCTTGGCCGGCGACCTGCGCGAGGAACGCCGCCGTATCAGCGGGCGGCAGCGACGCGAGTTGCGCGCCCAGCTTCGGGACCAGGGCGCGGATGGTGCCCCAGTCCAGGCCCGCCGCGATCACGTCGGCGATGCCCGCCCCCGGATGGGAGCGGAGCACACCGATCAGGGTCAGCGCGTTGGACAGGTCCTCCGGAGACAGGGCGCTCGCCGCGGCATTCGCCGCCGCATTGGCCGACGATGCCCCGGACGGGGACTTCACCGCAGCCGCCGCGATGGCGGCCGCATTGTCGTCACCCTGCGCGGCGAGCTGCGCCGCGAGGTCCCCATAGCCCATCGAGGCCAGTTTCAAGAGGTTGTCCTGGAAGCTCTTCGAGCTGCTGGCAGCCGTCTTGAGCTGGTTGGTGTAGTCCGTGAGCGTCGCCGTCGCGGTCGGTGCGAGCTTCTTCAGGTTGTTCACGATGTCCGTGAAGCTCCTGCCGCTGGCCTTGGCGAGCGCGGCGACCAGGGCCTGACCGTCCTCGCCCATGTCGCGGAGCGTGCCTGCGACGTCCGCACCGGCCTTCTTGCCGATCGTGGCCAGGTTCTTCTCCCACGCGGCGTTCGCCGCCGCTGCTGCCGCGAGCTGCTTGCTGTACCCGGCGAGGTTGAAGCCGGTCGGCGCCTTGGCTCCTCCCTTCAAGCCGAGCGCCGCGTCAGCCGAGTTGACGGCCTTGCGGTCGGCGGTGACCGTCTTGGCCGCCGCGGTCGACGCCGAGCGGGCCTTCGCCGTGTTTTTCGCCGCCGCCGCGTTCGCCTTGCGGGCCGCCGCGCGGGCGTTGGTCAGGCGGTCCTCGGCGTCCGCGAGCTGCTTGGCGGTGTGCTTCCCCGACCGCACGCGGGCCAGATTCGCCTCGGCCTGGCTGACCTTCCGCACCCCGTCCTTCCGGGTCTGCGTCTCCTTGGCCTGAGCGTCCTTCAGCGCCCTCGACTTCGTCGCCGCCGTCGAGGTCGCGGTGGCCAGCTTGTCGAGGGCGTCCTTCAGCTTCTGCACGGCGGCGTCGTAGCGGTCCATACCCGCCCCGGCCCCGAACGTGCTGGCGGGCTGGGCGGGGCTGTAGGTGAAGCCGGACAGGGCGCCGCCGCCCGCGAGCGCCATGATGCCGCCCTCGGCGAAGCGCTCCAGGTCGTACCCGAAGCTCTTCGCAACCTGCCGCAGGATCGCCGTCGACCGCGCCCGCTTGCCGGGCGCGAGCGGGATGTATGCCTCGCCGCCGGTCTCCGGCTCCGCCCACAGACGCATCGCCCCGGCGGGTGCGATCTGCGCGACGTGGTTCTCGACGCCGCCCCCGGCGTAGGCGCGGTAGATGTTGCCGTCGGCGTTCGCGTTCGGGCCGCGGCCGCCCTTGCCGGTGTAGATGGTGCGGTTCTCGGTGGTCAGCGTGATGTGCTTGTCCTGCACGGACGCCAGGTACCGCTTGATGTCGTCCACCGCGGCCTTCGCGCCAGCGGTCGGCACCGTGACCTGGATCTTCTTCCCGGGCAGTGTGCTGACCTTCAGGCCGATCTCCTTCAGCGCCGCGATCAGTTCCCTCGACGGCGCGGTGACCGTGATCCGCTTCCCCGCGGGCACCCCGGCGAGCTTCTTCTCCACCGCCTCCAGGTCGCGGACGGCCGGGCCGGTGTCCGCGTCGACCCGGGCGGTCTTGCCGGGGATGCGGATCGCGATCAGGTCGTCCAGGGCCTTGGCGGCCTTGGCGGTCGGCGCGGTGATCTCCATCTGCCGTCCGCCCGGCAGCGTGTGGATTTTGAAGCCCACGGACTCGATGTCCTTGACGGCATCGGTCGTCAGCGCGGTCACCTTCACCGTGGCGCCCTTGGGCAGGTGCCCCGCCAGGCCCTGCACATAGAGCAGGTCCTTCTCGGTGTCGGTCAGGCCCTCCGTGCTCAGGGTGATCGCCAAATTGGACGGGATGAAGCCCATCTGGACGGCGAGGATCTGCGCCTGTTCGGTGGTCAGCCCGAAGCCGCGGGCGGCCCTGACCGCCGCGTCGTAGGCGGTCTGCATGCTCTTCTCGGCCAGCGTCAGGGCCTCGGGCACCGACGTGCCGGTCGCCCTCGCGTAGTCGTACGTCGCCTGAGCCGCGCCCGCGGTGGCGGAGTTGAGCGACTGGAGCTTGTTGAACAGCTCCTGCCCGTTCTGCGAGGTGGTGTTCAGGCTGCCGTCGACCTGCAAGAGCTGTTCCTTGTAGCCCTTGGTGTTGTCGATGCCGTCCTTCCACATCGAGTTGAGGTCGAGGACTGCCCGGTTCATGTCGGCGGTGGCAGCCTGCACGTCCAGCTCACCGCCGGACAGCAGGTCGAGCGCGGTGTGCAGGGCGGATGCCTTCGTCGCCGCGTCCGATTCGGACTTGCCGAGGGTGCTGATGGCGTCCTTCAGCCGGGCCGTCGGCGACGTCGCGCTGTCGGCCGCCGACCCGCCATCTCTCGCGGCAGCCGCAAGGTCCTTCTGCTTGCGGACCGCGTCCGGGACCTCGCGGGAGAGGTCACCGAGAGTCTGCGCCGCCCGCACCTGCGCCTGCACCGTCGAGTCCATCGGGCCCTTGGACTTGGCACCGGCCGTGGCCGCCTCCAGCAGGCTCTTCTGGAGCTTGGTGACGCTCGACTCCCCGCCCAGGTAGGCGTCGGTGAGCTGCTTCAGGCTGACGCCGCTCTTGTTCATGACATCCATGAGCTGGGTCTTGCCGTCGCGGAGCTTGGTGTCCTGGAGGGTCTGCGCGGCGGTCGCCCGCACGGACGCGTTGACGGCGCCGTTGGAGTCCTGGAGCGCCTGGGTCAGGCCGGAGATCCGCTGCTGGTGTGCCTGCTCGGCCGCCGCGGCGGCCTGGTGCTTCTTCGCGAGCATGTCCAGGCCGATCATGGCGCCGCCGATGGCCAGGCCCCACGGGCCGCCGAGGAAGCTGACGAGTCCGCGGCCGGCGCCGAGCAGACCCCGGCCCGCCCCGACGCCGATCGCGGTCGCGGTCCCTGCGGCGGTGGCACGGAATCCGGCGAGCCGCCCGCCGGCGGCCTGGATGCTCCCCGACGTCGACCGGAAGGAATCGCCCATCGCCCGGAAGGTTCGGCTGCGGGTCTCGACCTCGGCCATGATCCCGCCCATGCGGGACAACATGATGCCCGCGTTCGCGGCCTGGACCCGTTGGTACAGCGACGCGTCCCCGATGCCGCGGAACGCGGTGACGCCGCGACGGCCGAAGGCGGTGACAGCGTTCTGCATGCCGGTGACCTGCGACCGGAACGGCCGCATCGCCAGCATCGACAGCACGCTGAGCTGGATCGGGCCGGGCAGCGCCGCGAAATCGTGCGCGAGCCCGCCGACCATGTGCCCGAGCGGGCCGAAGATCGCGGTCAGGTCGCCCGCCGTGCCGACCACGACCTGGGTGCGCTCGGCGAGCACGCCCATCGCCCCGGCGCCGGAGGACACCGAGGTGAACGCGTCGTGCAGCCCGGACGTCAGCGGTCCCGCGGCCTGACCGGCGTTGTGCAGGGCCTTCTCGACGGACTCCACGGAGGTGATCACGAGCGGCACGGCCGTGACCGCGCCGCCCGCCAGGGCGTGCTTAACCGGGTCGGCGAAGCCCTCGGCCGCGCGCCCGATCCTCGCCTTCGCTCGGCCCAGCTTGTCCTCGACGGCAGGCCCGTACAGCGACCACAGGTCACCCGCGGTGCGGATGCCGCGCCTGACGTAGGGGATCGCGGCGGACACCGACCCCGACATCTTGCGGGTGATGCCCTCCAGGCTCGGGGCGACCCCGAGATACACCTGGAGGAACACCGAGGTGAGCTGCTTGCCCAGGCCCCGCATCGCGCCGCCCAGGCCCTTGGACTCCGCCGCGGCGATGGCCGCCGCACCACCCGCCCGCGACACCTGCATGCCGAATTGCTGAAAAGCCTCCCCGCCCTGGTGCGCGAGTGCCGTCATAGCCGAAAGCGCCGGTTTACCGAAAGCCATCGCCGCAGCAGCGGTGAACTGCTGCTGCGTCAAATGCTCCTGCGCAGTGTGCAGTTTCGTAATAATGTATTCGAGGCCCTTGAAACGGCCCTGCGAATCGAACGCCTGAATGTTCAGCTCTTTCAGGCCGGTCCGCATCTGCCTCGTCGGCTTGGCCAAATTGACCAGCGCACCCCGCAGGGAAGTGCCCGCCGTCTCACCGATGATCCCGGACTTGCCGAGCAGGCCCACAGCGGTGGCGACATCATCGAGGCTGATACCGAGCGAATGCGCCGTCGGCCCGACGTATTTCATCGCGTAGTAGATATCCATCAATTCGCCAGACGCCGAATTCGACGTGTTGGCGAGGACGTCAGCGACGTGCGCGGCCTCCGTCGATTTCAGGGCGAATTGATCCATCACGTCGCCCTCAATCCGGGCCGACGTGGCGACATCGGTCCGGGCGGCGGCGGACAACTGGATCGTGCCGCGGGCGGCCTTGATCGCGTCCTGCGCCCCGAGCCCAGCTTTGGCCAGGTCGACCATCGCATCGGCGGACTCCGCCGCCGTCGCCGACGGGAGCTTCATGTCCGCGCCGAGGGCCTGCGCCTCCCGCCCTGCGGACGCCATCTCCGCCCCCGAGGCGCGCGTGACCTCCAGGAACTTGTTCATGCTGTCGGTGTATTCGTTGCCCTGGTGGACGATGTCGTGCAGCCCGTAGAGGATCGCGCCCCCGGCGAGCAGCAGCCCCAGGTGCTTGACCGGCGCCAGGGCGGCGGACGCCCCCGAGCGCACCGAGCCGAGCCCGTTGCGGGCGGCGGCGCCCATCCGCCCGAACCCCGTCGCGGTCCCGGCTGCGGTCGCCCCCGTGCTGCGGACCGTGCGGCCGGTGGCCAGAGCAGCGGCCTGGGCCTCCCGCAGTCCCGCCGCGCCCCCGCGTGCCCCGACCCCGGCCGCGGTCAGCCCGGCACGGGACGCCGCAGCGTCCGCGCCCATCGCCCGCACCCCGCGCCCCGCCACCACAGCCGCCTCGCCGAAGCGCACGGTGGTGCCGGTCGCCCGCGTCACCTGCGGGACGTAGGCGCCCAGCTCCGCCATCACCCGTACCCGTACGGTGCGTTCGGTCATCGCCGCCCCCTGTTCAGTTGTGGTGGTGCCTCACCCGCCTGTCGCGGCCGGGGTCAGGTCGGGGACGTCCGGGCGGCGCCCGACGGGCACGACGGTGATCTTCCGTCCTGCGGTGTCGACCGCGGTCGACGTGGCGTCGGCTTCCTCCGCGTACTCCCGCTCGCGGCAGCCGAAGCACACGATGCGGTGGACCTCGTACTCGCTGGCCTCGTCCAGAGACTCGGCCATGAGCTGCCCGCAGCCCCGGCAGGTCTCGTCCTGGAGCCGCTGCCACTCCACGGCCAACGCCGTGTCCTCCGGCGTCCACCGCGGCTCACCCGGCACAGCCACGCGGCCCATGAACTCGCTGTACGGGATCCCGCGGGGGGCGCAGTAGTTCAGTTGATCCCGAAGGACCGCAGAACGTCGGATGCGGTCTCGGATTTTGGGCCGGGGTCGGTGACCCCCATCTGCACCGTGAGCCCCGTCGTCCAGAGCTGGTTGAGCTGACCGTCGGACAGCCCGTCCCAAAACGCGTCGAACACGGCGTCGGAGTCGACGGCGGGTTCGATGAGCTGGGCGCGGACCAGTGCCGGGGCGAAGGTGTCCGGGTCGAACGCAGGCTCCCGGTCCTCGCCCGCCCGCTTGCCTGCGGCCTCGATCTGCTCGGCCGTCGGCGGGTACAGGGCCCGCAGTTTCTGGTAGGTGCGGTGCGGCAGCGCCTGGAGCACGAAGACGGCCTTGGACGCCTCCGCGGCGTCCTCCAGGTCCCGCAGGTGCCGGGCCAGCGCCGGAGCCGTGTCCGGGTCGTTGGCGGTCTTGTCGTACTCGATGGCCCGATTCAGGGCCTGCTCGGCCTCCTCGATCTGCGAGGCCGCCTCGGCGTCCAGATACAACGGCACAGGCAGCCGCGGGCGCTGGATCCGGGCGGCGACCTGGGAGAGCATCACCGGCTGCCCGCCGGCCACCGCCGCGGCGGTAACTGCGATGGGTGCGGCGGCGGCTGCGGCGGGCGGGATGCCGGTGAAGGTCTCCGGCACGATCGTCGTATCGGTCACGTCAGGCCCCCGCCGCCACGACGGCGTCCTGCTCCGGCTCCCCGGTGAACGCGAGCTGCGAGGTGAACTTCGCGGTCTCGTTCTCCGCGATGTCCGACGGGGCGCGGGAGATCACGGTCGACGGGTACACCTCGCACCGGTCACCGACCGTCGGCGTGCCATCCGAGGTACCCAGGCCCGTGGTGACGCTCTGGTGAAAACCCATACGAGCGACGACCAGGAACCCGATGGCGTCCCGCACCATCGTCGTCCAGGCCAGGTCAGCGGTGCCGAGAGAGTCGCGGTGCGCGGTGAACTCTCCCGCGTCACCCCCGTACGTGCCGGGCGCCGTCTTATTGAACCGGCTCCCTGCGTCACCGGCCTCGATCGTGTTGCCGGACGACGGCGTTTTGAGGCCGTCGCGGGTCATGAAACCGGCCAGCTTCACCCCGGCGGTCAGCTCGGCGACCGTCGGCACCTTCGGGTCGGCGATCGTCGTGCACCAGATCGCCGCGATCTTGCCGGTTGTGCCAAAGCGTGGCATGTCAGCTCTCCTTCGTACTGTCCGGCGTCACGGCCGGATCGGTGGTCCTGGACGACTTGCGGGACACCGCGCCTGCGGGGTCCGGGGCGGGCGGCTCCTCGACCGCGGACTGCTCCCCGGCGGCCTCCTGCCAGCCGAGCTGCGAGTACACGCGCTCGAATTGCAGACGGCCGACCTCGACCGGGCCGGCGTCGGGCAGCGTCGGATGGGTCATGACGACCCGGCTCTCGGGCATGGCAGATCACTCCTCAGACGAGACGGAAAAGAAAGAAGGAAGGCGGGGTCCGGCGGTCAGGCCGGGGTGAGGAAGTACCGGTAGACGTCCGTCCGGAAGAACGCCGGGCTCTCCGGGGCAGTGGGGTCGGTGGAGGACTCCGGGACGGTGCCGGTGCCGGTCACGTACACCGCGCACTGCTGCCAGGACCAGCCGTCGGGCGGGACCAGGTCCCCGAGCGCCACCGTGCGGGCGGCCTCCGCGACCTGGTCGGCCGCGAGCCGGGACGGCCCCACAGCGGTGACCTGCACCTCGGGGTGCCGGTCGGCGTTCGGATCGGCCGCCGTGCCGTCGCCGCGCGTCTCCGTGCGCGGCCGGACCACGCAGTACCGGCCGGTGATCCGGCCGTCCTTGTCTCGGGGTTCGCCGTCCCCCACCCTCAGGCCCGCCACGCGCAGCGCGTCGATCAGGCGGTCGACGGCGGTCACCGCAGCGCCTGGTGCAGCGCGATCTCGACCCCGTGCAGCAGGTCGTCGGCGTGCTCCTCCAGCGCGGGGCCCAGGTGCTCGATCGGCGCATTGTTAGCCGAGCCGTACTCGACCAAATTGCCGAGCGCGCCCTGCGGCCGGTTCTTGTCCGGGCCGATCTCCCCGACGACGCCCAGCGGACCGCCCCGCACGTCGTACGTGATGCTCATCGGGTACTGCGGCAGGTACCTGTGGCCGCGCACCCGCTGCCGGGCCGCCTGCTGGATCTTGCGGGACGTCACCGCCACCGCGGTGGTGGCGTTGGCCACCAGCCGCGGCGACGACGAGGACAGGTCCGCGACCAGGGCGTCCAGGCCCACCAGATGAATACCGCCGCCGCCGGTCATCTCGACACCTCCGTACACCAGATCCGCCGCGCCGTGATGTGCGTGCCCCTGTCGATGTTGCGGACCTGCAAGCGCAGGCCCTGGTAGCTGGCATCGGCGGACGACGTGATGATCACGGCGTCGAACGCCCGGACCTCGGCGGCTGCGGCGAAGGGGATGGACAGCTTGTGCTGCCACGTCTCGGCCGCCGCCGTCACGCTGGGGATCACCGCGGCGGTCCCGGCCGGTTTGATCCGGCACCGCCCCTCGTAGAGCACCACCACGGGCGAGCTGTCCGTACCGTCCTGCTCCGTCACGACCGGCCCCGTGCGCTCGATCCGGCAGGTGTCCGTCATCTGCTCCTCGGCCGCCGCCCTACCGGCCGCCGCGGTGTCCATCGCGCTCACGGTGAGCACCCAGGCACGATGCTGAAGGCGCCGCCGGTCCGCCGCTGGAGCTGGGCGAGTTCCTGCGCCGACAGGTACAGCTCCCCGGAGCTGCGGGCCGAGTCGGTGGTGTACGAGTAGTCGTCGATCGACTGCTGGCGCTTGCCCTCCGGGTTGAGGATCACGCGGAGCACCATCGCGCAGCACACGCCCTTGGCCGTGATCGGCTGCCGGGCGTCGATGTCCGGCACGCGCTCCCGCATAATCGCGGACGCGTCGGCGAGCAGCGCCGGGGCCTTCTCGCGCTCGGTGTCGGTGAGGTCGCGGCCGATCAGGCGCCCGTTCACGTCGTCCACGGTGGCAAAGTCGGCCACGTCCCTCACTCCTTCGGCGTCGCGTCCCCGTACAGCTCGGCGAGCCGGTCGCGGGTCAGCGCCTCGGCTTCGGCCTGGTCGGCGCCACACCGGACCGCCCAAGCCACCCAGTCGCCCTTGGACGCGGACTTGGCCGGCGCACTGCTGCTGGCCGGAGGCTCCTGCTCGGCGGCGTCCTCGCCGACCCCGGACACCTCGGCGTCCAGCGCGCGGAGGCGCTTGATCAGCGCGGCGTCGGCCGTCTCCAGCACGCCGTGCTCGAACTGAGCCCAGATCCCGTCCTCGTCCTGGAGTACCAGGGCCGCGTACCTGCTGACGAACCGCACCGTCCCGGTGCCCGTGGCGGCCATCAGAGAAGGTCCTTGATCAGACCGTGGTAGTTCTCCGGGCCGTACTCCAGGCCCACTTCGCCGTAGAGCTGCCACTTCTCCGACGCTCCGACCTTGGCGAGCTGCTCGGCGAACAGCAGGCCCTTGCCGGGGATCTCCAGCCACACCGGAGCACACACGCTGAGGTCCGCGACGGCGAGCTGCCCGACGGGCATCCACCGGTTCGTCATCAGCCCGAACGTCCCGAAGTCGGTCACGATCGTGTCGATCGCCACACCGCCGACGGTCCGCGACATGGTCGGCTGGTTCAGCGTGGCCGTCGCGTAGGCGTTGGTGACCGCCACGCGCTGAGCCGGACCGCACATCAGAACCGTGGTGTCCTGGGTGAGCCGCGCGCCGTTGCCGAACATCGTCGCCAGGGTGGCATTGATGATGTCCTTGGAGATCGCCCGGCCGGTGCCCCCGTTGGCGTTCACGTTGGTCGTGATCGCCGGGAGCAGACCCCTGGTCTTGCGCTTCGTGGTGTTGTCGGTCGGCTTGTTGTAAGCGCCGTTCAGGAACGACATCTCGACGTCGACAGCCATGGCCTCCAGCTCGGCCATGATCTGCGTGGTCAGCTCGTCGGTGATCGGGTTGTCGTCCTGCCCGATGTTCACACCGTTGTACTGCGACGTGGCCGCCTGCCGGGTGTAGGACACCTCCACCGCAGACTGGTGGATCTCCACCAGGTTGGAGACGTTGGCGCGGGAGCGGGCGGTGCCGGTCGGCGCGTTGGCGCCCTCCAGCGCCGTGTTCCCGGCGCTGGAGCTGCGGCGGTCCATGGTCTGCCACTCGAACTCGACGCTCTTGGTGCGCCGACCGCCGGTCAGACCGCCGATCGCGGACAGGAACGGCGTCTCGGTCGGGGTGACCTGGTAGAGCTGCCCGTGGTAGTTGGGCAGGTTGTATGTCGTCCCCTGCCCGGTGACGGTCGCCATACGGCGCCCTCCTTCGTACGTTGTCGGGTCGGCGCCCGGCGACCGCCGGTGCCTACTTGGTCTCGCGGAGTTGCTGCGACTTCAACGCGATAGCGCGCCGCACGTCGCCCTTCCCCTCGGCCTCGGCAATCTGCTGCGCGAGGGTCGGTGTGCCGCCGGGACGCGCGCCCTGCGACGGGTCCGGCTTCGGAGCGGACGGGCCGCCCGCTCCGGCCGCCCAGTGCGGCTTTCGGGTGAGCAGGTCGTCCACCGCCGCCTTGATGGCGTCGGCGTCGATGCCGCCCTGGTCGGTGGTGAAGGCGCCGCCCTTCAGCGCCTCGACTGCGTCGGAGGGGTCCGCGAACTTGCCCGTCGCGAGGGCCTCTACCTTCGAGGCGACGGCGAGCTGGGTCGCCTGCGCGGCGCGGTCCTCGGCGGCCTTGGCCCGGTCGGCCAGCTTCTCCGCCTCGGTCTTCTTCGCGTCCTCGGCCGCCTGGAGCTGCGCGGCCTGGTCGGCGGCCAGCTTCTCGGCGGCCTTCGCGCGGTCCTTCCACGCGGCGAGGGCCTTCTCCCCGGCAGGGCCGAGCGCCGGATCTCCGTCGCCCGTTGCGGGCTTCGGGTCCGGTGCCGGGTCCTTCGCCGGGTCGGCCGGTGGTGTCGGGCCGCCAGCCGGGTCGGCCGGTGGTGTCGGGTCGGGGGGTGTGCTCATCAGGTGCTCCCGTTGCAGGAGTTCAGGGCCGGGGCGTTGCGCCCAGGTCAGGTCAGGTAGCCGAACCGCCGCAGCAGGCGGATCGCCTCGGAGCGGTCGCCTGCGGCCAGGCGGTAGATCTCGCCCGGCATCAGCCGCGGCGTCCGCAGGTGGAACCGGGGCAGGCCCCGCTCCAGGTCGTAGCGGTTACGGGCGAAGCGCTGCCCGGTGCGCCGTTCGGTCTCGCGGAGCATCTGCCGGTAGAAATCGCCGCGCCGGGTGGTGCCCTCCAACGTCGCCAACACCCGCCGCCCGTAGGCATCGAGCGTCTGTACCGACCGGGAGGCGTTGACGACGGAGTAAATGTCCGAGCCGTCCCGGATCGCCTGCGCCCCGCCGCGGCCGAAACGCCGGTCCTGCTCAGCGGTCGACAGCCCCCGGAAGAACGCCATCGGGTCCGTACGGCGGCCGGGCCGGGCATCGGTGGCCGGGACGCCGTAGCACTGGCACCGCTTGTGCCGGTCGAAATCCGCGTCGTACCGGTACCAGCGCCCGGCGAGGATCGCGCACCGCGAGCAGGCGCCCGGCCGGATGCACCGCACGTACCCGATGACCGTGCGGTTCGCCATCACCGCGGCGCTGAAACTCCCGCGGCCTGCATCGGCGACCTCCGAGGCCACGATGCGCCGCACCTCGAACTGTCCGGCGAGCATGGCCTCCGGCAGCGTCACCCCGCCGCCCAGCAGCGTCTTGGTACGGATCACCGGCAGATACAGCAGGCTCTCCAGATCGCGCCCGTCCGCCGCCACACCGGACAGCGCACGGGCCACCACCCTGGACGCGCCCGCCTCGTACTGCGAGGTCAGCCCGTCCGCGGCCACCATCCGGTCCACGTAGGTCTGCGCCGGAAGGGCCGCGAGCAGCTGTGCGGCAGCCAGCAGCCGTACCAGGGCCGGGCCGACGGTACGCAGCCACGACCCCGTCAGATCGCCGGTGTCCAGCGCGGCCCACCAGCGGGCCGCCTGCCGCTCGGCGGCCAGGACCGCGCGGCGCTGGCTCGCACCGTAGGCGGCGACCACCTGGGCGTGATCCTGTTCGGGGATCGACGTGGCCGCACTCACGGGACCGGCTCAGGCGCGGGCGCCGTGCGCGGCTCGGGCGCGGTGGTGAGCGCGTGCAGGTCCGCGAGCGAGGCGCGGGTCATGGCGTCCTCGTCCATCTGCCGCATCCGCTCCCGCTGCACCATCGTGTACTGCATGTCCTCGCGGGCCTGCTCGACCGGGATGATCCCGGCCTGCACAAGCTTCACCGTGGCGTCGGCCTGCTGCGCCCTGGTCGGCGTCGCCGGGTCCCGCCACACGGTCTCCAGGGAGAGCGCCCGCGGGTCCCACGTGCCGGTGATCAGCCGCAGCACCAGCCGGTTGACGGCCTCATGGCCGCCGCCGAATGCCCGCTGCTCCCTCTCGGCCCGCTTGATGATCCGGATCTCGCCCGCGCGGATGCTGTCCGCGCTGGGCGGGGTGTCCGTGGCCAGGCCGAGGAAGTGCGGAGGCAGCCCGGACACCGAAGCGACCAGCCGGGCAAGGGCGTTCAGGGTCTCGTGAAAGTTCCCCAGGCTCGCCTCGGGGAACTGGATCACGTCGGCGCCGTCGCCGTCCTCGCCGCTCTTGCGGTTCTTCGCGGTCGCCCAGATCCGGCCGGTCAGCCGCGACCACATGCTGATCTTGTTGCCGTCCGCGTCGGTGAAGTCGTCCTCGTCGAAGCCGAAGGCGACCCGTCGCGGCATCGCGTGATACTCCGCGGACACCATCATGTCCGTGGCCACCTTGCACGCGGCGTCGGACAGCGGTATCACGTCCGCCAGCTCGCTGCGGCCCTGCGGTGCGAGGATGCGGGGTCGGTTCACCAGCGGCACGACCGGCACGACGCCGAGCTTGTGCACGTCCTCGTCGGTCTGCCGCCAGGCCGCCGCCCCCACCTGGTCGTACCAGACCGTACGGTCCGGCAGGTACACGGTGGCGTGCTGGTCCAGTACGGCACCGGTCAGCGGGTCCGTCTCGTGCCAACGCTTCAACGCCGCGCGCACCTGCCGCGTCGCGGGATCCCAGTCCGCCTGCACCTGGAGCGGCGACTCCGCCGTGATCAGCGGCGTGGACGCATCGCCGTTCCGCGACCCCACGATCATGAACGCGCGGCCCATGACCATCGCGTCCACGTGCGCCTGCTGCCCGGCCTCGTCCATCGAGTTGGCCTGCCACACCCGCCACAGTTCATCGGACGTCGACTGGTCCGCGTCCGCCTCGTCAGCGGTTGAGCCGGGCACCGCGAACCGGAACCCCTCGACGTCCAGGCGTTCCTCCAGTGAATCGACCACCAGGCGGGGCCAGTTGATGACCACCTGGCGAAGCTGGTCGCCCAACTCCGCCAGCAGCTCCGGGTGCAGGTACGCCAGCGGCTGCTTTCCCTCGTAGAAGCGGTTCAGCTCCTCCAGCCGCGCCCTGCTCGCCTCGTGCACACGGGACAGATACGTCACCCAGTCATCCGGGGTCTGCGGTGCCATCAGCGCATCACCACCATTCGTCCGGGGCGTTTCGGCTTGTTCAGGCCGGCCGCGATCGCGTCCTGCCGGGCTTCCCACGACAGGCAACCTGCCATCGCACCATCCATCGACAGCGGCGACTGGTGCCGCTCCTTCTCGATCACCCACAGGGGCTGTCCGTGCTCGTCGAGCATCTTCAGCACGCGTCGGCGGGCGTTCGCGACGTGCCGCGCGTACACCGCGTCCCCGTTGTGCGTCAGCTCGCCGGACTTCATCGCGCCCTGGTAGGACCGCAGGCTGTAGGCCATCGCCTTGGGGCGGTTCGTCCACCACTCGGTGACGCGCTTGTCGCCCTTAAGGCCCTTCCAGCGGGAGACCATGCCCTCCCAGTACGGCGGGTCCAGGTACGCCCGGACCACGTCCCAAGTCTTAAACGCGGCCAGGAACGCGGCGTCGACCTCGTCCTCAGGGCACTCCCAGCCCGGCCCGCCGGGGTCGTTCGCGCCGGGCGGGCACTCCCAGATGCCCAGCGGCCACTGGAACCCCGTGGCCAAGTGCGTGGCGATCAGGGCGGTCGCGTCGCGGAACTGGGCGCCGTCGAACCCGATCGTGATCCGCTCGCCCTTCCTCGGCAGCGCCTGCTCGGGCCTCGCCAGGTCCACCCAGCGGGCCACGTCGAACGCCTGCCGCCCGGCCTGCACCCGCCGGTTGAGCCACACGCGCTCCCAGTACGCCCGGTCGGTGTCCGGCGCGTTGTACAGGGCCACGATCGCGTCGACCTGGCCCTCGAAGTCCGGCCACGCCGCGATGCTCGGCCCGCTGGCCTCCCGGACCGCTGCCCGGATCTGCTCCTCGTCGTCCAGGTCCTCGTCGACTCGGGGGGCAGCCTCGCGGTGGAAGAAGAACAGGGTTTGGTCCCGGCTCTTGCCCGCCGTGATCAGCTCGGCGAACTCGTGCGTGCCCTGCGCGACGCTGTCCTCGCCAGGCGTGTAAGTCGTCGTGGTCTCCAACGACCACGGGTCGAACAGCATGATCTTCGGGATGTTCGCCAGCATCGTCTGATGCGCCTCACGGTGCCGCGGCAGCGTGAACCGGTGCGTCTCGTCGAAGTGCTGGAACGTCGTACGCGCGCCGTCGCGCGAGTCCGGCGACGACGCGAGCGGTACCGCTCGCCCCGAGCCACCCCACCGCATGATGCGGTCCAGGCCCGGATCGAACAGATCAACGTCATCGCCCTCGGTGACCATCACGTACAAAGCCGCATAGGCCAGCTCCTCGGTCTGCTCCTCGGTGTACGCCACCATCGGGATGTACGGGTCGGAGACCGGCACTCCGACCGGCTCCCCGGCTGCGTCGAACCCGTCGCAGCGCACCGGACCGTCCGGGTGCAGCTCCGCGAACGCCACCGCGGCGGCCAGCTCGGTCTTCGCGGTGCCCTTCCGCACCGACAGGCCAACGCGCTTGAACCTACGTTTCCCGGCACGCGGATGCCCCTGCGGGTGAACCTCGTACCAGCGGTAGATCAGCGCCCGCTTCTCGGGATCGAGCACGTACGGACGGCCGCGCAACGCGCCCGGCCCGTGCACCGCCCGTTCCTCGATCAGGTCGCACACCTGGGGGCCGAGTGTCGGCCACGGCTCCTCGTCCGGCGCCGGGACCATCAGCACGGCCACGGCGTCACTCCACCACGTGCAGGGCGGCCCGCGGGTCGTCCGGCCGGCGGTTGCCCACCGGACGCCGACGCGGTCGGCCCTGCTCCGCCTCGTCGTCCGTGACCTTCCAGCGCAGCCGTAGCAGCGCCAGCGGCGTCAGCCCCAGGCGGTCGCCGATCTGACGGGCTTCCTTGGCCGCGTCGAGGTCGCCCTGCTCGGCGCGGGCTTTCCACCGGACGTACTGCGCGACCTCGCGCACCCAGCGCTGCCGCTCCCACTCCTGGGCCTGTGGCAGCGCCCACAGTTCGGCCCACACCTCCGCCTCCACCCGCTCCTGCGCGGCGAGTTGCGCCGTCAGGATGGTGGCCTCTTCGCGGGCGGCGTCCAGCTTCCGTGTCAGCGTCGTGCGCTGCCGGGCGGTCAGGTCGGGTTCTTGCAGGGACAGTTCGAGGTCGTCGGTCTTGCGCTGCGCGGTGTCGCGCCGCGTCGCGAGCACGATGTCCGGCAGCAGCGGCCATTCCGGGGCGGGTCCCTGGCGGCCGTCGGCAGGCAGTTCGACCATCGGCACGGTGGCGTTGCGCCGACGTGCATTCGGTTTCGGAGCAGGCCCCATTCCGGGCATGCTGATCACCCCCACGGTGCCGTTGCGGCACGTCGGGCGACCCGGCCGTTGCAGCCGAGCGCGATTACAGAGCGTGACTAGGACTTGGGCTGGGTCATTCCCAGACCCGTACAGATTTTTATGTCCCTCCCCGGCGGTCCGCCGCTGATCATGATCCAGGGGTCACCCCCCAGGGGTCTGGTCACCCTCCGTGTTGGCATCCGGGTCGAGCCAGACGATTCGCGTAGCACCCTGGTGGCCGTGGATCAGTTCGACCGAGGCTCGACCGCGGTCCCAGAAGACGATGCTCGGGTGCTCCCCGACCCAGCGCACAGAGGCTGTGCCGTCGGGCCAGAGAACGCCGTCGGCGACGTGGCCGGTACCGGAGACTCCGGTGACGTCGGTGTCGCGGTCGAGGTAGAAGCGTCGCGGTTCGGTCATCGATTCCAGCCTCCTGGTTGCTCGGCCGCTGTGTGGCTGCTGTGGCAGGGGCCGCACAGGCCGCGTCCGTACTGCGGATCGTCGGGGTCCTGACCGGCGTCGACGAGGTCGCGGCGGTCCTTCGGCCAGTGGTCTGCGTGTTTGCTGGGCTGGCCGCAGCGTCTGCCGCCTGCGGATTGGCAGGACGTGCAGCCGGGGCATGTGCAGACGGGATCACGGGCGAGGACGCTGGGCCGGAATCTGGTCTCGTGTTGGCCGCCGTATCCGCGTTGCCGTGCTGTCCCGCGCCGTTGTTCGGCTGCGCGCTGGTGTTCGGGGCAGCGGCTGGCCTGGGTGTAGTCGGGGCAGCCGGGCACGGAGCAGACGCGCCAGCGTGCGGCACGGGACATCAGGGTCACCTCCGTGGCATGCGCTCCCCGTGGAGGCGGTAGGCGGTTCAGTATTGATCGAGCTTGCGCCAGGGGCTGATGTGCAGGTCGGCCGCTTCTGCGTCCATGGTCTTGGTGGTCAGGTTGACGTTCATGATCGCGGCTGTGCTTGTGCCCTCGTCGGCCTGTTCGAGGATGGCGGTCCGGGATGTTTCGACGGCCCGTGACCACGCCTCGGCGGCGTCGGCGAAGTCCTGGGTGGCGGCGGGTGCCCGTTGCGCGAGCGTCGCGAGCCGGTCGTGCTCTACCTGGGCGACGAGCTGGACGTTCTCGATCTTGGCCTTGGCGTCGGCATCTTTTGCTTTGACGGCCGTGGTCTCGTCCTGCATGACGGTCTGCAAGTTGCTTACGGCGGCGGCGATGTCGGCGGCGGACTTGTCGCGCTCTGCGTTGTTGGTGTGGGACGAGCAGGCGGGGAGGCTGAGGAGTGCTGCGGCGGTGAGGGCCGCGGCGGTGAGTCGGGTACGCATCGGGCCAGAATGGGCGGACCGGTCACGCCGTGTCTGGCCTGTGACGGTGTTGTGACGTGCCAGAGGCCCCGGACATGTCGAGCCGGGGCCTCCGCTGCGTCAGTGCCTAGTTGTGGCTGTTGCCCCCTGGGCCAACCCACCAAGTCTGCTTCAGGCGGGTGGGCGTGATGTCCTGGTAGAAGGCCGGGCCGTAGTACGTCTGAGAGCCCTTGTAGCAGAGCCCCTGGCCCGTGACGGACTGGGACTGGTTCAGGTGGACCTTGGCGTAGACGATGTCGTCGCCGGCATCTCCGGCGGTCGACCAGGTGTCACCGACGCTGAGGTAAACCATCTTGACGGATCCACCGCCCGGGCAGTTGCCCAACCAGGTGGGCAGTGAGATGTAGACCCAGCTATCTGCCGCTTGGGCAGGTGCCGCGAGACTAAGGCCGGCGGCCATCAATCCGGCAGTGGCGATGGCTGTGAAGGCAGCGCGAACGCGACGCATGTGGTGTCCCCCCTGTTGGTGCGCCCGACTTGGGCATGCCAGGCATCTCACCAGCCCAGCCGGGGGGAGCGGTACGGCGCGAGAGAGCACTTCGGGGGCTTGCGAAGTGCATCGGCTCGTAGGGGGGCGTACTCGACTTGGCGGGTACGACGAAGGCCCCGGACCGTGTGGTCTCGGGGCCTTCGGGTTGTCCATCGTGCGGACATACGTCTGCGGAAAGATCGTCACACCGCTCTGACCTGGTGTCAAGCGGCAACGCGTGTCGCGAGGATGGCGAGCACGTCGTCGGTCGCGTACCAGGGCTGCCGGGCGGATCCGCCGGCGCGCGTCAGGCGGCCGCGGGCGACGAGCTGGCGGACGCCGGACAGGCCGATGCCGAGGGTGGCGGCGACCTGCCGGGCGGACATGTGACCTGGGGGTACGGACAGCGGTTCCATGCCCCCAGTGTGGATCAGCGCGGGCCTACTAAGCAGGCTTGATATCCATCCTGCCGATGGACCATGAGTCCACCTTGTCGAGGGAGATGCGCAGAAGCCCTAGCCCAGCCGAAAGCGGTACCTCGGGGCCGCGTACGAACTTGGCCTCGACGAGGTGAACGAACTCCTCCCCGAGTGAGGCACCCGCGTGGGCAAATGTCTGGGCGAATCTACTGCCCGTCTCGTTGAGCACGCCGATGTTGGCTTCCAGCCATGCCGTACGCGGCATGATTTTTCCGGTGATCACTGTGCCGCCGACGGTGAGGGTGATGTCGAAGCGCTCGTCGCTACCGTCAACGCGCTTGATGATCTCTTTGAGCAGGTTGTCGCTGTTGGTCATGAGGTGAACCTACTTGGGCGTCAGGTCGGTTGAGGTCGATTGGTGAAAGGTGCTCACCTGCCAGGGGGTGGTGTGTCCGCAGGCGGGGCGAGCCCACCAGCCGCAGATCCAGCAGTAGTCGGCGGCCAGGACGTCGTGGAGGAGGCGGCGGATCATGCGCTCTCCACCCGCTCTCCACGCGCGGAGAGCGACGGAGAATCCGGGCTCTGACCTGCGTCTCCAGGCTGCTCTCCACTGCCGCTCTCCGTGGGGGAGAGGAGAGCGGCGGCGTCGCTTCGGCGGACCCCTGAGCGGCCCGCTACGCGGCCTACGCGGAGGCTCCTCTCGACGCGCACGCCGAGGGTGCCGAGGGCGGCCCGGAGGGCGGTGTCGTCCCGCCCTTGGTGGCCGTCCAGGAGGCGCATTGCGGGGTACAGCTCGCGGAGGTGCACGCCGGGGCGGTCGCCGATGAGGGTGAGGAGCCATCGGGCGAAGTCCTCGCGGGGATCGCCGAGGGACGCCTCGCCGACGCCCTCCGACTCGGCCTCGGCAGCGGCGAGGGGGGCGCCGTTCCGGTAGGCGGCGATGAGCCAGGCCGGGGTGAGGACCCACAGCAGGACGGGGGCGGCGCGGATGATCCGTACGGCGGCGTAGCCGAGGGCGAGCACGAGCGCGGTCCGGGCGAGCGGGCCGAGGGCGGCACGCCAGCCGGTCAGGTCCGGGCGGCGCCCGGACGCGATCCAGGCGGCGAGGTCGGCACGGATGCGGCGGGCGAGGACGGCGGAGCCGGTGACGATCCGGGCGGCGTGGTTCACAGCGCCCCCTGGATCGAATCGCCGATCGAGTTCAGCGTGCCGGGCAGCCACGTCAACGCACCGACCACCCCGGCCGTCAGGCACAGAGCGGACGCGGCGAACGCCCCACGGGCGATCTTCCACTTCTCCGTCTTCCCGGCTTTCTTCCAGGTGAGGACGATGAGGATGGCGATGACGGCGACGACGCACGCCCCGGGCTGGTTCAGGCCGCCGAGCGCACTGTGTTCGACGGGGGCGGTTGTGTGCAGGCCGGTCGCGGTGGCCGTCACCTTGTCGCCGCCGATGTTCGCGGCCTGCCCGGAGTGGGCGTGGGCCCAGCCGAGAATGCCGCCGGGGCAGACGGCGGAGACCAGGCCGAGCAGGGCGCCCTTTCCGACCGGTGCGAGCTGCTTCATGTCGCGCTTGCCTGACCACCAGGGGCGGAGGTCCCAGAGCAGGGCGAGGACGGCGGCGGTCAGGCCGGCGAGGGTGAGTCCGGTGGCGGTCATCGGCTCACTCCGGTGATCCACAGGATCGGGTCGTACAGGCTCGCGGCCGACAGGGCACCGAGGGCGGTGACGGCCAGGGCGGTGAGCCGGGGCACGGTGGCGCGCCGGTAGACCAGCCATCCCGCGACGGCGAGGGCACCGATGCCGAGGGCGTAGCCGAAGCCGGGGCCTTGTTGGGTGCGGGTGGTCTGGACGCAGTACGCCCAGGTGACGGCGATGCTGTAGCGGCGGGGCAGGATCGGCGCGTAGGCGAGGGCGAGGGCGGCGGCGAGCTGCCAGGGCCGGCCGAGGCGCTGGGCCAGGGCCCAGGCGCGGTCCCACCGGGTGGGCTCCGGCTCCGGCTCGGGCAGCAGGATCTCGTGCACGTGCCGGTGGGTGATGGTGATGTCGCCCGGCGGCGGGGGTGCGGCGGGGGGCGCCGGGGGCGTGGGCGGTGTGCGCCACGGCGGGATGTCGGCCTCGGTCGGCGGACGGGGCGGCAGCTCGGCGGCGGGGATGACGCGGGTGGGCGTGATCGGGTCAGACATGGCCGCCTCGCAGCGCGAGGAAGGCGGCGAGGTACCCGCCGAGGGCGACGACGATGGCGGCGGTGGTGAGTACGGGCCGGAGGGCTCGCCGGTCGACGGCAAGGAGCCAGAGGCCGGAGATGGTCATGGCAGTGAGGAAGAGGGCCAGGCAGGCCAGGGTGAGCATGGTGATGTGCTCCAGTCGGGGTGTCCGGTCTGGGGCGCGCGCGGGTCTGCTCGCCGGGTCTGCACCGTGGTGCTCGCCGGGTCTGCTCGCCGGTCTGCGGGCTGCGTCGGGCAGCCTCGGCCAGGGCCGCGCGGGTGGCGCGGCCGTGACCGGGGCAGCCCGGCGTCAGTCGCTGTGCGTGTCTCCGTCGCGGGCGACGAGCGCGGCGTAGGCGCGGCGGACGCGGTCTTCGGCTCCGACGAATCCGGCGATCCGGAACGCCGACACGGCCTGCCGGTAGGACAGCGGCGGGTCGGTTTGGTAGCGGAGCCAGCGGAGGACGACGTCGAGGTGGGCGTCACTGAGGGGTTGGCCCGTCACGGGGACCGTCACGCCTGCGACGGCGGCGAGTTCGGCAAGTGTGACGGTGGGCTCGTCCTCGGTCTGTGTGGTGGGGGTGGCCTGCGCGACGGGCTCCGTCACGGGCGTGACGGGCTCGGCCTCGACCGACGGCTCGGCGGGCTGCTCCGGGGCGGCGGCGAGGGCGGGCGTCACGGTGGCCGTCACGGCGTCACGGTCGGGCGTGACGGCGGGGGCGAACATCGCGCTCAGGGCCGAGTCGGCACCCTCGACGAGCCGTACGCGCTGGACATCGAGCAGTTGCTCGCCGAGCGCGGTGTCGTCCTCACCCACTCGGCGGGCGAGGCGCCAGGCCCGCAGCGCCGCGATCTTGCGCACGGTCGCAAGGGGGTGCCGGGAGGCGCGGGCCTGCTCGTAGGCGAGGCGCCGTACGGCGGTGGCCGCGCGGCGTTCGGCCTCGACGTCGATCCCGGTGGTGCGTACGACGATCCGGCGCGCGAGGAGTCCGGCGCCTTCGGCGGCGGTGCACATGGCGAGCGGGGTGATGGCGTAGACGACGGTGGCCGTGATCCCGTGGGCTGCTACGGCGCCGACGGTGGCTGCGACCGCGGGCAGCGCCCACAGGCCGAGGCGTACGGGGGCGGGGGCGGACTGGCCGAGCATCGTGAGGCCGACGTAGACCAGGGCCAGGATGAGCGTCGCGCCTTCTCCGGCGGCGACGGCACCGAGCGCGGTCGAGCCGGGGAACGTGGCGCGGAGGTTGGAGAAGGTGCCGTAGGCGCCGACGACGCCGATGCCGATCATGGCGGTGGTGGCGGTGCCGAGCACGGCGGCCTGGGTGTGGGTGAGGGGGCGTCCGGTCATCGGGCACCGTCCCGGCAGACGGGGCAGCGGTGGTCGGCGATCTCGGAGTCGTGGCAGCGGTCGACGCAGGACCGGCAGAACGGGGTGTCGCGCTGTTGAGCGGCGCCGTCCCACCGGGTGTCGGCCTCGTCGAACGGGCGACGGCAGGCGGCGCACGCCGGGGGCGCGGGCGGCTCGGCGGCCTGCCACAGGGGGTAGGTGACGGGGCTGTCCTCGGTGCGCTCGCCCAGTCGCTCGGCGGCACCCGCGAGGTCGTGGCCGCGGTTGAGGATGCCGTCGAGGGCGATGCGGGCGGAGGTGGCGCGCTCGCTGAGGAGGCGGTTGCGGGCGGCCTGGTCGTCGCGTGCCCAGTGAGCGCGGGGCACGGTCAGGGCGTCGCGGATCGCGGCGAGCAGGTCGATGACATCGCTGGACAACGTGGACTCGCCCGTGGTGCGGGTGTCCTTCGCGGCGGTGTCGACGGCTGGCTCGGTACGGCTGTGCTCGGTCATCGGCCACCGCCGAGGGCGTACTCGACGCGGAGGCGGCGGGCGACCAGGCGCACGGCGTTGGCGGCCTCCAGGAGGTCCGTCACCATGCCCTCGAGCCCGGCGACGTCGTACGCGAAGTGGTCGCCGTCCAGCAGACGGGCCACGACGTGGACGGTCGAGCCGTGCGGGCTGGAGACGGGCGGGAACGGTTCCTGCCACAGCATGAGTTCGAGCAGGCGACGGGGGCCGCGGTCGGTGCCGATGGTGACGTCGATCGGGTCGCTCTCGTGGACGATCTCGGTGCGGAGGTTCGGTACGTCGTGGCCGGTGCCGCAGCACCAGGCGGGTTCGGGGATGGTGACGTCGCCGTGGTCGCGGGTGGGCACCGTGATGGTGCGGGGCGCGCTCATCGGGTTCCGCCGGTGGGGCGGATGCTGCCGGTGGCACCGGCGGGGGTGATGGTGACGCGGGTGGTGCGTCCGCCGGACTGGCGGATGAGCCCGGCGGCGACGAGGCGTCGGGGCGGGGGTGCGGGTGTGCCCGCGGGCATGGAAAGATCCATGTCAGCCGTCTCCTGGTGTAGTCAGGTTGATCGGTCAGGCCCTGCTGCGGTGGTGAGACACCGCGGCGGGGCCGCTTGCGTTGTGGTGGTCAGGCGTGCTGGTCGATGAGCTGGCGGATCGCGGCCGAACGGCTGATACCTCGGCTCTGCGCGAAGGCGTCCAGCTTGGCGATCTGCTTCGGGTAGAGCGTGATGCCGCCGATGACGCGGCGGTGGACGGTCGCGCGGTGATGTTCCGGGTCCGGCCCGGCGTCGGTGTGCATATGCACAAATTAGCAGTGTGTGCATATGCACGGCAAGGGGATCGCTCGACCAATGCATATGCAAGCTCTAACCTGGGCGAATGGTCAGCCGCGCCAAGGACACACACACCACGAACCGGGTCATCCGCGTCCCCGACGACGACTGGACCGACCTCGGCGAACTCGTCGGCGACCGCCACCGCGCGGAGACCATCCGGGCTTTCATCGAGTGGTACCTGCGGCGGCCTGGTGCCGAGCTTCCCGCCCGGCCAGACGACCCGCAGGACTGACATCACGATGCGTGGCCCATCTCTCCCTGGGTCTTGCGGAGCCAGGGCCATAGCCGCTGCGGATACTCCGCCTGGCACCAGGCGCACACGATGGCGTCAGCACCTTGCGGCATCCGTAGGACCGCGCCGCACAGCACCCCGTCATAGAGCGCCGGGCAGTGCCCCAGGCGCACGCCGACCCGCTCAGTCGGCGCCGTGATCGAGCTGACATCCCGGTACAGGTCGTGGATCTCCCGCGCGAATTCGCCCGCCTGCGGCCAGAACGCGGCGATCCACGGCAGCTCGGCGATGAGCCCCTTCACCGCGGCGTGCACGCGGGGCTCCACGCCCGGCGCCAGCCGCGGCGGCGCCCACCGCCGGTCGTCGTGCAGGGCGGTCCGCCAGTCCTCCAGGACACCGACGATCCCGCCGGGGCCGCGCAGCACCAGCGGGCGCTCGACGAGCGGCATCGGCGCGTCGGCCTGGCTGCCGTGGCCGCCGTTGCCGCGGGGCCAGTTCGACCCGAGCGGCACCAGTTCCTCGGCGAGATCGCGGTACAGGTGCGGCATCGCCGCCAACTCCTGGCCAAGGGCCCGCGAACACGCCGCGCACAGGTACGCGTCGTCGTCCTGGGGCTGCTCGCACATCTCGCAGTGGTTCACCGCCCCCCCTGCGTGTCGGCGGTGCCTGCCTCGTCGGCCGGTTCGATACGGGACCGGTACGGGCTGGACATCGGGGAGCCGCCGGGCCAGACCAGGAAGCCACCCTCGGGCAGTTCGCCGCCAGCCTCGACCGTGCCCTCGTTGTCGGTGAGCATCGGTGCCCCGTAGCCAGCGGAGTCGATCACCCAGCCGATGACGGGCTCGGGCTGGATCGAATCGTCCGCGTAGGCGACGTACCAGCCCTGCCCGGGGAGTACGGCGACGATGCTCGGCGTCCGCTGGAGCCGGGCGAAGTTGGGGAATTCGTCGGCGGGCCGGCGGCGGGCGGTGCGCTCGTCGACGACCAGGGCGACGCCGTCGGCGTCCCAACCGTCGACTGGGCGCGCTCGCCCCGTCGACTGGCGTCCGGTGTCGGTGGTGCTGCGGTAGAGGGCGTACCAACCGGTGGGCGAGGTTTCCATGAGGGTGGCTCCTTCGGATGCAGGGGTCGGGGATCAGAGAGCCGGGTCGTAGTTCGGCCGGTAGACGACGCTTCGGTTGAGTTCCCTGAATGACGCCGCGCTGACCACGGTCGGCGGGAAGCCGGGGCCGCCATCGGCGAACGGCAGCAGGATGTCGTTGCCGTCGGAGTCGGTCGCGGGCTTCCACGCGGCGACAGGGTCGAGGTGCTCGACGTCCTCTTCGACTTCGCGGACGTACCAGCCGGGGGCGGCGGGGATGATGCTCGGGGTTTCTGTCATTTCTGTCAGGCACTCCTTAAGCGTGTTTCTGATACTTACTTCTTCTTCCATGTCTCGTCCCAGACGAGGGGGTGAGGCAGGAAGCGAGGGCTCGGGGCCCTGCCCCGCTGCCCTTCCGGCCGGGGCGGAGTGGGAAGAGCGGCGACCCAACCTCGATCCGCGAGCACGTGGATGGCGTCCTGGACCGCCTCGGAGGTGACGCCGTCCGGCCCCCACGCGTTGCCGTCGACGCCCCGCTGCGCGTCCCGCACGGTGAACGGTTCCTGCCGCTTGTCTTCCTTGCGACGGCGCAGCCAGTCCAGGACGTCGCGGGCGGGCATGAGCTTCGCGTCGCGGTTGGCGCCCATCAGGTCCAGGCACAGCCGGGCGTGGGTGATGAAGTACGGCGCCAGCGCGAGGGCGTCGGTCAGCCGCTCCACTGTCACCTGCGTGGCGGCCGGGTCCTCGTACAGGGTGATGAGGGCGGCGACCCTGGCGAGCTTGCCTGGCAGCTTGCTCGCCCACGAGGCCAGCTGGTGCAGGTCGCCGCCGCGGCGGAGCCGCTCCTGCATCTGTTCCTGGAACACGTACATCGCCTCGCTGGCCTCGTCCGTGAAGGAGACGGGCGTCACCAGTACGCTCGCCCACAGCCTGTTGACGAGGGCGCGCAGCCGGTCCCGCAGGTCGTCGAGCAGGAGGCCGGGGATGGGGACGGAGCCGCGCGGGTCCTGATAGCCCAGCCGCGAGGACGGGAAGCCGTAGAGGAACCTCTGCACGAAGCCGTTGTGCAGCATCTCGTCGTCCTTCTTGCGGCCGAGCTGCTCCAGGATGATCGGCTGGACGAGCAGCCCGATTGCCAGGTGGGCGCTTTCCATCTGGATCGAGTCGCGGCCGATGCGGTCGACGGGCATCGCCTTGCCGTCGTACGCGTCGAGCGCGAAGCCGGTGTCGGAGGCGCCGCTGTTGTAGAGGCCGCCCATCTGCTTGATGAGCGTGCCCTCGGAGTGGATGACGGCCATCCGGCCGCCCTGCTGCGCGGCTCGCAGTGGCATGGCGGCCGGCGTGATGTCGCCGAACAGGAGCCGCGGCGGCTCGGGGACGGGGCCCAGCTCGCGGAGTTCACGCTTCGCGAGGCGGGCCTCGTCCATCAGTAGCTCTCGCTTGTCCGCCTTCGCCTTGATGGCGGCTTTCTCGGCGTCCTCCAGCCGTGCCTGCGCAATCTTCACCTGCTGTTCGGCATCCTCGATCTCTGGGATGGCCTTCGCCTGGAGGTCCCGCTCGATGGCGCGCAGCGCGTCGCTGAACGGGCCTTCAGCGGCGCTCTTGCGCTCGCCCGCGCCGGCGACGGTTGCTGTCCAGAGCGAGGTGGATTCGGACCAGCCGGGGCGGATACGGACCACAGCCCGGCCGCCGACGGCCGTCGAGATCGCCGCAAGCGCGATCATCGCGGGGATGTCGGGAGCCACCTGCACCTGTGCGGTGACCGCGTCGACGACGGCCGCCAGCTCGGGGCCGAGGAGTTTGACCGGGAACGGGGTGAGCTGCGGTCGGTCGATCGAGAGGGGCTCTTCCCACTCGTCTTCTACCCCTACGGAGTGCCTGACAGAATTGACAGAATCAGGGTCCTGCGGCGCTGACACCTCCGTGTCGCTCCAGTCGATCGGCGGCCCGTCATCGGGTGCGACGAGCGCCCGCAGGGCTGCCGTGTCATCCCGCCGGGACGCCGGCGGCCACGGGTGCCGGGGGCTCTGCATCCCCTTGGTGAGCCCGGAATTGATGGTCGCCCGCGCCCTGCCCTCCGGGTGGTTGCCCGCGATGGCGGCGGACAGCAGTGCCTCGCGGGCCTCGCTCTCGCTGATCGCGCCGGTGCCGACGAGCGTGCCGACGTTGAAGGCCGCCCGGTTGATCGTGTCGTTCTGCATCCCGTCGAGCGCGCCGGTGATGGCGTCGCACTCGGCTTGGACAGCCTTGCGGGTGTAGGCGTCCTGGTTGCCGACGGCCGCCGTGAACGAGCCCGGGGGCAGGGGCGGGCGCGGCGCGGGAGGACGGATCATCTCGATGAGCCAGTCGGGCGCGGGCGCGGGGTGGGTGTCGTCGCGGACGGTGTACGGGCCCTTGACTGACACCGACGGCGGAGCGACGACCTGGCCGCCGTCCGCGCGGATGTCGAGGCCAGCGCCGAGCTTCCCCGCGCTGTTGCGCGGGTTGAAGCCGGGCCAGGCGAAGTAGAAGTGGAGGCCGCCGGAGCCGGTCTCGACGCGCCACGTCGCGGGCATCCGGCCGTGGACCGCCTCGAGTGCGGTGAGGCTGTCGAGGCCGCCGCTGTCAGGGTCGACGTCGAGGACGAAGACGCCGGACGCCTCGCCCGTGGCGATGCCGATGTTGGCCGCTGGCCGGGCACGCCACCAGTCGGCGATGGTCGCCCAGTTGGCGCTCGCGTCCTTCTGCCAGCTGGCGTGCACGGGGTGCTTTCCGCCCTGGCGGTAGTCGTGTTTCGGGTCGGCCTTCGGGTTGCCGCAGGTGCATCGGCCGTCGACCTGGTGGTGCAGGGGCAGGACTCGCCACCCGCGCGCGCCGTACTGCTGGGCGCTGGCGATCATCCGGGGCGGAGCGGCCCCTGCGGTGGTGCTGTTCACGAACGGTGGCTCGATTCTGTCCGTGCCGATGGGGTGTCCGTGGTGCACGCCGGGCCCGGAGCCTTCAGGGAGGTTCCGGGCCCGGCGGCGCGCGGCCGGACTACCCGGTGAGCCGCCGCGTCCGGCCGAGGGCGGCGGCCAGCACCGCCCTCGTCTCGGCGACAACGCCTTGGTCGGCGCCGACGATCTCGACCTCCGCAGCGTCCAAGAGCGCCCCCGCGATCAAGTCGGCGTCCCAGGCGATCAGCCCCGTGCGGGCGTCACCGACGTCAAGGCGGACGATGCTGCCCGCCGGGCAGTAGGGGATGCCCCCGTACTCCTGTGTCGGCTGCGGGGGCCGCACCAGTCGACTGTCGGCAGCAAGGTGCACCACGAAGACGGCGCGTACCGCAGGGCCGTCCGTACGGATCGGCTGAGGGTCGCTCATTTCGTCCCCTTCCTGGCCAGGGTGAGACGCCGCCGCAGGAGGGCCAGCTCGTCGAGGACATTGGTCAATGCCGAGGCGCTCACGCCGTCGACCGTGGCGTGTTCGGTGACCGGATGGACCGTGCCGAGTGCGTCGTAGAGCTCGTTCACGTCGTCACCTTCGAGGTAGGTCTTCACCTTCGCGTCCGCATCGGCCAGTTGGCGGGCGCGCTCCTCGTCGTGGAGCCGCAGGATGTACGCCACGAACAGGCTGTCCAGCGTCTTTGCCTGCTGCACCGGGGTGAGCTGCATCCAGGCGCGGTGGCCGATGGACGCCACGTCCACACCCGCAGGGTGTGTCCGGTGATACTCGGCGCGGGCTTCCTGCACCGCGGCGAGGAAGCCGGTGGAGTCGTCGGCGACGATGTCCTCGAACTCGTTCATGCCGCCGCCTTCCGGGTGCTGCTGCCGCCCCAGAGGGCGACTCGGATCGCGGCCCGCTGCTCGGGCGTGAGGGGCGGGGCCGAGTTGGCGATCCGCTCAACGAGGTCCCAGTACCGGTCACCGCCACGGCGGGCCGGACGGCCGAGGCCACCCCCGGCCGCCGGGACGGGTGCCGCGCTCATACCGTGGCCTGCTCGACGAGCACGTCGCGCATGGCGCGGAGCTTGGGGAGCAGCCCTTCGAGGTCGGCGATGAGCTTGTCGGCGCCCTCGACGTCGAGTTCGGCGTCACCGCTCGATTCGCCGTAGATGCACAGCCGCGCCGGACCATCGGGCGTGCCGTCCAAGCCCGGCGGGGTGTAGAGCAGCGCCTTCAGCAGGGCGCCGTGGTCTCCGGCCGCGGTGATGCTCTCCGCGTGCTCGAAGTCCGTCGGCGGGACGTACCCCGACTGCTCAAGGTGGGCGGCCTGCCTACGGGCCTGGTCGTGCCACTGCTGCACGGTGTCCAGGAACTCACCGGTCTCCGGGCCGATGAACGCTAGCTCGTCGTCATCCGGGTTGCCGGTGGACACCCACAGGCCGACCTTCCCGTACTCGCTGTCCACGTAGAGCTGAGAGGTGAGCAGCACGCCGCAGGACAGCGGGTCAGCGCCCTCGGGGGCCGGGATGGGGAGGTGGTTCTTCTCGCCGTAGTGCTCGGTGTGGATCAGGCCGTGGTCGTTGCGGGTCTCGCACGCGCCGGGCTTGCACCAGGCGTAGTGGCCGTCTTCGGTGGCCGGGACCCGGGCGAGGACGGCCTCGTCGACGTGCATCTTCAGGGCGGTGAGGACGGCCTCGTAGGCGGTGTTCTCGGGGTCCCAGGCGACGCGCATCTCGGGGCCGTACTGCTTGAACAGGGCGACGGTGCCGGGCGTGAGGGGCGTCTCCTCGATCCGGACGCGGGTGATCTGTTCGGGGGTGGCGCTGTGGGGGCGCTGGTCCTTGGTGGGCGTCGCCGTTGACGCCTCGGGGATTACGCTGGTCATGAGCGTGCTCTCTTCTACTTGCCAGTGGTTGCGGTAGTGCGCTCGGCTAGCGGCGTCGGGATGGCAGTCCCGGCGCCGTCGCCGTTGTTCTCGCTGTCCGCCGTCGACTCGGTGGGGTCCTCGCTGAGGCTCGTCAGCCACTCATCCACGCTGGTGCGACGGGCGCGGAGGTGCTTGCCAACGCGGACCCACTTCGGGCCGAGCCCGCGGGTCTTCCAGCCGTAGATCGTGGACTTCGGAATCTTCAGCTCGTCGGCGAGGTCGTCGACGGAGACCCACGTGTGCTCACACCGCTCGTCAGGCGGGGCGCAGCCGGGCGTCTCCATGGTTGGCATCACTTGCCGTCCTCCAGAGTTTGGTCTCTGACGCTGCAAACCCTGTACCGGCAGCCCTACCGGTGTCAAGCGTCAGGAATCTGACGCTGCATACCGGCCATCCGCGCCCCCGCGTCTGGCGTCAGAGGCCGCATGGCGCTTACCTTGGCGCTATGACGAACGACGGCAAGCCACAGGCACTAGCGGCAATCATCGGCGATCGCCTCAAGTTGTTCCGTGAGGAAAAGTCGCTCCGGCAGGCTGATATTGCTGCGGCGGCGGCCGGGTTTGGGCTCCGCTGGGGGCGTTCAAGCATTGCCGCTATTGAATCGGGTGCGAGAAATCTTAGCGTGGAGGAGTTGTTCCTACTGCCCCTAGTAATTGGAACTACTGGCGGGTGGGACAAGCCTCTAGTGCCTGAAGATTCGTGCATCGCACTTACTGACCGAACGCACGTCGACACCGGTTCGTTGGCATTTGCTTTCTTTCGACTGATGAACCCGATTCCGGAAACGCAGTCAGTTGCCGCTACTGAGGAGGATTATGATGCCTCTGGAACGAGCGTTCGTCTGTTCGGGAGGGCTCAGTTTGACGAGCTAGAATCGGCGCGTGCGACGGCAGTGTATGCGGCATGGAGGGTAATTGCGGCGCGCGTCTATCCTGATCTCTCGGCAAAAGATCTACACGATGTCGCCGAAGGAGATTTCGAGCTATCCCAAAAACTCTCCAAGAGAATTGTTTTCCCAGACGCCAAGCATGTCTCCTGGCAAGCCGTAGGCGTTTTTTCCCTCGGACTCTGGGGGAGAACGTTCGGCCAGGAACGCGACCGTCGGGCGGATGATCAGGCGTATACCAGTCCACGCTCAAAGCAAAGTGCCCGAGGTCATGCGACGCGAGAGATGATCTCCGAGATAGAGCTTGAGGCTGCTCGGCATTGGAAAATCGTGGAGGAAACGTTCGCGCCCCTTGATGAAATTTGGGACGACGGGACGGCACTCGAAGACTGGGCGCATAGGGAACGAATGCGGACGCCGACTTATGCGCTTCGCGAAAGGCAACGCAGGGCGATCGAACGATTTGAGAGAGACCCTAACGCTGCTCAAGTGGCTTCCCATATCGGAGATCAACTTAAGCGAGCGCGTGAAGATATCGGGCTTTCTCTGGAGGAAATGAAAGAGTTCACAGGGATGCAGCCAGTCGCTATCCAGGGCATCGAGAGCGGATTTTCACTCAAAGTCGCTTCTCGTCAACGGGCGCGTAGTCACATTCGTAGTTATGCTCACGCTGTGAGAATTGATCCTCAGCCGTTGATTGACATGTTCGAGGAAGTAGCGCCAAAGGAAGATTAGTGGGGTCTGGTCAGTCGGATTTCTCGCGCAGCCAATCGAAGTCGATGCTCTCCATGTCCTGGTAAGCGCCATCCGGCATTCGTCCCCGTCGGCCGGGCTTCACCGTCACCGTCACCAGGGTGCGCAGAACGGTCCGCCGCTGGTCGAGGTCCTTGGACGCCCACACCGCCCACGGATCGTCGACACCGACGAAGTCCACCAGCGGGTCCTTTGCCGCCGCCGTGGCCAGCCGCGCCAGAGCCGTCTGAAGTTGGGCATTCGCCACCCGACTGCCCTCGGCGAGCTGGGACGCGTCGATCGTGCCCGCGCCGAACATGCCCGACAGATCCGTGAGGCGCTGCCGCAGCAGAACGACCTGCCCCTGCATCTCGGCGATGTCCTCGCCACTGGCCGCGGGCAGCAACAGATCTACGGCGTCAGGGCGGCCCAGCCGCTTGAGGATGACGTCGGTGACGAACCCATCAAGGATGTCGGCCCGGCGCGTCACCTGCCCAAGCTGGCAACGGTAAGCGGGGCGGTGGCCCTTGTTTCCCGACTGCGACACCTTCATCGGGCCGCCGCACGCACAGCCCTCCTTGCCGCACTGGTACAGCAGGCTGCCCAGCCACTTCGGCTGGTTGCCCGGCGTGGTGCGCCGCGCAGGATCCTGGAGCAGCGCGACGAGAGCCCGCCATGTCGGCTCGGGGACGATCGGGGACCACGCCGCCGCGCCGATCTCCTTGCCGCGGTACACAGCAATCCCCGCGTTCCGCGGCCGCAGCAGCATGTCCCGGAACTCCGTCGTCGTCCATGGATTTCCCTGCGTGGTCAGGAGGCCCTTGTCGTTCACGAGCTTGGTTCGCGAGCGCAGGCTCTCCCCGGCGAGCAGGGCCTCGGTCGCCTCCAGCACCGCGCGGGCTTCCTCGGGCACGACCTGGTTGTAGTCCAGGACCGGGACGTCGTACTCTTCGCCCGTCTCCGGGTCGGTCGCCTTCCGCACCTCGTCAGTGGGCACACCCCACCCGAAGGGCCGGATGCCGCCGCCCCACTGGCCGGTCTGAGCCTTCTGGAGCCGCGCACGCCGTACGCGCTCGCCCTTGTGCTCGGACTCCTGTCGGGCGACCGCGCCGAGGATGCGCGCCGTCATCCGGCCAGACGGCGTGGACAGGTCGATGACGCCGGCCTGGCAGGTGTGCGTCGAGACCCCGCGCCGCTCGCTGAGGTTGATGTACTCCTCAAGCTCCAGCGGGGAACGGTGCAGCCGGTCGGTGTGCCAGGCGATGACGATCGTGGCGGTGCCCGTGTCGAGGTCGGCGAGCATGCGGCGGTAGTGCTTGCGGGTCTTTCCGCTGAAGGCCGAGACGTCGTTGTCGACGTAGACCTCGATGACCTCCCAGCCGTTGCGCTTCGCCAGGGCCTCGCAGTCCTCGCGCTGGCGGTCGACGCCGAGCCCGGCGCCGGTGCGGTCCTGGCTGATCCGCACGTAGATCACGGCGCGGATGGGGGAGTTGGTCGGGGTCATTTCATCAGCATGGCACTTAGAACTGTCCCAGTCTGGGTTTCGGGAAGACCACACTCCTGAGCTGCCTGCTCGGCCTCGTCGACCCCGCGGCCCGCATCGTCCTGGCCGAGGACTCCGCCGAGTTGCGCCCCGACCACCCGCACGTCGTCCGCCTGGAGACCCGCCCCGCCAACCAGGAGGGCGCGGGACACGTCACCCTGCGGGACCTCGTCCGCCAGGCGCTGCGCATGCGCCCCGACCGGCTCGTGGTCGGCGAGGTCCGCGGCGCCGAGGTCACCGACCTCCTGAGCGCGCTGAACACCGGCCACGAAGGCGGCTGCGGCACCGTCCACGCCAACGCCGCCGCCGACGTCCCGGCCCGCCTCGAAGCCCTCGGCTCCACCGCGGGCCTCGACCGGGCCGCCCTGCACAGCCAGTTGGCCGCCGCACTCGCCGTCGTCATCCACCTCGTCCGCGACAGCTCCGGCCTGCGCCGCCTCGCCGAGATCCACGTACTCAAACGGGGCTCCGACGGCCTGGTCGCCACCGTGCCCGCCCTGCTCCGCGACGCCCGCGGACACCACGAACGCGGCCCCGGCTGGGACCGGTTGGCGGCACTGTGCTCGGCAGGTGCGTCATGAGCGCCCTGCTTTCTCAACCTGATGTCGTGCGGGCTGCCGCCCGGTGTGCCTGTTCTGTTGCTCGCGGGGCTTCGCTGGCGCGCCTCGAATCCCCCTGGCCTGGGCTGCGAGCCGCGGGTCGCGCATCGCTGGGCGGGTGCGTCATGAGCGCCCCGGTCTGTCCACCCTCGGTCGTGGGGGCTGCCGCCCGGCGCGCTGTTCTGGCGGGGGCGGGGGTTCGCTGGTGCTGCGGTCCGGGCCGTGAGCCGGGGATCGGACATTGCCGGGCAGGTGCGTCATGAGCGCGGCGACCTATCAGCCCTCGGTCGTGTGGGCCGCTGCCCTCTGCGCTGCCCTGGCCCTCCTCGTGACGCGCTGGCGCACCTCCGATCCCCGCCGCCGGGCGCGCGATCTGCTCATCGGACCAGGACCTGAAGAGGCGGGGGAGGGCGAGCGGGGGCCGGCCACCGGCGAGCAGCGGGCGAATCCCCTGGCACGGCTGAGGAAGGCGGGGGAGAGGGCTCGCCGCGAGTGGGCGGTCCGGCTTGCGAGGTGGCGCGACGGACGGACGGCGGGCCGTCGCCGGGCGTGGGCGCCGCTGCGGATCGCCGCACGGTTCGCCGGTCGGCGCGGCCGGGTCGGGCCCGAGGCGGTGTGCCTGCCGGTGGGCGGTGGGCTGGGGCTGCTGTCGGGATCGGTACTGCCGGTGGTCGCGGGCGCCGTGGCGGTGCCCCTGGTGGGGCGGGCGTTGCGACGGCGGGGCGAGCGGGCGGCGGCCGAGCGCGGGGCGGTCGCGGTGAGCGCGCTGTGCGGCACCGTGGCCGGAGACCTCAGGGCCGGACGGCCACCGCACGCGGCGCTGACCGACGCGGTCGAGTCGGCGGCTTGGCCCGCCTCGCCCGACCTCGCCGACGCGGCACGAATGGTGCTGTCGGCGGCCAGATTCGGCGGCGACGTGCCGCACGCGCTGCGGGAGGCGTCCCGGCTCGGCGCGGGGACGCACGGGCTCGCCGCGGTCGCCGCCTGCTGGCAGGTCGCGGTGGACGGCGGCGCAGGACTGGCCGCCGCGCTCGACCGGGTCGCCGCGGCGCTACGGGCGGACGCCGATCAACGCGACGACCTGCGCGCCCAGTTGGCGGGTCCGAGGTCCACGGCGGTGCTGCTCGCGCTGCTGCCGCTGTTCGGCGTCGTGCTCGGCGCGGGCCTGGGCGCCGGCCCCTCAAGAGTGCTGCTGCACACCCCGGCGGGACTGCTCTGCCTGGTCACGGGCGGCTGCCTGGAATGGGCGGGGCTCGCGTGGACGGCGCGGATCATCCGCGCGGCGGAGGGCGGACCGACGGCGGCCAGAACTCGGCCCCCCGGTCCTGCGAAGGGCGCTTCGACGGCCGCCGTTTCCGTGAGGGACGGTTCCTCGGGGGGCGGCTCTCCAGCGGCCGGTGGCGCGGTGCTTGAGACCGCGACGGTCGGCCGGGGAAAGGCGGCGACCCCGGCGGGGTCGCGGGACCGGGGACGGCCGTGACCGCCGGGAGTGTCCACAGCCTGGGGACAGCCCTCGTGGCGCTCGCGTTGGTGGCGGCTGCGGTGGCCGCCGTCGGCGGGGCGCTGGCCGAGGCGCGGAGGGAGAAAGCGGCGACGCGACGGCTGCGCGCGGCGCTGGGGACCGGGCGGTCGCGGAGGTCCCCCCGGCGGGCGCTGCGGCGGCTCAGGGGACCGCTGCGCGACTGGGGTCCGCCGGTCGCGGCCGGACTGGGGACCGCGACGTTGATCAGCGGGGTGCTGGGCGGCCTGGTGGGGGTCCTCACGGCCCTCGGGGTCAGGAGATCACTCCGGGGGCGGCAGAACGCCACAGAGAGCTCCGAGGCGGACGAGGAGCCCGATCCGTCGGAACTCCCGCTCTGCGTGGACCTGATGGCCGCCTGCCTCGCCGCCGGGGCGTCACCCGGAGAAGCGGCGGGCGCCGTGGGCCGGTCGTTGGCCGGGCCGCTCGGGACCGCGCTGATACGGGTCAGGGCCGAGCTGCGGCTGGGCGACGACCCGGCGGAGTGCTGGCAGCGGTTCGGACGGCTGCCCGCCGCCCGCGAGATGGGGCGCTGCCTGGCCCGCGCCTCCACGACGGGCAGCGCACCGGTCGCGGAGATGTCCCGGCTGGCCGCGGACTACCGGGCCGCGTACGCCCGTTCGGCACTCGCCAGGGCCCGGCGGGCCGCGGTGCACGCCACCGCGCCCCTGGGGGTCTGCTTCCTCCCGGCCTTCCTGCTGGTCGGCGTCGCCCCCGTGGTGATGGGCCTGGCGGGCACCGTCCTCGGCCGCACGGGCTGACACCCCGCCCTGGACCGCACGGGCTGACACGCCGCCCGGACCGCCCGCGCCCGACGCACCACCCGAAGCGAACGACTCGAACAGCCATGTCCACACGCACATCCACGACACCAGGAGATCCCGATGACGCATCAGACGATGGACCAGCACCTCGCCCGGACGGCCCAGCCGGCCCTGGTGAAATCGATCAACTCGATCAACTCGAAGAACGCGCCCGGTGCGAGGGCCTCGGCTCCGCCCGCGCTCCGGGTGCCGCCGGTGCCGCGCGCGGTTCGCCTGGCGCGGGCCGAGCGGCGGCGGTGGGTCGCCCGGATGCGGCGGAGGGCGGCGCGGTACGGGGACGTGAGCCGTACGGCGGCGGAGGCGGGGATGAGCACGGCCGAGTACGCGGTGGGGACGATCGCGGCGTGCGGGTTCGCGGCGGTGCTCTACAAGATCGTGACGAGCGGGCCGGTGCGCTCGGCGTTGACCGGCGTGATCGTGAAGGCACTCCATGTGCCGTTCTGAGCGGGGCCGCCCGCCGCGCGACCAGGGGTATGTGACGGCGGAGGCCGCCATGGTGATCCCGATGCTGGTGGCGCTCACCGCCGCCCTGATCTGGGGCCTGATGGCGGCCGCGGCGCAGGTGCGGTGCGTGGACGCGGCGCGGGCTGGGGCGCGTGCCGCGGCGCGCTCCGAGGCGCCGGGCGAGGTGCTGCGGGCGGCGCGGGAGGCCGCGCCGTCCGGAGCGCGGGTCGGCGTGGAGCGGTCGGGCGACCTGATCCGGGTCCGGGTCACCGTCCCGGCGCCGCGCTTCCCCGTCACCCTGCGGGCCGAGGCGGTCGCGCTCGCCGAGGACGCCGTGGGCGGGGGTGGGCAACCGTGAAGGCCCCCGCGCCCCTCGGGGACCGGGGCTCCGCCACCGTGTGGTCGCTGGGGCTGATCGCCGTACTGAGCGCGGTCTTCGCCGCCGTGCTCTTCATGGACGAGGCGGTCATCGCCAGGCACCGGGCGGGCGGCGCCGCGGATCTGGCGGCGCTCGCCGCGGCCGACCACGCGCTGGAGGGCCGTACGCGGGCCTGCGGGCTGGCGGCCGAGGTGGCGGCGGCGCAGGGCGCCCGGCTGGTGAGCTGCGTGGTGGCGGGTGAGATCTCCGACGTCACGGCGGAGGTCGACGGCGCCCGTGTGCGGTCCCGCGCGGGACCGTCACTCGACCCCGGTCCCGACCCCGGCCCGGCCGCCGTCGGCGGCACCGGGCGCGGCCTCAGGACCGGTCTCGGCCCAGGATCCGGCCCCGTCCCCTGCCTCATGACCGGCCTCAGACCCGGCCCCGGCCCCGGCCCCGGTGCCGTCCCCCGCCTCATGACCGGCCTCAGGACCGGTCTCGGCCCCGGACCCGGCCCTGTGCCCCGCCTCAGGACCGGCCCCGGGACCGGTCTCGGCGTCGTCAGCGGCCTCGGCGGCGCCCGCCGTCAGCAGGCAGTCCAGGAGGCGGACGGCGGCGGCCTTGTCCAGGGGGTCGTTGCCGTTGCCGCACTTGGGGGACTGGACGCAGGAGGGGCAGCCGAATTCGCATTCGCAGGAGGCGATGGCCTCGCGGGTGGCGGTGAGCCAGGTGCGGGCGGTGTGGAAGGCGCGTTCGGCGAAGCCCGCGCCGCCGGGGTGGCCGTCGTAGACGAAGACGGTGGGCAGGCCGGTGTCGGCGTGCAGGGGTATGGAGACCCCGCCGATGTCCCAGCGGTCGCAGGTCGCGAAGAGCGGGAGGAGACCGATCGCGGCGTGCTCGGCGGCGTGCAGGGCGCCGGGCAGCTCCTCGGGGTGGATCCGGGCGGCGTCCAGTTGCGCGTCCGTGACGGTCCACCACACGGCCCGGGTGCGCAGGGTGCGCGGGGGCAGGTCGAGCTTGGTCTCGCCGAGGATCTCACCGGTGATCAGCTTGCGGCGCAGGAAGGACACCACCTGGTGGGTCACCTCGACGGAGCCGAAGTGGATCCGCGCCTCGCCCCACGGCTCCTCCAGGTCGCCGCTGAGCACCCGGATGTCGGTGGTGTCGCGGGCCATCGTGGAGTAGGACGGGTCGGCGGGTTCGACCAGCGCCACGCCGTCCTCCAGGTCGAGCCGCTTGACCAGGTAGGTGCGGCCCTGGTGGAGGTGGACGGCGCCGTCGTGGACGGCGGTGTGCGCCGAGGAGGCGTCCACCGTGCCCAGCAGCCGTCCGGTCGCCGTCTCCACGACCTGCACGGGACTGCCGCCTTCGCCGCGGATGTCGGTGAGGTCCGCGGCCCGCTCCCGGCGGGTCCAGTACCAGCCGGAGGCGCGCCGGCGCAGCAGCCCGCGCTTCTCCAGCTGCGGCATCAGCGACGCCGCCTCGGGGCCGAACAGGACGAGGTCGTCGTCGGTGAGCGGCAGCTCGGCCGCGGCGGCGCACAGGTGCGGCGCCAGCACGTAGGGATTGTCCGGGTCCAGGACGGTGCTCTCGACGGGCTGCTCGAAGATCGCCTCGGGGTGGTGGACGAGATACGTGTCCAGCGGGTCGTCCCGGCCGACCATGATCGCCAGCGCGCCCTGCCCGGTCCGTCCGGCGCGGCCCGCCTGCTGCCACAGCGAGGCCCGCGTGCCCGGGTAGCCGGCCAGCAGGACCGCGTCGAGGCCGGAGATGTCCACGCCCAGTTCGAGGGCGGAGGTGGAGGCGAGGCCGAGCAGGCGGCCGGAGTGCAGGTCGCGCTCCAGGGCCCGGCGCTCGTCGGCGAGGTAGCCGCCGCGGTAGGCGGCGACCCGCCCGGGAAGCGAGGGGTCGATCTCGGCCAGGCGTTCCTGGGCGATCAGGGCGACCAGTTCCGCGCCGCGCCGGGAGCGGACGAAGGCCACGCTGCGCACGCCCTGGACGACCAGGTCGGTGAGGAGTTCCGCGGTCTCGGCGGTCGCGGTGCGGCGCACGGGAGCGCCGTGCTCGCCGGACAGCTCGGTCAGCGGCGGCTCCCACAGCGCGAAGGCCAGGCCGCCGCGCGGCGACGTGTCCTCGGTCACTTCGGCCACTGGCACCCCGGTGAGCCGGGAGGCGGCCCGCGCCGGGTCCGCGGCCGTCGCGGAGGCGAGCACGAACACCGGCTCGGCCCCGTACCGCGCGCAGACCCGGCGCAGGCGGCGCAGCACCTGGGCGACGTGCGAGCCGAAGACACCGCGGTAGGTGTGGCACTCGTCGATCACCACGTAGCGCAGTTGACGCAGGAAGGAGGCCCAGCGGGCGTGGCCGGGCAGGATGCCGCGGTGCAGCATGTCGGGGTTGGTGAGCACGTAGGTGGCGTACTGCCGGACCCACTCGCGTTCCTCGACGGGGGTGTCGCCGTCGTAGACCGCGGGGCGGATCGCGGTGCCCAGGGGCGCGGCGAGGCGGGTGACGGCGCGGCGCTGGTCGGCGGCCAGGGCCTTGGTGGGGGACAGGTAGAGCGCGGTGGCACCCCGGCCGTTCGGCGCCTCGGAGCCGTCCAGCAGGGCGCTGAGCACCGGTGCCAGATACGCCAGCGACTTCCCGGAGGCGGTTCCGGTGGCCACCACCACCGACTCGCCGCGCGCCGCGTGGCCCGCGGCCAGTGCCTGGTGCTCCCAGGGACGGTCGATCCCGGCCGCGCGGATCGCGTCCACGACCTCGCTTCTGATCGTGTCGGGCCAGGAGGCATGGCGGCCGACCCGCGGGGGCAGGTGCTCCGTATGGGTGATGCGCGCGGCTCGGTCTGCCCCCCTGGCGAGCCGCTCCAAAGCGGTTCGGGGGGACGGGCGGCCGTGCGCCGACTGCGGAAGATGATCCTGGGCCATCGGCACTCAGTGTGTCACCGGCGTGACGGACAATCGCAGTAAGGCGTCGTGCTCGCCCGCTGCGAAGTGATTGAATGCCATCGCGGCCGTCGATCCGTCCCCTACCTTCTGGTGGGGGCCCCAGGGGGGCGCCGCGTCGATGCAAGGTGCTGGAGGATCCGTGGACCTGTCCCTGTCGACCCGAACCGTCGGCGATCGTACGATCGTCGAAGTCGGCGGCGAGATTGATGTGTACACCGCGCCCAAGCTGCGGGAACAGCTTGTGGAGCTTGTGAACGACGGGAGTTACCACCTGGTCGTGGACATGGAGGGAGTGGACTTCCTCGACTCCACCGGCCTGGGTGTGCTCGTCGGCGGGCTGAAGCGGGTGCGTGCTCATGAAGGATCGCTGCGACTGGTGTGCAACCAGGAGCGCATCCTGAAGATTTTCCGTATCACCGGTCTGACCAAGGTGTTCCCGATTCACACCTCGGTCGACGAGGCTGTCGCGGCGACCGACTGACGATCGCCGTCGAGGGGTACCGGACGGGATCACCGTCCGGGCCCCCGTGATGCCCACCCAAAGGACCGAAGGGGAGGCCATGCCCACCGTAGAACTGCTCTTCAGCGCCCAGCCGGAGCATGTGCGAACAGCACGGCTCGTAGCGGCGGCGGTGGCGCGCCGGGCGGGGGTGGACGAGGCGGTTCTGGACGAAGTACGGCTCGCGGTGGGCGAGGCGTGCAGCCGCGCGGTGGGTCTGCACCGTGGCAACGGTGTGGAAGAACCGGTCCGGGTGATGCTGACCGAGGAGGAGAAGAAGTTCTCCATCGAGGTCGCCGACGAGGTCCCGGGCAACGCCTCGGGCTCCGCGTCCGACGCCGCGGGTGACGAGCTGAGCGACGAGGGCGAGATGGGCCTCGCCGTGATCAGTGGCCTGGTCGACGATGTCGAGGTCACCGAGACCGCCACCGGCGGTGTGATCCGCATGAGCTGGCCGATCGTCCCGCCCGTCTGACCGTAGACCGCCCCGCCCGTCCGACCGTGGACCGGCGGCCCTCTCGACCGGCGGAGCCGCTCGACCGGCGGACCGGCTCGACCGGCGGCCCGGCCTGACCGGCACACCGTTCTGAGCGCGACGCGGCCCCCGGCCGCCCCTCAGATCATCTTTCTCGCCTGATCACAGGCGACACTCACTCCTGTTCACAGGCGAACGCCGCGTTCACGAATATCCTTTTTCGACGCGGCACCCTGTTTTGAAGTGCTGCGGCTCCCTACAATCCGTCCATCTTGCTCAGCTCGCCTGAGCGTTGCGGCTTGTCGAGCCGTGAAGCCGCACGCCCATGCGCCAAACGTCAAGGAGGACGAATGGCGGGGCCACTTACCCCTCACACGCTTGCCGCGACACCGGTACTGACCGACGGAAATCGTCTCCTCGTATGGATCATCGCCGTCGTCGCACTGGGCGCACTCGCGCTCGCCGCGGTGTTGGTACGTCAAGTGCTCGCAGCGGACGAGGGCACCGACAGCATGAAGAAAATCGCGGCTGCCGTGCAGGAAGGCGCCAACGCCTACCTCGCACGGCAGTTCCGTACTCTGGGAATTTTCGCCGTGGTGGCGTTCTTCCTGCTCATGCTGCTGCCCTCGGACACCACTTCGCAGCGAATCGGCCGGTCGATCTTCTTTCTCGTGGGCGCCGTGTTCTCCGCGGTCACCGGATATGTCGGAATGTGGCTGGCGGTCCGCAGCAATGTGCGGGTCGCCGCCGCGGCCAGATCGGCGACACCGGCACCCGGCGAACCCCCGGCCGACCTGACCGACGTGTCGCACCGGGCGATGCGGATCGCGTTCAGGACCGGCGGCGTCGTCGGCATGTTCACCGTGGGCCTCGGCCTGCTCGGCGCGTCCGCCGTCGTCCTGATCTACAAGGCCGACGCGCCCAAGGTGCTCGAAGGATTCGGATTCGGCGCGGCGCTGCTGGCGATGTTCATGCGCGTCGGCGGCGGCATCTTCACCAAGGCGGCCGACGTCGGCGCCGACCTGGTCGGCAAGGTCGAGAAGGGCATCCCCGAGGACGACCCGCGCAACGCCGCGACCATCGCCGACAACGTCGGTGACAACGTCGGCGACTGCGCGGGCATGGCGGCCGACCTCTTCGAGTCGTACGCCGTCACCCTGGTCGCCGCGCTGATCCTCGGCAAGGTGACCTTCGGCGACTCCGGCCTCGCCTTCCCGCTGCTCATCCCGGCGATCGGCGTCCTCACCGCCATGGTCGGCATCTTCGCGGTCTCCCCCCGCCGCAGCGACCGCAGCGGCATGACGGCCATCAACCGCGGCTTCTTCATCTCCGCGGTCATCTCCCTGATCGGCGTCGCCATCGCCGTCTACACCTACCTGCCGTCCTCCTACGCCGACCTCAAGGGCGTCGACAGCGACATCTCCGGCCACGCAGGCGACCCGCGCACCCTGGCGATGGTCGCCGTCGCCATCGGCATCGTGCTGGCCGCGGTGATCCAGCAGCTCACCGGCTACTTCACCGAGACCACCAGGCGCCCGGTCCGCGACATCGGCAAGACCTCGCTGACCGGCCCCGCCACTGTCATCCTGTCCGGGATCTCACTCGGACTGGAGTCCGCGGTCTACTCGGCGGTGCTGATCGGCCTGTCCGTCTACGGCGCCTTCCTGCTCGGCGGGACCTCCGTCTGGCTCGCGCTGTTCGCGGTCGCGCTGGCGGGCACCGGCCTGCTGACCACCGTCGGCGTCATCGTCGCCATGGACACCTTCGGACCCGTCTCCGACAACGCGCAGGGCATCGCCGAGATGTCCGGCGACGTGCACGGCGAGGGCGCCCAGGTGCTCACCGACCTCGACGCCGTCGGCAACACCACCAAGGCCATCACCAAGGGCATCGCCATCGCCACCGCGGTACTGGCCGCCACCGCCCTGTTCGGCTCGTTCAAGGAGGCCATCGACACCGCCGTCGCCAAGGCCCATCCAGCGGCCTCCGACGCCCGCTGGCTGTCCCTGGACATCTCCCAGCCCAACAACCTGGTCGGGCTGCTGCTCGGCGCGGCCGTCGTCTTCCTCTTCTCCGGCCTCGCCATCAACGCCGTCTCCCGGTCCGCGGGTTCGGTGGTCTACGAGGTGCGCAGGCAGTTCCGCGAACACCCGGGGATCATGGACGGCACCGAACTGCCCGAGTACGGACGGGTGGTCGACATCTGCACCAAGGACGCGCTGCGCGAACTGGCCACCCCCGGCCTGCTCGCCGTCCTCGCGCCCGTGGCGGTCGGCTTCACCTTCGGCGTCGGCTCGCTCGCCTCGTACCTGGCGGGCGCGATCGGCGCGGGCACGCTGATGGCGGTGTTCCTGGCCAACTCCGGCGGCGCCTGGGACAACGCCAAGAAACTCGTCGAGGACGGCCACTACGGCGGCAAGGGCAGCGAGGCCCACGCCGCGACCGTCATCGGCGACACGGTCGGCGACCCGTTCAAGGACACCGCGGGCCCGGCCATCAACCCGCTGCTGAAGGTGATGAACCTGGTGGCGCTGCTGATCGCCCCCGCGGTGGTCAAGTTCAGCTACGGCGTGGACGCGAATCTCGGCGTACGCGTCACCGTCGCGGTGGTCTCGATCGCCGTCATCGTCATCGCGGTCTACATCTCCAAGCGGCGCGGCATCGCGATGGAGGGCGACGACGACGGCGACGGCGGCGATACCGGGACCCGCACCCCGGACACGGCCGCCGTGGCCTGATCCGACGCACCGTCAAGGGCCGCGCCCGTCAAGGGTTCCGGTCCGCCGAGGGCCCGGTGGGCGACCGTACGTGATCCGGTACGTGTGCGGTCGCCCACCGCACCTTAGTGCGAATGGCTTGAATGTCGGACGAATCACCTCACGGATTCACGGTGACCACCCGTCAGCCGTGTATGTTCCGGGGCCGTAAGGCCACGGAAGGGACCCATCCGGTGAAGGTGAACAAGAAGCTCCTGGCCGCGCTCTCCGGTGCGGTCATGCTGCTCGCGCTGTCGGGGTGCAGCGACGACTCCAACAAGAAGCTGGACAACTGGGCGAAGGGCGTCTGCGACCAGGCCGCGGCCCAGACCAAGAAGATCAACGACGCCAACACGGCGATCACCCAGGTGAACAGCAACGGCAAGCCCCAGGACGTCAAGTCCGCCGACTCCGCCGCCTTCCAGTCGATCTCCGAGGCGTACAAGTCGCTCGCCGACATCGTCAGCAAGGCCGGCGCCCCGCCGGTCAAGGACGGTGCGAAGATCCAGCAGGACGCGGTGAACGACCTCAACGGCCTGTCCACCCAGTACGGGACGCTCAAGAAGCAGGTCGACGGGCTCGACACCAGCGACCAGGCGAAGTTCGCGGACGGCCTCAAGGGCGTCTCCAACTCGCTGGGCAAGGTCAGCCAGAACGGCGAGCAAGCCCTCGACTCGCTCCGCCAGGGCGATGTCGGCAAGGCCATGGCCAAGCAGCCCGGCTGCAAGCAGGCGTCCGGCTCCTCCTCGGCCTCACCGTCGGCGTCGTAGGCCCCCGGCCCCCTCAGGCCCCGGCCCCGGGCCCCCGGCCCGTGGCCACCGGACCGCGCCCACGAAGGCCCCGCGCCCACGACCGCGCCCCCGTAGCACCCCCGCTGTCCGATACGCCACGGCCCGCCGCCCCGCACAAGGGGCGCCGGGCCGCGGCGATTCCGCGACAATGGCCGGTGTGAGTACGCCCCTCCTCCCCGCCGCCCGGAACGCCCCGTCCCTGCGCGACGACCTGCGCGCCGCAGCCTTCACCGCGGACGGCTGTCTCGACCTCCTCGGAGCCGCCGCCTACGCGGCCCTCTCCCGGGCCGAGACCGTCCCCGCCCTGCGCGCCACCCGTGGCGGCAGCCCCCTGGAGACCCTGGTCAGGCTCTTCCTCCTGCAACGCCCCGTGTCCTACGCGCGGGCCCGCGCCGCCCTGCCCCGGATCGACGACTACGCGACCGGCGGCTGGCTGGCGCGCGACGGCGACGACGTACGCGCCACCGTGGACGTACGCCCGTACGCCGGTGAGGAGGGCGCGGACTGGTGGATCGTCTCCGACCTCGGCTGCGCGGTCGGCGGCGCGGGCGGTATCGGCACCGGTACCGGGTCCGACGGGGAGAGCACGCCCGGCGTCGACCGGGCCGACCTGGTGCTCGGCGTCGGCGGCGCCTCCACGACGCTGGCCGGGCTGACCGTGCGCGAGCCGGTCGGCAGCGCCCTGGACCTCGGCACTGGCTCCGGCATCCAGGCGCTGCACGCCTCCCGGCACGCCACCCGCGTCACGGCGACCGACGTCAATCCGCGCGCCCTGCACTTCGCACGGCTCACCCTCGCGCTGTCCGGCGCCCGCGAACCCGACCTGCGCGAGGGCAGCCTCTTCGAGCCGGTCCGCGACGAGCGCTTCGACCTGATCGTGTCCAACCCGCCCTTCGTGATCTCCCCGAGCGGGCGCTTCACCTACCGGGACGGCGGTATGGCGGGCGACGACCTGTGCCGCACCCTGGTGCAGCAGTCGGCAGACCATCTCAACGACGGCGGCTACTGCCAGCTCCTCGCCAACTGGCAGCACACCGAGGGCCAGGACTGGCGCGAGCGCCTGGTCTCGTGGATCCCGCGCGGCTGCGACGCCTGGATCGTGCAGCGCGAGGTTCAGGACGTCACGCAGTACGCCGAGCTGTGGCTGCGCGACGGCGGCGACCACCGTACGGATCCGGCCACGTACGCCGCCCGCTACGACACGTGGCTCGACGAGTTCGAGCAGCGCAAGGTGAACGGCGTCGGCTTCGGCTGGATCACGCTGCGCAAGTCCGGCGCGGACCAGCCCGTGATCACCGCGGAGGAGTGGCCGCACCCGGTGGAGCAGCCGCTCGGCCCGCACATCGCCGGGTGGTTCGACCGCCAGGACTTCCTGCGCACCCATGACGACGCGGCGCTGCTCAGCTCCCGTTTCGCGCTCGGCGACGGGGTGGTGCAGGAGCAGGTGGGGCTGCCGGGCGCCGAGGACCCGGAGCACGTGGTGCTGCGCGCGGCCCGCGGTATGCGGCGCGCGACGAAGGTCGACACGGTGGGCGCGGGCTTCGCGGGCGTCTGCGACGGGACGCTGACCGCCGGGCGGATCGTGGACGCCATCGCGCAGCTGCTCGGCGAGGACCCGGTGGTGCTGCGCGACCGCACGCCGGAGTCGATCCGGCTGCTGGTGGAACAGGGGTTCCTCGACCCGGTGGAGTGACGCGGCGGAGTGACGCGGGGAGTGGCCTGGCGAGCGGCTTGACGAGTGGCCTGGCGAGCGGCCCGGGGACGCCACGGAGAAGGGGCCCGGCGGACTGACGCGCCGCGGTGGAGTGGACGACGCGTCAGAACACGTTGCGGACAACCGTCCACGTCACGGCCACGCACAGCACGGCCAGTGACACCCGCGGGCTCACCACCAGCCGTCGGCGACGGCCGCGCAGCCCCTCGACCATCCAGCGCCCGCACAGCCACAGCGCCAGGGGCGCGGCCAGCAGCAGGACGGCGTTGTCGTGGAAGGCGCGCCCCACGTCGCCGTGCATCAGGTCGTACACCATGCGCGTACCGCCGCAGGCCGGGCAGAGCAGCCCGGTCGCCCAGTTGAACGGGCAGCGCGGCAGCCAGTGGCCCGGCTGGTGCGGGTCGGTGCCGTAGAGATAGACGGCGCCCGCCACCCCGGCGGCGAGCGTCGCCAGGGGAGCGGTGGCCGGGTGGCCGAGAACCGCCGACGGGCGGCGCGCCCCCGGGGAGACCGGGGGAGCGCCGACCTGTGGCCGACGGACTCCGTCAGCCACGCAGCACCCGGCCCTGCGCGTCGGTCGGGTTGTCCCCGGCCAGCAGCATGATGCCGTCGATCAGCGCCCAGATGCCGCAGCCGCCGCACGTGAAGAGCTGCCCCAGCGCCATGCCGGTGTGACCGGTGTAGAAACGGCCCACGCCGAAGCTGCCGAGGAAGAGCTGAAGCACTCCCGCGACCACCTTGGACTTGTCCGAGTACGGCCGCCCGTAGGGGTCGTAGCCGTACGGCGCGGACGGGTCCGCGGCGTACGCGGCACCGGGCGGCGCGTACCCGCCGCCTTGCGGCGGGTAGCCGTAACCGGGTGCCTGGCCGCCGCCCTGGGGCGGGTAGCCGTAACCGGGAGCCTGGCCCCCGGGCTGCTGCGGGTATCCGTATCCGGGCTGGCCCCCGGGCTGCTGCTCCCCGTACGGATTGTCGCCCTGCGGCTTGTCACCGTACGGATTCTGGCCGTACGGATTCTGGTCGGACATGCCCCGTCCCCCTGTGCTGAACGTCGTTGAACGTCTTGTTGTGTACCGGTCGTTGCCGGACATCTTTGCAGGACGGCCCCCGCCGCGTCCCACCCCCTGGGAGCGGAGACCTGTGTTCACCCGTGGTTCGCGTGCCGGACGCCCTGGCGTGGCAGCGTCCGGGAGCACACACCTGGACAGGACGAGACGGGACGAGGGGACGCATGGAGCGGGTGCCCGCACTCTTCGCCGGAACGGTCTTCGCCGTCTTCGGGGCCGCGCTCCTGCTCTGGACGGCCGCCCGGCTGCGCGCCCGGCAGCCCGTGACGGCAGCGGGATCCACCGCCGCAACTGTCATGTCCATTTTCTTCGGCGCGGTCGCACTCCTCGCCGGCGTCTGGTGTCTCACACAGGTCTGACCGCCACCGCCCTTCCCCGACCCTCCTGACGTGCGTGAAATCACGCACGCGCCCCCGGGAACGCGCCCCCGCGCCCCTCCGGGAAACCGACCGGAGCGGCCGTCCATGCGGCAGACAGACCGGTTGTCGGGTTACCGTTCCAGTGGCGTTGTGGACTTTTCCCGTTTGACACGGGACAGGGAGGTACGGTCACACTCCGCAGCGACACACCTTCGACCGGGAGAGAAGAGCGACGTTGTCCCCGACCCGCGAGACCGCACACAGCGGCCAGCGACTCGTCATTGTCGAGTCGCCTGCCAAGGCGAAAACGATCAAGGGATATCTGGGCCCTGGATACGTCGTCGAGGCCAGCGTCGGGCACATCCGCGACCTCCCCAACGGGGCCGCCGAAGTGCCGGCGGAGTTCAAGGGCCAGCCCTGGGCGCGGCTCGGCGTCAATGTGGACAGTGATTTCCAACCCATCTATGTGGTCAATGCCGATAAAAAGGCACAGGTCAAGAAGCTCAAGGACCTCCTCAAGGACTCCACTGAACTCTTCCTCGCCACCGATGAGGACCGCGAGGGCGAGGCCATCGCCTGGCATTTGCAGGAAATCCTCAAGCCCAAGGTGCCCGTTCACCGGATGGTGTTCCACGAGATCACCAAGGACGCCATCCAGGAGGCCGTCCGCAATCCGCGCGAGCTGAACCAGCGCCTGGTCGACGCCCAGGAGACCCGCCGCATCCTCGACCGGCTGTACGGCTACGAGGTCTCGCCGGTGCTGTGGAAGAAGGTCATGCCGCGGCTGTCGGCCGGCCGCGTGCAGTCCGTCGCCACCCGGCTCGTCGTCGAGCGCGAACGCGAGCGGATGGCGTTCCGTACCGCCGACTACTGGGACCTGACCGGCACCTTCGCCACCGGCCGCACCGGTGACGCCTCCGACCCCTCCACGCTCGTCGCCCGGCTCACCACCGTCGACGGCCGCCGGGTCGCGCAGGGCCGGGACTTCGACGCGGCCACCGGCCAGCTCAAGTCCGGCTCACAGGTGCTCCAGCTCGACGAGAGCGCCGCCCGCGCCCTGGCCGCCGCGCTCGCCGACACCCAGTTCGCCGTACGCAGCGTCGAGTCCAAGCCGTACCGCCGCTCGCCGTACGCCCCCTTCCGCACCACCACCCTCCAGCAGGAGGCGTCGCGCAAGCTGGGCTTCGGCGCGAAGGCCACCATGCAGGTCGCGCAGAAGCTGTACGAGAACGGCTTCATCACCTACATGCGTACGGACTCCACCACGCTCTCGGAGACCGCCGTCCGCGCCGCCCGCGCCCAGGTCACGCAGCTCTACGGGGCGGACTACCTGCCGGACAAGCCGCGCGTCTACGCGGGCAAGGTCAAGAACGCGCAGGAGGCGCACGAAGCGATCCGCCCCTCGGGCGACCGCTTCCGCACCCCGGCCGAGACCCGTCTGACCGGCGACCAGTTCCGGCTCTACGAGCTGATCTGGATGCGTACGGTCGCGTCCCAGATGAAGGACGCGGTCGGCCAGTCCGTCACCGTCAAGGTCGGCGGCGCCTCCGCCGACGGCCGCGACGCCGAGTTCAGCGCCTCCGGCAAGATCATCACCTTCCACGGCTTCCTGAAGGCGTACGTCGAAGGCGCCGACGACCCCAACGCCGAGCTGGACGACCGCGAGCGCAGGCTGCCGCAGGTCACCGAGGGCGACGCGCTGAGCGCCGAGGAGATCACCGCCGACGGCCACTCGACCAAGCCGCCCGCCCGTTACACCGAGGCGTCGCTGGTCAAGGAGCTGGAGGAGCGGGAGATCGGCCGCCCGTCGACGTACGCCACGATCCTGGGCACGATCCTCGACCGCGGCTACGTCTTCAAGAAGGGCACCGCGCTCGTCCCGACCTTCCTCTCCTTCGCGGTCGTCAACCTGCTGGAGAAGCACTTCGGCCGTCTGGTCGACTACGACTTCACCGCCTCCATGGAGGACGACCTCGACCGCATCGCCCGCGGCGAGGCCCAGGCCGTGCCGTGGCTGCGCCGCTTCTACTTCGGCTCCGACGACGGCAGCGCCACCGTCGGCTCCGCCGCCGACGCGGGCAACGGGGACGGCGACCACCTCGGCGGCCTCAAGGAACTCGTCGAGGACCTGGGCGCGATCGACGCCCGGGAGATCTCCTCCTTCCCGATCGGCGACGGCATCATGCTGCGCGTCGGCCGCTACGGCCCCTACATCGAGAAGGGCGAGCGCGGCGAGGACGACCACCGCCGCGCCGACGTCCCCGAGGACCTGCCGCCGGACGAGCTGTCCGTCGAGTACGCCGAGGAGCTGTTCGCCAAGCCCAGCGGCGACTTCGCGCTCGGCGACGACCCGGCGACCGGCCGCCCGATCATCGCCAAGGACGGGCGCTACGGTCCCTACGTCACCGAAGTCCTGCCCGAGGACACCCCGAAGACCGGGAAGAACGCGGTCAAGCCCCGTACCGCCTCGCTCTTCAAGTCGATGTCCATCGACACCGTCACCCTTGAGGACGCCCTCAAGCTGATGTCCCTGCCGCGCGTCGTCGGCAAGGACGCCGAGGGCGTCGAGATCACCGCGCAGAACGGCCGCTACGGGCCCTACCTGAAGAAGGGCACCGACTCGCGCTCGCTGGAGACCGAGGACCAGCTCTTCTCGATCACCCTCGACGAAGCGCTCGCCATCTACGCGCAGCCCAAGCAGCGCGGTCGCGCCGCCGCCAAGCCGCCGCTCAAGGAACTGGGCACCGACCCGGTCAGCGAGCGCCCCGTCGTCGTCAAGGACGGCCGCTTCGGCCCCTACGTCACCGACGGCGAGACCAACGCGACGCTGCGCCGCGACGACGAGGTGGAGTCGATCACGCCCGAGCGCGGGTACGAACTCCTCGCGGAGAAGCGGGCGAAGGGGCCCGTGAAGAAGAAGACCGCCGCCAAGAAGGCACCGGCCAAGAAGGCTCCCGCCAAGAAGACGGCGGCTTCCGGCACCGCGAAGAAGACTGCCACGAAGAAGGCGCCGGCCAAGAAGGCGGCTGCCTCCGCGGCGGCGAAGAAGTCGACGGCCTCAGCCGACTAGGGCGTGTCCGGCACACTGGGCCGGTGGGCGGGCGACGACAGCGCCTGCCCCCACCGGGCCGGTGGTGAACCGCGCGCCGGTCATGGGCCGGTCGCGCGGTTTCCCGCGCCCCTGAGGAGCTGGCCATGCGTCAGCGCGCCGTACCTTCCGCCTCTCCTGCCTCTCCTGCCTCCCCTTCCTCCCCCTTGAAGGGCCCGCGGAAGGGCCCCTCGAAGGGCGGTCTTCGCCCAGGTGAGTGCGCTTCCCCGCCCTCCTGGAGAGGAGGTCCGCCCGGGAGTGGGACCGGCTCCGTGTAGGGCGTCGTAAGGCGGATAGGCTGTTGGGATGACGCCATCCGAGCAGCCCAAGCCGCCCGCCGCAGACGTCACGGCCGCAGATGTCAGGGCCGAGGACGTCGAGGGGGACGTGACCGACGCGTTCGCCACCGACCTCGCCGCTGACAGCCGTGAGCGAGCGGTCGGTGCGCTGCTGAAAATCCCGGCGCTGCGCAAATTGTGGAGCGCGCAGCTCACCGGGGCGGTGGCGGACCGACTGGGTCTGCTCGTGCTGCTGTGGCTCGCCGTGCAGGCGGCGGTGGCCGACCACGCGTACGGCGGCGGCTACCGGGGTATCGCCTTCGCCACCGCGGCCGTCTTCGGGGCGCGCCTGGTCTCGACGCTGCTGTTCGGCGCCGTCCTGCTCGGCCCGCTGTCGGCGCTGACGTCCGAGAGCGGCCGGCTGGACCGCCGGTGGACGATGATCGGCGCGGACGCCGTACGACTCGGGCTGTTCATCGTCGCGCCGCTGTGGATCACCTGGTCGCAGCACACCGCGCTGACCTGGCTGCTGGTGACCGCCTTCGTCACCGGGGTGGCCGAGCGGCTGTGGGCCGTCGCCAAGGACGGCGCCGCCCCGCTGCTCCTGCCGCCGCCCGGCGACACCTCCGTGCGGCCCGCGCCCGACCACCTGGCGACGCTGCACCGGCTGGACCTGCGGACGAGCTTTGTCGCACTGCCGCTGGCAGCGGCCGGTCTCGTCGTCGTCACGCTGGTGAACACGCTGATCGCGGTCGGCGTCACCTGGTTCGACCAGCACCAGGTGGCGCTCGCCTCGTACGTGACGGCCGGGCTCTTCTCGTCCTCCATGTCGGTGCTCTACCTCCTCGAACTGCCCTCCGGCACGGTGGCGCGTCCGCGCTCCCCGCTCGAAGGGCTGCGGCTGCCCAAGGGCCCCGCGGGCGCCGAGCGCGGCAGGACCGGCGTACTGCCGCTGCTGGTGCTGGCGACCGCCGCGGTCGTCGGCGCGATCGGCGCGGCCGTGGCCGTGGCCGTCCTGCACGCGCTCGCCCTCGGCTTCGGCCCGACCGGCTTCGGCCTGCTCGTCCTGGCCCTCACCGCCGGTACGGTCATCGGCATCCGCCTCGCCCCCCGTACGCTCCCGGCGCTGTCCAGGCGCCGGCTGCTCGCGCTGTCCATCGGCGTCACCGGGCTCGGCCTGCTCCTCACCGGCATCGTCGCCGACCAGACCACCGTCCTGCTGCTCGCGCTGCTGGCCGGCGCCGCGGCGGGCGTCACCGCCAACACCGGGCACATCCTGATCGAGCAGGAAGCCGAGGCGGGACGGCGCGGCCGCACCACCGAGCACCTGCACGCCGTCTCGCGCGCCGTCCTCGCCCTCGCCGTGATCGTCGCGCCGCTGGTCGCCGCCGCGATCGGCCCGCACCGCATTCAGAAGGGTCACTTCACCTTCGACCACGGCGGTGCCGCGTACACGCTGATGCTGATCGGCGCCCTGCTGCTGCCGGTCGCCGCGCTCGTCCTCGGCAAGACCGACGACCGCAGCGGCGTACCGCTCCGGCGTGACCTGCGCGAGGCCCTGACCGGTGCGGAACCGGCCGTCGCCCCCGCCGCCACCGGATTCTTCATCGCCATAGAGGGCGGCGACGGCGCGGGCAAGTCCACCCAGGTCGAAGCACTCGCCGACTGGATCCGCGCCAAGGGCCACGAGGTCGTCGTCACCCGCGAGCCCGGCGCCACCGCCATCGGCAAGCGCCTGCGCTCCATCCTCCTCGACGTCTCCTCCGGCGGGATCTCGCACCGCGCCGAGGCGCTGCTCTACGCCGCCGACCGCGCCGAGCACATCGACTCCGTCGTCCGCCCCGCCCTCGAACGCGGCGCCGTCGTCATCTCCGACCGCTACATCGACTCCTCCGTCGCCTACCAGGGCGCCGGACGCGACCTCGCCCCCACCGAGATCGCCCGCATCTCCCGCTGGGCCACCGACGGACTCGTCCCGCACCTCACCGTGCTCCTCGACGTCAGCCCCGATGCCGCCCGCGAACGCTTCACCGAAGCGCCCGACCGCCTCGAATCCGAACCCGCCGCCTTCCACCAGCGCGTCCGCGCGGGCTTCCTCACCCTCGCCGCCGCCGACCCCGGCCGCTACCTCGTCGTCGACGGCGCCCAGGACCCCGCCGCCGTCACCACGGTCGTACGCCACCGCCTCGACCAGCTCCTCCCGCTCTCCGCCCAGGAGATCGAGGCCCGCGCCGAGGCCGAGCGCCAGGCCGCCGCCGAGGCCGCGCGCCTCGCCGCCGAAGAGGCCGCCCGCAAGGCCGAGGAAGAGCGCCAGGAGCGCGAGCGCCAGGCCCAGCTCGAACGGCTCCGCCGCGAGGAAGAGGAGCGCCGCCTCGCCGCCGAGGAGGCCACCCGCCGCGAGATCGCCGAGCGCGCCGCCGCCCGTGAGGCCGAGGCCGAACGCCTCCGCGCCGAGGAGGCCGCGCGCATCGCCGCCGAGGAGACGGCTCGCCGCGAGGCCGAGGAGGCCGCCCGCGCGGCCGAGCAGGAACGGCTCCGCCGCCTCGCCGAGGAGCAGGCACGCCTGCGCTCCGAGGCCGACGCGCGCCGCCTCGAAAAGCAGCGCAAGGCGGAGGAGGCCCTTCTCCGCGCCGAGGAGGCCCGCACCGCCGCGGCTGCGGCTGCCGCAGCCGCGAGTGCCGGTTCGGCCGGTTCGGCCGGCTCCTCCGGCTCCTCCGACTCCGAGAAGACCACCGAGCTGCCGCAGACTTCGGACTCGGCCGAAACCACGACGGTCAATGTCGTGCCTCCGCCGCCTTCCTCGGCTCCCGCCGAGGACGAGACGGCGGTTCTCCCGGCCGTTCCGGTCGTTCCGGCCGAGCCGGACGTGCCCGCTGGTCCGGGCGCCGATGAGACGGCGGTTCTCCCGGCCGTTCCGGCCGAGCCGGAGGATGCTCCCGCGGAGGGCGCCTCGTCGGCTGACGGCACCACTTCTGACGAGTCGGCTTCGGATGAGGACGGTTCTCGCGAGGACGGTTCTCGCTCTCGCGGAGACAGCTCTCGCGGAGACAGCCCTCGTGAGGACAGCCCTCGTGAGGACAGTTCCGAGACCACGACGGTGCTCCCGCCCGTCGTACCCCCGGTCGGGTCCCCGGCCTCGGACGACCCGACCGACCGGGTCCCGCCGTGGCTCTTCCGCCCCGAGGATCAGCCGGGCAACGAGCGCACCCGCGAATTCCCCACCGCCGAGACGCCCTCGGCCGCTCCGCGCCGTCCTCGCCCCAACTGGGCCGAGGAGACCCCCCTCGACGACCTGCCCACCCTCGCCGACGAACTCCTCGGCCCTCACGACGACGACCGTCGGCCGCCGGGGCGTTCTTGACCTTTGTCTTTCCCGCCCGCCCACCCGTGCGGGTGTGTTGTCGTCTGCGGGTGCCGCTTGTGCCTGGTCGGTGCCGGTCCGGGGTACCTCCTCGAAATCCGTATCACCTGGCCTTTGCGCATTCGGTACCCGGCCGTCAACGTATTTCTGCGGGGGCACCCCGGCCCGTCCCCTCCCGGTACGTCGGCGTCCGGCGGTCCGGTGGGGGTTGCCGGGCAAGGGGGTCTTTCCGGCGTGCCGCCCTGCGCCGGTGCCCCCTCCGAGCGGATCGGAGAGCTCGGGCCCTTCCCCAACCGCCCAACAAACCCCCTCCGGTCAACGCCCCCTCCGACTCCCCGCCACCCCCCCAGCACCCGCCAGCCCGTCGGCCCGCGCAGATCCCGGCCGAACGTCAGGCGCGGCGGGTCCCAGCCCCCGCACCCCTTCCGCCCACCCAGGTGACGCAGGTCTCGCACCCCACCCACGCCCTTCCGCCGACCCGGGCGGGCGTCCGGGTGGCGCAGGTCCCGCATCTCACGCACCCCTTCCGCCCACCCCGCCGGGAGGTCGGGGGGCGTAGGGGCCTGGCCCCCGCCCACCCCCCTCCCGGCCACCCCCACCGGACAGGCGGACGCCGACGTACCGGGAGGGGACGGGCCGGGGTGCCCCCGCAGAAATGCGGTGACAAGAAGGGCACCGGATATAGGAGACCAGGTAGCCGCATTTCGAGGAGGTGCCCCGGACCGGCACCGACCAGGCACAAGCGGCACCCGCAGACGAAAAAGCACCCGCACGGGTGGGCGGGCGGGCAGAACCCCCACCCCCACCCAAGGACGAAGGTTCGCTCTTTTGGGGCGCCGTCCGCGAAGATGACCCCGTGCGGTATCGGATTCTTGGGGTCACGGAGGCCCGCCCCTCCGACGACGGGCCCGAAATCGGCCTGGGCGGCAGCCGCCTGCGAGCCGTCCTCGCGGTGCTGGCCCTCAACGTGGGCCGCCCCGTCCCCCCCGAAGCCCTCATCGAACAGGTCTGGGCGGCCGACCCCCCGGCCGACGCCGCCGGCGCCCTGCAAGCCCTGATGTCGCGGCTGCGACGAGCCCTGGGCCGGGACGCCGTCGTCTCGGAACCCGGCGGCTACCGCCTGGCCACCCCCCGCGACTCGGTGGACCTGTACGAGTTCGAACGCCTCGCCCGCGAGGGCGATACGGCTCTGGCGGCCGGAGACGCCGCGACGGCGGCCGACACCCTGACCCGCGCCCTCACCCTGTGGCGCGGCCCGGCCCTGGCCGACCTCCCGGACCGTACGTCCGCCGCGGCCCGCCCCGAAGCCCTGAAGCTGGCCGCACTGCGGAACAGAGTGGAAGCCGACCTCCGCCTCGGCAGGGCGGCGGACACCCTCCCCGGCCTGCGCGCGGCCGTGGCAGAGTACCCGCTGGACGAGTCGTTCAGGGCCCAGTTGATGCGGGCGTTGCACGCCGAGGGCAGGACGGCCGACGCCCTGGCGGCGTACGAGGAGACCAGGACCGTACTCGCGGAAGCGCTCGGCACCGATCCGGGCCCGGAACTGCGGGCGCTGCACGGCGAGTTGCTGCGGCGCAGGCCGCCGCCTCCCGCGCAGGGCAACATCCGCGCCCGCCTCACCAGCTTCGTCGGCCGCGAGGCCGAACTCGACGACATCAGAAGCGACTTGGCCGCGGCCCGGCTGGTGACGCTGACCGGCCCCGGCGGGTCGGGCAAGACGCGCCTGGCGCAGGAGGCGGGCGACGCGGCGGCGCGCCGCAACCCTGACGGCGTGTGGCTGGTCGAACTCGCCCCGCTGGACGACCCCTCGGCGGTCCCGCACGCCGTGCTGAGCGCCCTCGGTCGCCGCGACACGCTGCTGCTCGGCGGCGCGGGCCGCGACCAGTTCCTGTCCGAGGCGTCGCACGGCGAGGACCCGCTGGCCCGGCTGCTCGAACACTGCGCGCAGCGCCGCCTGTTGCTGGTGCTCGACAACTGCGAGCACCTGATCGGCGCCGCCGCCTCCCTCGCCGCCGAGCTGCTGGCGGCCTGCCCCGGAGTGGCCGTACTGGCCACGAGTCGCGAGCCGTTGGGCGTACCGGGCGAGGTCGTACGCCCGGTGGAGCCGCTGCCGCCCGCGACCGCGTACCGGCTGTTCGCCGACCGCGCGGCGACCGTACGCGCGGACGCCCGCCTCACCACGGCGGAGAACGACGCGGCCGTACGCGAGATCTGCCGCCGTCTCGACGGCCTGCCGCTGGCCATCGAGCTGGCCGCGGCCCGGCTGCGGGCCCTGTCGCCGCGGCAGATCGCGGACCGGCTGGACGACCGGTTCCGGCTGCTGACCAGCGGCAGCCGTACGGTGCTGCCGCGCCAGCAGACGCTGCGGGCGGTGGTCGACTGGAGCTGGGAGCTGCTGACCGAGCGGGAGCGTACGACGCTGCGCGGGCTGAGCGTCTTCTCCGGCGGTTGCACGCTGTCGGCCGCCGAGGCGGTGTGCGGTCCCGACGCGCTGGAGACGGTGGCCCAACTGGTGGACAAGTCCCTGGTGGTGGCGGTCCACGCGCCCACTCCCGGCCAGGACGTCCGCTACCGCCTGCTGGAGACGATCCACGAATACGCCGGCGAGCGCGCCGCCGAGCGGCCCGAGGAACTGGCCGCGGCCGAGCGGCGGCACACCGCGTACTTCCGCGAACTGGCCCGCACGGCCGACTCCGAACTGCGCGGCGCCGACCAACTCCACTGGCTGGAAGTGCTGGAGACGGAGCTGGACAACGTCCGCGCCGCGCTGAACCGCCTGGTCGAGCCGCCCTCAGGCGGGAAAGAGGACACCGGGAGCCAGGACGCGGAGCTGGACGCGATCACGATCGCGCTGTCCATGGGCTGGTTCTGGTGGCTGCGCAATTACCGCGACGAAGCGGACGCCTGGCTGGAAAGGGTGACGGAGCTGGGCGGCGACCCCCCGCCCGACCCGGCGGACCGGATGTTCTGGCCACGCCTGGACCTGCGGATGCTGCACTTCTTCGTGAAGAGCGACCACGCCTCGGAGGCGCAGTGGTCCTCGGCCGACTCGCGGGCGATGGCCGCGCTGCTGGCGGCGGCGTACAGCCAGGGCGGCCCGCCCGCGGCGCGCTTCCCCGGCATGCTGTGGCCGTTCACCACGTATCTGCTCGGCAGGGACGAGGAGATCGGCCGGCACGCCGACACCGTCGTCGCCAACTGCCGTGAGTACGGCGGCGAGTGGGAGATCGCTGTGGCGCTGATGCTCCGTACGCACATTGCCGTGGACACCCCGGGCGGGCTCGCGCGGATCGACGCCGACTGGGCGGAGCTCCAGGAGCGCAGGGAACGGCTCGGCGACCGCTGGATCCGCGCCCAAGTGCACGGCGCGAGCGCCGAGATCGAGGTCGTCCGCGGGCAGTACGCGGCGGCGCACGCCGACTTCGAGGCCGCGCACCGGCTCGGCCGGGAGCTGGGCGCGGACGGCGAAGGGGCCTTCCTGCTGGCCCGGATGGGGGAGTTGGCGCACCGCCGCGGGGACGACGAGGAGGCGCGCAAGCTGGTCGAGCAGGCCGGGGAGGAAGCCGAGCTGTACAGCGTGTGGGACGCCCGCACGTACATCCGCTACCTCAAGGCGCTGCTGCTCCTGCGCCGGGGCGAGCCGCGGCAGGCCAGGGAGCTGTGCGAGACGGCGGTCGGGCACCTGGCGGACGGTACGCCGCCGCCGACGTTCAAGGTGCTGCTCGCGAGCCTGGGCGCGCGGATCACGGCGGCCGAGGGCGACCCGGTGGCGGCGCTGCTCGGTCTCGCCGAGTCGGCGAGCCTGGCGCTGGCGGAGGGCTGCACGGAGCCGGTGGTGGGCGCGCAGCTCGACTCGGCGGCCGAGGTGCTGGTCGAGCTGGGCGACCTGCGGTCGGCGGCCCGGATGTCGGCGGCGTCCTCGGCCGTACGCGGGCCGCTGCCGCGCACCGTGCCCGAGCTGGTCACCGCCGACGCCGTGGAGGAGCGGGCCAGGGCGGGCCTCGGCGACGGCGAATGGGCGGCGGCCTGCGCGGAGGGCGCGGTGCTGGACGCTTCAGAGGCGGTGGCGGCGCTGCTGGAGACGGCGCACGCGATGGCGGCGGGCTCGTAGGCGGAGCGGGGGCGTACGGCCGTACGGGAATAGGTCCCCCGCGCGTCCTCGTTGACGTCGGAAACCTTGATTGAGCATTCAAGGAATAGCCAGCGCCCGCCTACGCCCGGAAGTGAAAAGCCTTGAAAGTTGAGATCTACTCCGATATCGCCTGCCCCTGGTGCTACCTCGGAAAATCCCGCTTCGAGCGCGCCGTCGCCGCTTTCCCGCAGGGAGATTCGGTCGAGGTGGTCTACCGGCCGTTCCAGCTCGACCCGACCGCGCCCGAGAGCCCGCAGCCGCACCGCGAGGTGCTGGCGAGGAAATTCGGGCCGCAGGCCGTGGCCATGGACGACCGGCTCGCCTCGATGGGCGCCGCCGAAGGGCTGACCTTCGACTTCGACACGGTCGTGGAGAACAACTCGCTGCTCGCCCACCGCCTGCTGCGCTTCGCCCTGGACACGTACGGCCCCGAGACCCAGAACCGGCTCAAGGGCCGCCTGATGACCGGGCACTTCGGCGAGGGCCTGGACATCGGCGACCGTACGGCCCTGACGGACGCGGCCGTCGCGGCCGGCCTCGACCGGGACGCGGTCGCCGCCTTCCTCGCCGGTGACGACCTGCGCGACGAGGTCGTGGCGGAGATCGACCAGGCCCGGCAGATCGGCATCACGGCCGTGCCGACCTTCGTCTTCGAGGGCAAGTGGGCGGTGCAGGGCGGCCAGGAGACGTCCGTCTTCCTCCAAGCGCTCGAACAGGTCGCCAAGGACTCGGCCGCCGAGGCCGCTGCCCTCGCCGGTACGGAGGACGCGGCCGCGGACGCCGCCTGCGCCGACGGCGTGTGCGCGGTCCCGCCGGCCACCACCGCGGACGCACCGGCCGCGAACAGCTAATCGGTTCATAACCGCAGAGCGCTCATCGCCGAGAGCGCTCGTGACCGCAGAGCACTCATCGCCGAGAGCGCTCCTGGCCGCAGAACCCATGGCCCGGGCGCTCTCTGTACGAAAACGCCCGGAGCCCGCGGACCGGCCGCCCGCGGACCGGCCGCCTACGAGCAGCTGATCACCGAATCCGCCCAGTCGGCCAGATTCGCCAGCCCCAGACCGGGCCCGCCGCCGTGCCGCCCCTCGGGATCGACCACCAGCCGGATCGTCTTGTACCCGGTGATCCCGACGTGCACGGGCACGGCCGCGTCGCCGCCGCGTACGACACCCGACTGCCACAGCCGGGTGTCGTCGCCGTACACCGAGAAGCTGGCCGCGCCGAAGCGCCCGGTCAGGCCGTCGATCCCGGCGCGCGCGTCATAGGTGACGCATGCCTGGTTCAGGTCGATGGTCAGCGACGACGGCGCGTGGACGGTGATGCCGTGCTCGTACTGCGTACCGCCGATCGTCAGGCCCCAGCGGTTCCACCACCAGCTCGTGACCGACGGCCGGATCGTCGGCCCGGAGGTGTCGCCGAAACCGCTGATGCCCAGCGAATTGACCTTGTACGCGGTCGGCGCGGGCGGCGGAGGGGTCGGTGTCGGTGTCGGCGTCGGTGTCGGGGTCGGCGTGGGGGTCGTCGGGGCCGGCTCGGGCGGCGGAGGGACGACCGGCTTCGGCTTCGGCTCCGGCGCGGGCTTGGGACTCGGCTTCGCCGGGGTCGGCTTCGGCTTCGGCGGCGGAGTCGTCTTCTCGACCGGCTGGACGGGCGGCGGAGGGACGACCGGCTTCGGCTTCGGCGCGGGTTTCGGCGCGGGCGGCGGGGGAGTGGTCACCACCGCGACCGGCGGCGGCTTGGGCTGGGCCTTCGGCGGCGCCTTCTCGTGGCCCCCGGTGAGGGCCAGCGCGAACGCCGCCGCCGCGGCGGCGACCACCACGGCCGCGGCGATACCGACCTTGGCGGGCGCGCCGAGCCCTTCGGACGCGGCGCCTCCCGCGGCCGCGCCGCCCGCGCTCGACGTCGTACCCGACCCGGCAGCGGCGGCGGCCACGCCTCCGGCCCCCGCCGCGCCGACCGCTCCGCCGACCGCGACGATCCCGGCGGCCTTGGCGGCGTAGACGGCGGCGAACCAGCCGATGTACGCGACCGGCAGCAGCCCCTTGAGCGCCGAGTTGAGGTCGGCCAGCTCCAGCGAGGCGGCCGTGCACCGCTCGCACTCCTTCAGGTGCCTGCTCAACTCGCGGTCCGCGCGCATCCGCAGGCCCCCGCGCGCGTGCGCGCCGAGCCGGTCGGCGTACCGCGCGCACTCGCCCTCGGCGGTCAGCGTGGAGCTGACGTGCGCCTGGAGATACGCCTGGCGCAGGCCCTCGCGGGCCCGGTGGGCCAGGACGGCCGTGGCGTTGGGCGTGAGGCCGAGCAGCGGCGCGATGGCGGACGGCGACTCGTCCTCGACGGCGGTGTGCCACAGCACGGTCTGCCAGCGCTCGGGGAGCGTACGGAACGCCTGGATGGCCAGCGTCTGCTCGGCCTCCTGCATGGCCCGTACGTCCGCGCCGAGTTCGTTGGTGTCCTCGGTGGCCGTCGAGCCCGCCGCGGAGACGGCGAAGACGGCGAAGTCCTCGACCAGGTGCTCACGCTTGGCGGTGTTGCCCCAGGACGCGGCGACCCGGCGCACCGTGGTGAGCAGATACGCGCGGACCGCCGACTCGGGGCCGCTGCCGCCGCGGATCGCCTGGAGCGTACGGGCGAAGACCTCGCCGGTCAGATCCTCCGCCGTGTGCGCGTCCCGGCAGCAGGTGCGTGCGTAGCGGCGAACCGATTCGGCATGCCGCCGGTACAGCTCCTCGTACGCGCTGTCCTGCCCGCCGCGCACCCGTGCCACCAACTCGGCGTCGGACAGCGCGGATTCGAGGGCGTCGGCCTCGGCGGAGGCGGTGTGCGCGGGATGGCCCTGGACGGAGAGCAGGTCGTCGTCGGCCGGCGCCTCGGTGGCCGGTGCCTTGGTGCCCGGTGTCCCGGCGGACGGCGGCGCGGCGGGGGCGGGTACGCGGCCGGACTCCGGGTCTGCGGTACGGCCCGGCTCGCGGTCCGTGGCCCAGTCGGTCTCACGCGCGCCGTCGCCGGTCCCCTCGCGGGCTTCCTCGCGGACGTCGTCGCGTGCGGCCGGGTCGCGCTGCCCCGGCACTTCGCGCTGCCCCGGCACCCTGCGCGAGGGCAGCCCGTCGCCGGTCTCCGGGCCCGCGGCGGGAGCGCCGGACTCGCCGTTTGCCTCTTCCACGGGGCAAGCGTGGCACAGGAGGGCGGGCCGGGGTCACGGGATACCGGGGAACCACTCATCCGTGGAGAGATCGTTCACGATTCCTCTACGTTCACCCGATCGGTGGAGCGTGTGACGCCGACCCGAGTGGCACCGGGTCGCGCGACGTCCCGCCGCGTGACTCCGAGCACCCGGTGCCGCGCCGTTTATATCGAGCCGGGTCCTTGAGCCGAGCCGTGTTGCTCGGCTGATCCGAGTCGCTGAGCCCGGCGCTGTCGTAGAGCCCAGCCCTGCGGGGTGAGCCGCGCCGCGTTACGCCGGCTCCTGACCGTCCGTCACGCCCTCGCCCCGCGCCGCCGCGCCCCCTGACGGGGTGTCGGCCGCCCGCTCGCCGGGCCGCGAGCGCAGCCCGTCCAGCAGGATGTCCAACAGCCGCGCCGAGGCCGCCGCCTGCTGCTCGGGGTCGGGCAGCGAAGGCGCCGAGGTGGCGATGACCAGCAGGACGTCGGCCACCGACACGTCGAGGCGCAACTCGCCCGCCTCGCGCGCCCGGTCCACGAGCCGTCCGACGACGTCGAGCAGTGCCCGTATGCCGTCCTGGTCGCTGCTCCGGTCGGCGCCGCCGTCGCTTCCGCCGATGTCGTCACGGCCCGCGTGGTCCGCGACCTCACCGGCCGTTCCCGTGACCGTGCCCGCAACCGGACCCGTGCCCGCTGACGTCGTCGCCGCGGCGCTCCCGGCCGCCGTCGCGAACGGATTGCGCTGCTGCGGCACCCGGTTCGGCTCGACGCCCGGCGACGTACCGCCGTGCTCCGTACCGGCGCCCGTCGACGGGCTCTGCACCCGCAGCACCTGCGGCGGCAGCAGCCGCCCGGCGCCCGAGGCGACCGAGGTGCGCAGGAAGCGCGCCAGCGCCGACCACGCCTCGTTCTCCTGGCCGAGCGCCGTACGCGCCTGCTCGGTCAGCCGCGCCGTCTCCTCCTCGGCGATCCGCCTGACCAGCACGTCCTTGCTCGGGAAACGGCGGTAGACCGTACCCACGCCGACCCGCGCGCGGCGGGCGACGTCCTCCATCGGAGCCCCGTACCCCGACTCGCCGAAGACTTCACGCGCGGCCCGCAGTACGTGTTCCAGATTGCGCTGCGCGTCGACGCGCAGCGGTGCCGGACGGTTTCCGCCGACGGCGCCGTCCGAACCGGCCGCGGCCGTCGTCCACTGAGAGTCCTGAATGTGCATATACGTATCCCCCGGAAAATTCGCGTCTCCCCCCGGAGACTCCCCGCTCATGGGCGATCATCAGTACGCGTCCCCCGCAGTACTACGAGATACGAACATAGTTGAGCCCACGTCAAGAAAGAAGGGGGTTGTGATCCGACCGGCGCGCGCCCCCGATCGGAGCAACGGGCACCGTGCACTTCCGCGCGGCCTTTGCCCGGTGATGGGTGCACCGCTGACCTGCTGCGTCGCCGAACCCGTCGAAGAAACCGGGGAATCATCACGTCCGCGCTGTGGACAAACGGCTATGGTCCATTGCGTCATGGAGCAATGACGGAGTCGGCAGCGAGGAACAGAGCAGGCATCCCGCGCATTCTCGTGGTGGGCGGTGGCTATGTCGGGATGTACACCGCACTGCGGTTGCAGCGGAAGCTCAAGCGCGACGAGGCCGAAGTCGTCGTCGTCGAACCGCAGCCGTACATGACCTACCAGCCCTTCCTGCCCGAGGCCGCCGCCGGATGCATCTCCCCTCGCCATGTCGTCGTACCGCTGCGGCGGGTGCTCGGCAAGTGCCGGATCGTGGTGGGCGAGGCGCGCGGCATCGATCACGCCAAGCGCGTCGCGAGCATCGCCACCCCGGTCACCGACGAGGAGGGCGGCGACCTGCTGGAGCTGGCGTACGACCAGCTCGTGATCGCGCCGGGCTCGGTCTCCCGCACCCTCCCGGTTCCCGGACTCGCCGAGCACGGCATCGGTTTCAAGACCGTCGAGGAGGCGATCGGGCTGCGCAACCACGTGCTGGAACAGCTCGACATCGCCTCCTCCACCCGTGACGTAGACGTCCGCGAGGCCGCGCTGACCTTCGTCTTCGTCGGCGGCGGATACGCGGGCGTCGAAGCGCTCGGCGAGCTGGAGAACATGGCGCGCTACGCCGTGCGGTACTACCACAACATCCGCCCCGAGGACATGAGATGGGTCCTGGTCGAGGCGACCGGCCGGATCCTGCCCGAGGTCGGCGAGGAGATGGGCAAGTACGCGATCCGCGAGCTGCGCGGGCGCAACGTCGACATCCGGCTGGAGACGCGGCTGGAGTCGTGCGAGAACCGGATCGCCGTACTGTCCGACGGCGAACGGCTGCCCACCAGGACGGTGGTCTGGACGGCGGGCGTCAAACCGCACCCGGTGCTGGCCGCGACGGACCTGCCGCTCACCGACCGCGGACGGCTGCGTGCCGAGGCCACCTTGCGGATCGCCGGTTCGGAGACGGCGTGGGCGGCGGGCGACGCGGCGGCCGTGCCCGACCTGACGGCGCGGGAGCCCGGCACCGACTGCGCCCCCAACGCCCAGCACGCCCTGCGGCAGGCCCGCGTCCTGGCCGACAACGTCCTGGCGACCCTGCGCGGCCGGCCGCTGACCGAATACCGCCACAAGTACGCGGGCTCGGTCGCCTCGCTCGGGCTGCACGAGGGTGTCGCCTTCATCTACGGGCGCAAACTCAAGGGTTACCCGGCCTGGTTCATGCACCGCGCCTACCACCTCAGCCGCGTCCCCACCTTCAACCGCAAGGCCCGTGTCCTGGCGGAATGGCTGCTCGCGGGGCTCTTCAAGCGCGAGATCGTCTCGCTCGGCTCACTGGAACACCCGCGCGCCGAATTCGAACTGGCCGCCGGATCGCACCGCGATCCCGACGCCCCCTGACCCGCCCCGGACGCCGCGCGATTCCCCCCGGGGGCGCCGGTCGGCCACACTGGTGGTGTGACCACGCGTGCGCCAGCACCTGCAAAGAGTGACAAATACGAGGAATCGGACGTTTGAACCTTACGCGTTGGAGCGCCCGGCTCCCCGGAACACAGCGACGCAGTGCCGTACCCGCGGCGCGCGCCAAAGTCGGCGACCCCGTGCGCGCCGACGCGGCCGACCCCGCGACGGCACCGCAGGACGCGGGCAGCGGCGCCGCCCCTGACGCCGACCCCGAAGGCACCCGCCAGGCCCCCGGCCCACCGGCCGGTCGGGCCACGGGTCCCGTCCCCGCCGCCGCCGGCGCCGGCGCCGTCACCGACGAACCGTCAGTCACCGGCGTCCTCAGCCGCCTTCCGGCCCTCATCGCCGTCACACACGGCCCCGCCCACCGCGTGGACTTCGTCAACGACGCCTACACGGAGGTCTTCGGCGCCCGCACCACCGGCGCCCCGGCCCGCGAGGCGCTGCCCGAGCTCGACGAGCTCGGCCTGCTCCCGCTCATGGACCAGGTCCACCGCAGCGGCAAACCACGCACCGTCAAGGCCCGCAAGGTGGTCGGCGGCGACGACCGCTCACCCGCCAAGCCCGGCTACTTCACCTTCACCTGCACCCCCGTCAGGGCGGGCGACCCCGACCCCGAGCGCCGCGGCGTCCTGGTCTTCGCCGCCGACGTCACCGACCAGGTGCACTCCGCCGAGCGCCTGCGCGAGAGCGAACGCCGCCTCCACGAGACCGCCGTCACCCTCCAGCGCAGCCTCCTCCCGCAGGAGCTCGAACAGCCCGACGACCTCCGCGTCGCCGCCACCTACCAGCCCGGCGGCACCGACGCGGCCGTCGGCGGCGACTGGTACGACGTGATCACCCTCGGCGCGGGACGCACCGCCCTGGTCATCGGCGACGTGATGGGCCGGGGCGTCCGTGCCGCGGCCGTCATGGGCCAGCTCCGTACCGCCGTACGCGCCTACGCCCGGCTCGACCTGCCGCCGCACGAGGTCATCCAGCTCCTGGACGGCCTCGCCTCGGAGATCGACGCCACCCAGATCGCCACCTGCGTCTACGCCGTGCACGACCCCAGCGAGGGCCGCCTGTCGTACGCCACCGCGGGACACCTGCCGATCCTGATCCGCGACCCGGACGGCACCGTCCGCCGCGCCGACGAACCCACCGGACCGCCGCTCGGCACCGGCGGCTGGATCCACACCTCGGGCTCGGTCGCCCTCGGCCCCGGCTGCACCGCCGTCCTGTACACCGACGGCCTGATCGAGCGGCGTGGCGAGGACATCGATGTCGGTGTGGACGCCCTGATGTCGGCCCTGTCCGGCGCCACCGGCGCGCCCCAGGTGATCTGCGACCGCCTGATGCGCGCCCTCGGCGTCACCTCGGAACACGACGACGACGTGGCCGTCCTCGTCCTCCAGTACCCGGACCACACCGGCAGCGAGGCCGAGCTCTTCCGCAACGCCTCGCTCGAACTCCTCGGCGGCGTCGAGGCCGCACCGCGCGCCCGCGCCTTCGCCTCCGGGGTGCTCGCCTCCTGGCGCTTCCCCGTCGAACTGCGCGACCTCGGCGTCCTCGCGGCCAGCGAACTCGTCGCCAACTCCCTCAAGCACGGCACCCCGCCCATGCGGCTGCGGCTGCGCCGCACCGACCGGCGGCTGATCATCGAGGTCACCGACGGCGACGACCACCTGCCGCGCCGCCGCCGCGCGGAACCCGGCGACGAGGCCGGGCGCGGCATCTCGATCATCGCCACCGTCGCCTCGTCCTGGGGCTCCCGCCGCACGCCGGGCGGCGGCAAGGCCGTCTGGTGCGAATTCGCCCTGCCGGGCTGAGGGTGCCGGCGGGGTGAGGCGGGCGGGGTGACGGTGCCCCCGCCGCTGGGCCGGGGCCGGGGCCGTTGGGGGTCCGGATCCGTTCGGGTCCGAGTCCGTTCGGGTCCGGGGCCGACCGCCTGGCCGAGGGCCGGGAAGGCCCTCGGGCCGGAGGGGCGGGGGCGGCGACTACCGGGAGACGGTCGCGGCCGGTTCCGGTCGCGCTTCGGCCGTGGCGCCGACGGGCGCGGCCGGTATTCGGGCGGCCGGGTCGGCTGCCGCGGTCACCCGCGAGTCCAGGTCTAGGTCTAGGTCTAGGTCCTTGGCTTGAGCCGAGTCCACGACCACGTCCACGGTCGTGTCCGTGTCCGTCCCGGCAGGGAGCCGCGGCGCGGAACGGGCGACCACGCGGGCCGCCGCCAGATGCGGACTGTCCTGCAAGAGCGTGAGGTGCCGCCCCATCCGCAGCGCGGTCACCGAGATCGCCAGCGAGCAGAGCACCAGCATCACGATGTACGCCCCGTACGCGCCCGCACCCGCCATCAGGCCGCCGACGGCGGGACCGAGGGCGAGAGCCAACTGCTTGACCAGGGCGAACGCCGAGTTGTACTGACCGACCATCCGCGCGGGCGCCAGATCTGCGACCAGCGGAGCCACAGTCGGCGCCAGCATCGCCTCGCCGAGCCCGAACAGCGCGTACGTCGAGATGATCGCCGCGACCGCCATCGCGTGACTGCCGTGCACCAGCCCGGACGCCCCGGCCACCAGCCAGGCGACCGTCCAGACCAGACCGACCGCCGCGATGACCCGGCTGCGCCTGCGCTGCTCGACCAGCCGCAGCACCACGAACTGCGCCAGCACGATCACGGCGGTGTTGGCCGCGAGCGCCACGCCCAGCGTGGTCGGCGAAATCCGGGTGACCTCGACGGCGAACGCCGAGAGCCCCGACTCGAACTGCCCGTAGCAGGCGAAGAACATCACGAAGCCCAGCACGGACACCATGACCATCGCCCGGTCCCCGAGCAGCAGCCGCCAGCCGCCGGAGGCAGCGCCGTCGGACCGCACCGCCCCGTCGACCTGCGGCGCGTGCGGCATGCGCACGGTCGCGATGACCGCGCCCAGCACCAGGAACATCGCCGCCTCGATGGCGAAGAGCCGGATGAACGACGCCGGATGCGCGGTGTCGACCAGCAGACCGCCGAGCAGACCGCCGAGCCCGAGCCCCAGGTTGTTGAGGAAGAACTGCGTGGCGAAGGCGCGCGACCGCGTCGCGGTCGTCGAGCACCACACGATCATCGTCGCCAGCGCGGGCTGCACCACCGCTATACCGGCGCCGAGCGCACCGGCCGCCGCGATGACCACCGGTTCACTGCCGGACAGCCCGAGCCCCAGTGACCCGGCGGCGGCCAGCACCGTACCGACCACCGCGACCGGCACCGGTCCGCGCTGATCGATGACCCGACCGGTGAAGGGCAGCACGAAGAGCGCCGCCACGGCGAACGTCGCGAGCACCACACCTGCGGTACCCGCGCCCAGCCCCCGCACCTGCGAGACGTAAATAAAGGTGAACGGGACCGTGAAGCCGTTCCCGAACGCGCTCAGCGCTGTCCCCACCTGGATCCGGCGCAGCGCCGCGCCCATCGCCGTTGTCACACTCACCCCACTTGACCATTGAGTCTTCGCCTTGAAGACTTCAGCACTAAAGTTCGAAGCTAAAGAGTACATCGCGAAGGGCTTTAGTGCAAAGGGTTCCGTGCCATACTCGAAGGATGACCGCAGCCGCAGGTTCACCGGGGGCGCCGCAGGAGCTGGACCTCGACGCCCAGATCGCCGCCTACCAGCGCGAATTCCCTGAGGTCGACCCCCAGGTGGAGAAGGTCGTCACCGCCCTGGGCCGCCTCAACCGCCGGATGAACGTGGCGTACGGCCGCCAGCTCGTCGACCTCGGCATCAGCAGCGCCGAGTGGGAAGTCCTCAAAGCACTCGTCGTCGTCGGCAAGCCCTACCGTCTCGGCCCCGGCGACCTCGCCAAGCGCCTCGGCCTCACCCCGGCCGCCATGACTCACCGGATCGACCGCATGGTCGCCGAGGGACTGGTCACCCGCGAGCGCGACGAGGCCAACCGCGTCCGCGTCATCGTCGAACTGACCGACGAGGGCCGTGACAAGTGGCTCCAGACCATGCGCCTGGCCGCCGTCTTCGAGGACGAGCTCCTCCAGGACCTCACGACGGTGGAACGCGCCGCCCTCGGCGAGATCCTCACCCGCCTTCTGCGCCGCGTCGAGTACAGCCAGCCGGACGCCGGCGGCCGGCTCGAAGACCTGGACTGACCCGTGTGATCGGGACCACCTTGCCCCGAGTTGACATGGGTGGTCCTCGTCCGTAGTGTTCTCCGAGTTGTCCGACGTGAGCGCCGACTCCGGTCGGTCCCCGGACAGCCATTCCGCAGGAACCTTTCGACCATGACCGACAGCCTTGTGTTGTCGCGTTGTTGTCGTGCGTTTGTGTGTTTCCGCGGAATGCAGGCGGTGTTTCGTTCGACCGGGCCGATTTGGCCGGGCGGTACGGGATCAGCTAATGTCTCACTCGTCGGAACGGCCGAACAGCCGGAAAGACAAGCCCCGCTGACTGGGGGTCAGGCACTGGAAAGCGTCTGATAGAGTCGGAGACACGACGAAGGAAAAGCCCGGAGGGCCGGTGAAACGGTCTGAAGGAAGCTTCCGTTCCTTGAGAACTCAACAGCGTGCCAAAAGTCAACGCCAGATATGTTGATACC
>NZ_JBVHLD010000010.1:0-74834 GCF_055559175.1 Streptomyces sp. NPDC024632
CCCCCCCCTCCCCCCCCCCCCCCCCCCCCCCCCCCCCCCCCCCCCCCCCCCCCCCCCCCCCCCCCCCCCCCCCCCCCCCCCCCCCCCCCCCCCCCGACCCGATGCGCCTGCTTGTGCCCCGAGGTCCGGGGTAGGCGCTGCTTCAGAACGCCGGAGCACAACTAGGCCAAAGGAAGCGGTAATTGTGGGCATCGGAGGCTGCATCATTCTGATCGCGGTCGGTGCGATCATCACGTTCGCCACCGACTGGCACGCCAAGGGCGTCAACATGGATCTGCTCGGCCTGATCATGATGGCCGTCGGCATCATCGGACTCGCCGCTTACGTCAGCATCTTCAAGCGCCGCCGGATTCCCCCGACGGCCGACGGCGACATCCCGCCCGTCGAGGAGCGCTACTACCCGGGTGACCGGCGGTACTGACACCAGGCCAGTACCACCGGCGTTCTGACGTGAGGTCAGCCCCGGATCTCAGAACAGCGACTTGTACATCTGCCAGCCCGCGCCGAGCCTGACGCGGGCGGCAAAGCCCGGCTCGCTGTCGCGGCCGTCGTAGCGCCACAGGTCGCCCGCCGCGTCACGGGCGACCAGTCCGGTGAGGTACGCCCCCCGGACCGGCCGGATTTCGCCGACGCCCACGATCGAGTTGTAGATGTTCCAGCCGGACCCGATCTTCACGCGCGGCCCGAAGTGCCCCTTGCCGTCGCCGTCATAGGCCCACAGCACCCCGGACTTGTCCCGGGCCAGAAGCTGACGGCCGTAGCCGACGGATTCGGAGTGCTGCGAGCCGATCAGCAGGTTGTACGTGTTCCAGCCGCCGCCGATGAGAGTGCGTGGCCCGAACCTGCCGTTCCGGTCGGCGGCGTAGAGGTACAGGCTGCCGGACGGCGTACGCGCCACGAGGTCCGCGCGGCCGTCACCGGTCAGGTCGCCGACCGAGGCCAGCGCGTCGTACGCGTTCCAGCCGGGGCCGATGAGCGTGCGCGGCTGGGACGGGGTGAAGTTCGTGCCCGCCTTGCCGTCGTAGCGCCACAGTTGGCCCGAGGCGTCCCTGACCAGCAGGTCGTTGACCCGGTCGCCGCCGAGGTCGCCGTAGGGCACGTACAGCGAGGACGTCGGCCAACCGGACGTGGAGCGCGCCGCGTTGACGTTGCCCTTGCCGTTGCCCGCGCGCAGGTCCAGGCGGCCGGACGGGGTGAGGCCGAAGAAGTCGCCGGTCCCGTCACCGGTGAAGTCGTGCACGCCCGCGGCGCCCTTGACGACGATCAGGCCGGTGAGGGAGAGCCCGCCGGGGCCGCCGTCGGCCGGGGGCGCGGTCAGCGTCCAGGTGTAGCGGCCGTTCTTGACCCACGCCCCGTCGGCGCCCTTGAGATTCCAACTCGCCGACACCTGCGCGCCCGTGGAGCCGCGGCGGGTGGCGACCGTCCTGCCCGCCTCGTCCGTGACCGTCAGGCTCCAGCCCGCGACGGGCCGGGACAGCGTCCACCTGCCGTACCAGTCCTCGGGGTTGTCCAGGACGTCGACGACGGCCGGGCCGACGTCGCTGCTCAGCACCGACACCGCGCTGCGCGGTATCGAGGTCAACGGCTGCACGTGGAAGCGGTGTTGCGCATCGACGTAGGCGACACCGCCGCCGTACTTGTCCACCGTCCACGTCACGCCTCGGTCGTCGGCCAGGTCGCTCGCTGCCAGTTCCGCGAGGTTGCTGCCGACGGCCGAGCCCGTGTGCACGTCGGTGAGCATCAGGCGGCCCGCCGTCGTGTCGTGCCGGACGACGTAACCGTCGCCGAGCAGCGCGGTCCCGGTCGGCACCGGCACGTTCTTGCCGGTCGTACGGTCGTGCACCCCGGCGCTGGTGCCGCACGACCAGTACAGCCAACGCCCGTCCGCCTGAAGCTCCTTGGGCACGCACGGCGCGCCCGTCTGGACCGTGGCGCCGTACGTCCGCCGCTCCAGGTCGTACGGGCGGACGGTGCCGGTGGCGCTGCCGGGCACCCACAGGGTGCGGCCCCACAGCGCGGAGGCCGTGACCGGGCCGTCGAACAGGGTGCCGTCGTAGCGGAGGTCGAAGACCTTCTGCCGCGCGGGGGTGCCGGTGTGCACCACGACGTACGGTCCCGCGGCGTCGGTGACCGTGCCGGGCGCGCCGAGGAAGACGGCGCGCGAATCGGTCGGGGACGGCGGCTGGGGCACGGTGATGATGTTGGCGGCGGAGAAGGCCACGGTGCCGGTGCCGGTGCCCTGGAGGTGCACGCAGGCGACGCCGGAGCCGCAGTCGGCGGGCTTCGGACCGTAGCTCCACAGCAGTTCGGGTTCCGACACGGCGGGCGCCGGGCCCGCGGCCACATCGCGCCGTACCAGGGCCGGGTAGGGCCGGGTGGTGTCGGAGTACGCCAGCCGCCCGGCGCTGTAGGACAGTCCGTAGACCGTGGCCGCGACCGGCGGCAGCGTCTTGAGGTCGGTGACGGTCGCGTCGGCGCCGTCGGCCGCGGTGATCCGGCGGACCGCCCAGTCGTCGGGTCCTGTGCCGCCCTCGACCAGCACCGAGCCGTCGGGCGCGGTCGCCATGTCCGTGGCGACCTTGGCCAGCAGGGTCCGCGCGGGGCCGCCGCCGACCGGTACGGCCCGCAGCGGAAGTCCCGCGGACTGGCTGTCCGTCGACCGCTCCAGCACCAGGACGCGGTCCCCGGTGACGGTGAGCTTCGGCGTACCGTCCCGGCCGTCGGTGGGCAGCGGCGTCTTCTCGACGGGCGCCGTCGGGTCGTCGAGCCGTACGGTGTACGCCGTCGTGGCCGCGCCGCCGTACGCCAGCACCCGGTCCCTGCCGAGGACGACGGTGGTCTGCTCGGCGGCGGGCACGTCGGCGAGGATCGCGCGCAGCGTGCCGGTGCGGTAGTCCAGCAGGTAATTGTGCGCGGTGCCGGGCGCGGCGGCCGAGGTCAGCCGCAGGACGGCGTGGTCGCGGTTCTGCGCGAGCAGGTCGGGCCAGTCGGGCACGGCGGTCCCCGGGGGCAGCCCGGTGACGGTCAGGTCGGCGGAACCGTCCTTGCCGTCGCCGATCACGTGCAGCGCGGCGAGCGTGCCGTCGGCGGCGGTCTCGCTGGTGAGGACGCGGTCGAGGCTGAAGCCGAACGGCACCCAGCGCTGGCCCGCCGGCGCGGTGACCGTGCGGAAGGTGTTGGTGTCGTAGTCGGTGATCGTCACCGACTGGGACGGGAAGTTGCGGATGAGGTGCGCGGACAGGCCGGTGTTGACCAAGGGCGGCGTGGGATCCGGCAGTACCGGGCCCTCGCTGCCGTCCGCCGGATTCACCCAGTGGGCGCCGTTGGCCCCCCTGACCAGGTATCCGTCGTTCCCGGCGGTGATCAGCGGCTCGCTCTGCGGCAGCCACCGCGAACCGGCGGGTATGACGGTCTCCTGCGACGCGGTACCGGACGGCGTACCGTCCGCGTACGCCGTGCCGCCGGTGGCGGCCGGGACGAGCCCGGCGGCCATGACGACGACGGTGGCCGCCGCGACGGAGCCGCGTGTGAGAGCGCGACGAGGCACTCGGTCCCTCCCCAGGTGACGCTCCGCCCCCCGGCGGATCAAGAGTGATGGCCGGAGCTTACTCACCGCCCGGGCACGCCCGTACGGCGCCTGTACGCCTTACGCGTCCAGGCCCGCCAGGACCAGCGCCAGCCGGGAGTCGCCGTCGGCGCCGACGCGGACCGGCACGCCCCAGTCCTGCTGGTGCACGTGACAGGCGGGGTAGGGGTTGGCCGGATCGTCGTCGCAGGACGCGGCCATCGCGGAGACGTGCAGGACGCCCTCGGTGACGGACGGGTCGAGGACCAGGTCGCGGAAGAGGTCGGTGCCCTTGCCCGCGCCCTCCGCCAGGAGTTCCGGCGGGGTGGCGCTGACCAGCAGCCGCGTCGAGGGCCCGTAGCGCTCGTCGAGCTTCTGCCCGTCGGGCGCGGTGAACACCACGTCGAGCCGGAAGGCACCGGCCGCCACGTCGGTCGCGTCCCGCTGCGTACGGTGGGCGACGGCCTCCACGCGGACGGCCTCCTCCGGCAGGTGCATCCGGGTCAGCCGGTGCCCGGCGGACTCCACCACGACGATGTCGCCGTCCACGACCACCGCGTCCGAGGGCTCGCGCAGGCCGGTCGCGAGCGTGGTGACCTCGCCGGTCACCGGGTCGTAGCGGCGCAGCGCGTTGTTGTACGTGTCGCTGACCGCGACCGAGCCGTCCGGCAGCGCGGTGACGCCCAGCGGGTGCTGGAGCAGCGCCTGCCCGGCGGGGCCGTCGCGGTGGCCGAAGTCGAACAGGCCGGTGCCGACGGCCGTACGGATGATGTAGCGGCGCGGCTCTCCGCCGTCACCGCCTGCGGCGTCCGCGTCCGCGTCCGGGTCGTCGTCGGCGCGCTCGACCCAGCGCAGCGCCGAGGTCTCGGAGTCGGCGATCCACAGCCTTCCCCAGCCGTCGGCCGGGGGCGCCCCCGCCTCGCCGCGCTCCGGCGCCGCCGCGAGCCCGGACGGCTGGGCGAACCACGCCTGCGCCGCGTGCCCGTCCACCAGCCCTTCGTTGGTCGTGCCCGCCGCGACCCGTACGGTCTCCGTCGCCGGGTCGTACGTCCAGAGCTGGTGCACGCCCGCCATCGCGATCCACACCCGGTCGTCGAACCAGGCCACGTCCCACGGCGAGGACAGGTCCACCTCGCGGGCCGGGCCGGACGTCGGGGAGCCCTGCCACCACTGCTTTCCGGTGCCCGCGACCGTCGTCACGTGGCCGGTGCCCAGGTCGACGCGGCGCAGCGCGTGATTGACGGTGTCGGCGACGATCACGCTGCCGTCGGGCAGCAGCGTCAGCCCCTGCGGCTCGCTGAAGCGGGCCGTCTCCGCGTTGCCGTCGGCCAGCCCGCGTGTGCCAGTGCCGATCCGCCGCACCACGCTCTCGGCGTCCGCCGCCAGCTCCACCAGGGCGTGCCGGGTCGAGTCCGACACCAGGAAGTGCCCGGAGCCGGGCAGCGCGAGCGCCTTGCCGGGGAAGCGGAGGTCGGTCGCGACCGGCTCGGGCGGTACGTACGGGCCGTCGCCCCTGCGCAGGGTGCCCTTGGCCGCGTGCTCCTTCTCCAGCGCCGTCACGAGCTGCTCCAGCGCGTGCGCGTGCCCCTCGCCCGCGTGCTGCGCGACCACGTACCCCTCGGGGTCGATCACCACCAGCGTCGGCCACGCCCGTACGGCGTACTGCTTCCACGTCGAGAGCTGCGGGTCGTCCAGCACCGGGTGGTGCACCTCGTACCGCTCCACCGCGTCCACGACCGCCTGGTGCTCGGCCTCGTGCACGAATTTCGGCGAGTGCACGCCGACGATCACCACCGTGTCCCTGTGCCGCTCCTCCAGGGCCCGCAGCTCGTCCAGGACATGCAGACAGTTCACACAGCAGAACGTCCAGAAATCCAGAATGACGATGCTGCCCCGCAGGTCAGCGAGGGTCGGATGCTTGTCGCCGGTGTTCAGCCAGCCGCCCTTGCCGGTCAGCTCGGGCGCCCGGACACGTGCACGTGCAGTCATATCCCCATCCAACAGCATCCGCCGGGGTAGGCATTCCCTATGAAATACGTGGTGCGAGAGAAGATGTTCGCCATCGGTGACGACTACTGGATCGAGGACGAGCACGGCCGCAGGGCCTTCTACGTCGACGGGAAGGTCCTCCGGATCCGCGACACCCTCGAACTCCAGGACCCGGACGGCAACGAGGTCGCCGTCATCCGCAAGAAGCTGGTGTCCCTGCGGGACGCCATGACCATCGAGCGCGACGGCGACGTCCTCGTCACCGTCCGCAAGAAGCGCCTCCACCTGCTCCGCGACGTCTTCCGCGCCGAGCTCGCCTCCGGCGAGGAACTCGAAGTGCGCGGCGACATCATCGACAAGGAGTTCGACATCGAGTACGAGGGGGAGCGCCTCGCGCGCATCTCCCGCAAGTGGTTCACCCTCCGTGACGCCTACGCCATCGACATCGAGCGCGAGGACGCCGATGCCGCGATGCTGATCGCGGTGGCGGTGTGCGTCGACCGCATGGTCGACAAGGAGCACGAGGACGAATAGCCCTGCGCAGGGCGGCGACCCGGTCCTTCCGGGGCGCCGCCCCTGTGCCCGAACCTCGCGCGGGTGGGTGCCCGCAGCGCCCCTGTGCCCGAACCTCGCGCGGGTGGGTGCCCGCAGCGCCCCTGAAAGATCGGCGGGCCCTTCTCGCGGCCGGACAGGCCCTAGCGGGGCTTCGGGGTGGGGACTCCGAGGACGCGGTCGCGGAGGACGGGGAAATCGGCGCGGGTGACGTCCACGCGGAAGACGTCGACCTCGGCGGAGAGCGCCTGCTCGGCGGGCCCGGCCTCGGCGACGATCTCACCCCAGGGATCGACGATCATGCTGTGCCCGGCCTGCTCCACCCCGGCGTGGGTGCCGGCCGTCCCGCAGGCGAGGACGTACGCCTGGGACTCGACGGCGCGGGCGCGCACCAGCAGCCGCCAGTGGGCGAGCCGCCGCGCGGGCCAGCCCGCCGGAACGACCAGCGTCTGCGCCCCGGCGTCGAGCAGCAGCCGGAACTGCTCGGGAAAGCGCAGGTCGTAGCAGGTGGCGAGGCCGAGGACGGTGCCGGGGACGCGGGCGGTGACGATGTCGTGCCCGGAGGACATGAGGACGGCCTCGCCCTGGTCGAAGCCGAAGCGGTGGATCTTGCGGTAGACGGCCGCGAGAGCGCCGTCGGGGGAGAAGAGCAGCGAGGTGTTGAACAATTCGCCGCCGACGACGTCGCGTTCGACGATCGACCCGGCGTGCAGCCACACCCCGGCGTCGCGCGCCGCCGCGCTCATCACCTCGGCGGTCGGGCCGCCGTCCGCCGTCTCGGCCTCGGCCGCGAAGTCCTCGGCGGCGAAGGCGCCGACCGGCCACAGTTCGGGCAGCACGACAAGATCCGCGTCCGCGTGGGCACGTACCATCGCTGCCACACGGTCGCGCCGCGAGGCGACCGATTCCCTCTGGTCCACGTCGATCTGAAGAAGCGTTGCGCGCACTCGGACACCGCCCATACGTTGGGTCGTCAAGCCGGGCCTACCATCGTCACTCGAAAGCACTGCGTGGGCGCCCGCGCGCAGCGTAACTTAGGCGCCAACCGCCACGACCGCGCACCGACCGTCGAGGGGTCCCGTGACCGTCCACAGCAAGCTCCAGCCGTATATCGACGCCTGGACCCACTCCATAGAATCCGTCAACGAACTGGTGACGCCGCTGCCCGACGGCGCGTGGAACCGCCACACCGAGTGCCCGTACTGGTCGGTCCGCGATGTCGTGTCCCACATCATCGGCTTCGAGTGCGAGCTGCTGGGCGACCCGCGCCCCATCCACACACTTCCCAGCGACCTCCGGCACATCACCAGCGAGACGGCCCGCTACACGGAGGTCCCGGTCGACATCCGCCGCCACCACACGGCGCCGGAGATGACGTCCGAGCTGGAGTACACGATCATCCGCCGCTCGCGGCAGCTCAGGAACGAGTCGCGGCAGCCGGACGCCGAGGTCCGCGCGATCGGCGGCGGCGAGGTCACCCTGGAGGAACAGCTCTGGGGCCGCGTCTTCGACGTGTGGGTGCACGAGCAGGATCTGCGCCGGGCCCTCGACGCCCCGGGCAACCTCGCCTCCCCCGCGGCCGTTCTGGCCCGTGACTACCTCCTGCGCTCGCTGCCGAAGCTGGTCGCCGAGGACGCGGGCGCCAAGCCGGGCTCCGCGGTCGTCTTCGACGTGCACGGACCGCTGGAGTTCATGCGGACCGTACGGGTGAACGCCGAGGGCCACGGCAGCATCGACTCGGCCGTCTCGCTCGGTCCGGCCGTCACCTTCGTCGTGGACTGGGAGACGTTCCTGCGGCTGCTCACCGGCCGGGCGCGTCCGGCCGCGCTCGCCGACCAGCTCAAGATCGAGGGCGACCGGCAACTGGCGGACGCGATCCTGTCGCACATCGCGGTCACGAAGTAGCGCCCGGCGCCTCGGGCGCCGTTCCCGGATCACGCCGTTCCCGGATCATGGTGTACCCGGATCACCGCGCGCCCGAACCACGGGGCGCCCGGATCACGGCGCGCCCGCCATGAACCCCGCCGCCGTACAGCGTCGTACGGCCGCGCCGGGCGTCAGTCGGAGGTGACCGCCGCCGGCAGGCGGTGCACGCTCTCGACGCGGCTGACCGCGATCCGCTCCCGCTCCAGCCGTTCCGCACGGCGGCGGAGCCGGAGGATCTGGGCGGTGCCGACCGCCTGGAGCACGAAGACGCTGCTCCAGGCGATCCGGTAGTCGTCGCCGGTCGCGTCCAGGAGCAGGCCGACGGCGAGCAGGGTGAGGACGGAGGCGGTGAAGCCGCCGATGTTGACGATCCCGGAGGCGGTGCCGAAGCGCTCGGGCGGGTTGGCGGGGCGGGCGAAGTCGAAGCCGATCATCGAGGCGGGCCCGCAGGCGCCGAGGACGACGCACAGGGCGACCAGCAGCCACATCGGGTCCTGGCCGTGGCCGCCGCCCCAGGCGAGCGTCGTGGCCCAGGCGGCGGCGGTGGCCGCGATCACGCCGAGGGTGAGCGGCATGCGGGCGCCGTGGTGGCGGGAGATGAGCTGCCCGAAGACCATGCCGAAGAACATGTTGGCGACGACGACGAGCGTGAGCAGCCCGCCCGCCGCGCCGCGCGAGAGCCCCTGGTCCTCGACGAGGTACGGCAGCCCCCACAGCAGCAGGAACACCATGCCGGAGAACTGGGTGGTGAAGTGCGTCCACATGCCCAGGCGCGTGCCGGGTTCGGCCCAGGAGGCGGCGATCTGGCGGCGTACGTACGTCAGGCCCGCGTGCTCGGCGGGCGCGGGTTCGTATCCCTCGGGGTGGTCCTTGAGGAAGAGGGCGACCAGGACGAGGACGAGCGCGCCGACCAGGGCGGTGCCGAGGAAGGTCGGGGTCCAGCCCGCCGAGTGCAGGACGCGGGAGAGGACGACGGTCGAGACGAGGTTGCCCGCGACGCCGAACAGGGCGGCGCCCTGGGCGATCATCGGGCCGCGTCTGGCGGGGAACCAGCGCGAGCCGAGCCGCAGCACGCTCACGAAGGTCATGGCGTCGCCGCAGCCCAGCACGGCGCGGGCGCCGAGGGCCATGCCGTACGAGTGGGACAGCGCGAACGCCCCCTGGCCGAGGGTGAACAGCACGGCGCCGAGCAGCAGGACCTTCTTCGTGCCGAGCCGGTCCACCATCAGGCCGACCGGTATCTGCATGCCCGCGTAGACCAGCACCTGGAGGATCGAGAAGCTGGAGAGCGCGGAGGCGCCGATGTGGAAGCGGTCGGCGGCGTCGATGCCCGCGACGCCGAGGCTGGTGCGGTGGACGACGGCGACGAGGTAGACGGAGGTGCCGACGCCCCAGACGAGGGCGGCACGGCGTCCGCCGGGCGGGTCGCCCGGCAGGACCTTCTCCGGGGCCGGGCTCCGGCTCACGACTCGCCCCTGGCGAGCACCTTCACCCACGAGACGTGCCGGTCCACGACGTCGGCGGCCGTGTCGGCCGCGCCGTCCCTGAGCGCGTCCAGGATCTCGGTGTGCTCCGCGATGTTCTTCGCCACCCGGCTCGGCTCGGCGTGCATGGTGGCCACCCCCATCCGCAACTGACGGTCCCTGAGCTGGTCGTAGAGGTGCGCGAGGATACGGTTGCCCGCCGCGCGGACGATCTCCGCGTGGAAGCAGCGGTCCGCGACGGCGAAGGCCGCCAGGTCGCCGGTCTCCGCGTGCCCGCGCTGCTCGGCCAGGGACTCCTCCAGCCGCGCGATGAGCCGCGGCGGCACCGCCCCGACCACCTTGGCCACGGCGTGCTGTTCCACCAGCAGCCGGGTCTCCACCACGTCGGCGATCTCCTGCGCCGACACCGGCAGCACCAGTGCGCCCTTCTTCGGGTAGAGCTTGATCAGCCCCTCCGCCTCCAGCCGCAGCAGCGCCTCGCGCACCGGCGTGCGCGAGACCCCCACCGCGTCGGCGAGATCCCCCTCGGTGAGCAGCGTGCCGCCCTCGTAACTCCGGTCCAGGACACCGGACTTGACGTGCAGATAGACCCGCTCGGCGGCGGGCGGCGCCTTGACGGCGGGGCCGGGCGCGGCGACGGTGAGAGTGCTGGCATCCATGATGCACGCATCATAGATACAACAGTTGAGGGGACGGTACGGCCGTCCGGGATATGGACATGCCAGGAGCCCCTTGCGCAGGGGCGCTTCGGCGGCGGCGGGCCGCGGGACTACCGTCTCGGAGCATGACTGCGGACGACTGGCTGGCGGACACCCGAACCTCGTACGACACGGTCGCGGTGAGCTACGCGGACTTCGTACGGGAGGCGCTGGACGGCGCGCCGGCCCTGCGTACGGCGCTCGCTCTGTTCGCCGCCGAGGTCACCGGCGCCGGGGGCGGTCCCGTGGCCGACGTGGGCTGCGGCCCCGGCCGAGGGTCAAGTCGGCTTCGCGGAGGGCCTGTTCGAAGGGGGCGGGGGTGAGGGGGCGGGAGAGGAAGGTCTGGGTCCAGCGGCCCTCGGGGAACTCGTAGGCGACGTGGACGGAGCGGACGCCGTCGCCGACGGGTTCGGAGGAGACGACACGGATCAGGCCGCTGCCCGACCGCGCATCGCGGGGCAGGTTCTCTCCCCGATCGACGCCTGTACGGTCCTGATGTCCCTCGCGCTTCGGCTGGCTCGCGCCCACCGTCGCAATACGGCCGCCGCCGCGGGACAAGGGGACCGAAGGAGGTCGCCAAGCGGTGGCGGAGCCTCCGTTCAGTCTCGCGTCACGCCGTCCAGGACGGCCTGGAAGGCGTCGGTGACCGGGCGCAGGTCCCGGTCGAGCTCGTCGATGTCGACCGCTTCGGCCCCGGCGTCGTCCCCGCGCGCCTCCGCCGCCCCGGCCCACCGCCTGAGCACCGCGACGTAGGCCGCCTGTACGGCGCCGCCGATCGCGGCCGGGACGGGGTCGCCCGCGTCGAGGCCGGTGCGCCCGGCCGCGTACCCGCTCACCGTCTCGCCCCAGACGCGCCAGTGCGCGGCGGCCTCCGCGACGAGCGCGGGGTCCCGGTCGAGCACGCGGAAGCGGTCGAGCCACGAGTCCGGCGCCGCCGCCTGCGAAAGCCGCGTGGACCGGACGACCGCCGCCCGTACGGCCGTCATGACGGGTACGTCGTCGGCGTCGCGAAGGGCGGCCCGCAGCCGCTCGACCGCGCGGTCGAACTCGCCCCACACGATCCCCGACTTCGACCCGAAGTAGCGGAAGAGCGTCGAGCGCCCGACACCGCCCGCGGCCATGATCGCCTGGAGCGTCGTCGCCTCGTAGCCGTCGCGAAGCAGCAGGTCGAAGGCGACTTCCTCCAGGGCTTCGCGGGTCGAGGCGGGCGGTCGCCCGCGGCTCCTTCGGGAGGTGGTCATCGCCCGAGCGTAGTGGAGGAGTATTTTTGGGATGAGGTACCAATATTCTTCCGGGTGACCGCCGACATCAGCGCGGCCCCGCCGGGAGCCCACCGTCCAAGGAGCGGAAATGCGCGCATGGCAGTTCACCGACATCGACAAGCCCCTCACCCTGAGTGAGGTCCCGGCCCCGGCACCGGGCGCGGACGAACTCGTCGTGCACGTCCGCGCGGCCGGGCTGTGCCACAGCGACGTCGGGTTTCTCGACGGCACGCTGACGCCGCTGCTCCCGTTCCGTCCGATCACACTGGGTCACGAGATCGCGGGGGTCGTCTCCGCCGTGGGCTCGGGCGTGACGCGGTTCACGGTGGGCCAGAAGGTCGTCATCCCGGCCGCCATCGAGGGGCCCGGCACGTCGAAGAACGGCGGATTCGCGGACGAGGTCGTCGTCCTCGAACGGCTCGTCGTCGCGCTGCCGGACGGGGTGCCGTTCGACCAGGCGGCAGCCGCCACCGACGCCGGGCTCACCTCGTACCACGCGGTCTCCGTGCAGGGGAGGGTCACCGCCGGCTCCCGCGTCGGGATCATCGGCCTCGGCGGGCTCGGCTCGCTCGGCGCCCAGACCGCGCTCGCGCTCGGCGCGACGGTGTTCGTCGCCGAGAAGAACGAGCGCGTGCACGACTTCGCCCGCTCGCTCGGCGCGGAGAAGGTCGCGGGCGACATCACCGACTTCGCGGGCGAGAACCTCGACGTGGTCGTCGACTTCGCCGGGTTCGGGACGACCACCGACGGCGCGATCCACTCCGTACGCCGGGGCGGCCGTATCGTCCAGGTCGGCCTCGGCCGCGCGCGCGGCGAGATCGACCTTCAGGCGCTCACCCTGAACGAGGTCGAACTCGTCGGCTCCCAGGCCGGATCGAAGGAGGACTGCGCGGCGGTGCTCGACCTCGTCGCCGAGGGGAAGCTGTCGTCGCGGGTCACCGAGATCGGATTCGAGGAGATCGGCGAGGGTGTCGGGCGGCTGGAGCGCGGCGAGGTGATCGGACGGCTGGTCGCCGTCTTCGGGTGATGTCGTCCCGTACGGACAGAGGGCGGGACGGACGGGCGGACGCGAGGCGGCGGGCGGCGGGCGGACGGGCGCGAGGCGGCGGGCGGCGGGCGGCTCAACGGCCGCCGCCCGCCGTACTGCCGGGGCGGACGCACCGTCCGTCAGACGGTGCTCATCGGGGTCGCGTCCACGCTCGTCGTCTGCTGTTCGAGGCCGTAGACGGCGGGGGTGCCGCTCGGGGCGATCACGCCCACTTCCATCTGCATCTCGTGGTTCACGACCTGGTACATGTGGTCGCTCGCGCCCTTCTTGACGAACGGCTTGAGCCGCTTGCCGAGGGTGATGTACGAGGTCAGGTCCTTGGCCAGTGACGTCTCGTCGACGGCGCTGTCGTTGAGCACGAGGGCCCCGCCATCCTTCGTGCGCAGCGCGTACGTGGTGCCGACGCGCGGGGCGGCCTTCTTGTAGTCGTTGTACGCGTGGCCGTCGAGGCCGTTGAGACGGTTGTTGTACGCGGAGATCGCGTTCTCGCGCGCCTTGGTCCGCGCCAGCGGGGTGTCGGCGCCGCCGGTCACGTAGAGGTCCGCCACCAGGTCGGCCAGGTCCGCGGGCGCGGTGCCGCCGATCTTCGCCGTCGGCTCGGCGACCCGCGCCAGCCCGTCCGCGTCCAGCGCGATCTCCGGGATCTTCTTCTGCTCGTCGCCCGAGAAGTCCTGGGAGTTGACCGCGCGCCAGCCGTCGGCCGTGTGCTTGAAGACGATGAAGCGGGTGCCGGTCGTCCACGGCGCGCCCGGCTTGCCGTCCTTCAGCTCCGCGCCCTGTGCCCTCACCATGAACCAGTCCGTGTTGGCCGCGGCCGGAGGGATGTAGAACGCGCGGTTGACGTACACGAAGGCCGCCAGATTCGCCTTGACGTTCTTCTGGTCGAGGCCGGACGCCTGCGTGAAGTAGCCCTTGTCGAAGGCGAGCATGGCCCCCGCCTCGACCTTGGCAATCAGCGCCGGGCTGAGCTTCGCGTTCGCCTCGTTGTTGAGCGCCTGATACGTGTCCACGATCTTGTTCGCCTCGGCCACGGTCAGCAGCGGCGCCGCCTTCTTCCCGCCCTTGCCCTTGCCCGCGTCCCCGCTCTTCTCCGTGGACGTGTCCGACGTCTCGTCCGACGACGAGCCGCCGCACCCGGCGGTCAGGACGAGACACGTCGCCGCGAGGCCCGCCGCCAGCGCGACGCGGTGCTTTCGGTTAACCATGAGTCCCTGCTTCCCCGTGAACAACACTTCCCCGTAACGGCCTCGGGCCGCCGGAACCCGGTCCACGCTACCGAGCGGGCCGCGTCGGCCCGCTGGTGGGGCTGCCGGGACGACCGGGGAGGGCGGTTCGTACGCGTCCGGACGTCCGGACGTCCGGGCTCAGGACGGCCAGTCGCCGTGGGTCGTCGCGGGCTGGGGCGGGGCCTGGCGGACGGGGGCCGGATTGTCGGCGGCCAGCTCCTCGGTCGGGTTCATCAGGACCGCGAAGGCGACCACGAAGACGATCAGGCTCAGGCCCGCGATCAGGGGCAGGACGAAGGCCGAGGCCGAGACGCCCGTGGTCGGGTCGGTGTGGTCGGTGATCGTGGAACTGACCGCCGCCATGCCCGTGTAGTGCATGCCGCTGATCGCGAAGGCCATGACGAGCGCGGCCCCGGTGATGAAGAGCGGGCCGCGCGCGCGGAGCGTCGCCCAGAGCGCCGCCGTGGCGGCCACGATGGCGATGACGATCGACAGGGCGACGGTGGAGCCGTCGTAGCTCATCGTGCCCGGCATGATGATCGCCGCCATGCCGAGGTAGTGCATACCCGCCACGCCGACCCCGGCGAGCAGGCCGCCCGCCAGCAGCGACGGCCAGGACGAGTCCCGGCCCGCCACGTAGATCCCGACGCCGACGACGCCCACCGCGAGCACCCAACTCAGCACGGTCAGCGTCACGTTGTAGCGCAGCGTCACGCCCTGGACGTCGTAGCCGAGCATCGCGACGAAGTGCATGCCCCAGATTCCGGTGCCCAGCGCGACGGCTCCCGATCCGAGCCAGCTCTTTCCCCGCCCGAATCCCACGAGGTGCAGCCGGGACGAGCAGGCCAGGCCGAGCACGGAGCCGACAAAGGCGATCACGTAAGCGAACGTCGGATAAAGGGAGTTGGACCAGAGCGGTTCGTGGTGTTGCATTTGAGCGGCCCTCTCAGGATTTTCCTGCCTGCTGAGTGAAGTGACGACAGCGCAGGCCGGAGAGGCACGCGCGCACAGGTGTACGACCTTGTATCACCTATACGGCCATTCGGCGATATTGATCTTCAAAATTGGTACACAGCGGGGACGCGTGGGGCTCGATATCACTCATGCGCAATTCGAGGCACCCCGAGGCCGCCTCACCGAGGCAAGTTTTCGCCCCTTCCAGCCAAGATCAACTTTCTCTCACCGCAACCCGCTGCCGTCCCGTCGTTTCCCGCCCTGACCAGCCCGTCCCCCGCCCTGCCGACCGGCCGCCCCGCCCAACTCACCTTCCTTGCGCACCACTTCACGGCACCCGAGCCTGTCCGGTTCCCACCGGTCCGGGCCCCATCGCCCCTCCCGAATAGCCGATTTACCCCCATGCGCGGTCACATGCATGATGCGCCTCCCGCCCCGAGACGATTCCCGGCATATTCCTTTTGCCATATCCTCGACGTCATATGCCCGTTCGGCATCACCGGGACAGTGAAGCGTCGAGAACGTGAGGTAGCCGAATCCCCGATCGCTTGTCGGCTTTCGCGGCCCACCGGGACGGCCACCGCGGACGGTCGGCCGGTCCTCGGGGTGGTGCCGCCGGTTCGGGGAAGGGGCACGAGGGGTGTTCATTCCGGTATGAGAGTCTGCTGGGGAACCGCGGCGATGTGTGACGGTGCCCGTCGGGCGGCGAACCTCGCCGTCACTGAAAGGGCTGCACGATGCGCGACACGGCGGAAGCGATACCGGAGGCCGGGGCGGGACGCAGGCTGTCGTGGCCCTGGTTCCTCGTCGTGGTGGTCGTGTACGTGGGCATCATCCAGGGCCTGGGCCTGCTGATCGGCGTGGACACCGGTGACTCCGACAGCCAGTTCCCCACGACCGCGTCCCTGGTGCGCAACGCGCTGATCCCGATCGGGGCGTCGATCGCGTTCGGCGCCGCGGTCGTCTCCTGGCTGGGCTGGTGGGGCGAGGTCCTGCGCTACCGCGCGCCGGTGCGGCGCTGGGTGCGCTGGGTACCGATCTCGATGATCGCCGCCGCGGTGATCGGGCTGAACTACCCGCACCTGGCGGACCAGAGCCTGTCTCTTGTGGCCTGCCTGCTGCTGCTCGGGCTGTTCGTCGGCGTCGGCGAGGAACTCATGTTCCGGGGCATCGGCGTCCATGTCTTCCGCCGGGCGGGATTCACCGAGGGCAAGGTCGCGCTCTGCTCCTCCGTCGTCTTCGGCCTCGTCCACATCAGCAACGCCATCAGCCAGGGACCACAAGCGCTCGGGCAGGCCGCCGTCGTCTCCACCTCGGGCTACTTCTTCTACCTGTGCCTGCGCGCCGGCGGCGTCCTCGTGCTGCCGATGCTCGTCCACGGCCTGTGGGACACCAGCCTGATCTCCAACCTCGTGGGCGACAAGCCCCAGGTGTCACTGGGCACCCTCCTGATCATCCTGCTCCAGGTCGCCCTGATCATCGTGCTGCTCGTCAGGCGCCGCGCGATCCAGCCCGCCTCCCCGGCCGTCCCGGCCTGACCAGCGGTACGGCCCCCGCCCGTCAGGTTGCCTGGCTACGACGCGCGCGTACGCCCTCAGGGGCGGTCGCCCGGCATGGCCTGTTCCAGTTCGCGCGCCAGTCGCCGCAGCCGGGCGCCGCGTCCTCTGGGGGCGAACGGCCCGGTGGGGCCGTGGCGGGTTCGTCTCGCGCCCTGCGGGCGCACTGCCGCTGGCTGCGGTGGGGAGGCGGGCCGGTCGGGGCTGTCGGGCGGGCCCGGGCCGGGGGCGGGTCGCGGTGACGGGCGGCCTTGACGGGGCCGGTGCCGTACGGGTGCCGGTTTGTACGCCGACCGCTGACACCGTAGGGCGCGCACGCCGAGGCGGTTCCGTGGTGTGGGCGCCGTAACCGGCGGCTGCCGGTCAGTTGACGAAGTCGCCTGCGGCGAGCGCCCGTTGGAAGTGCGTCCACTCACCGGGCGTGAAGGCGAGGGCCGGGCCCTCGGGGTTCTTCGAGTCGCGGACACGTACGGTGCCGGGCACGTTGACGGCGACCTCAACGCACTCACCACCCGAAGTGCTGTAGCTCGACTTCACGAATTCGAACTGCATCAGTCGTGCAACCCCTTGCCCATGTCATCGATCAGCTTCGAGGACGCGTACGGCGACAGACTTAGCCGGGCCGTGCTCTCGAAGAACGACTGGTAGACGGTGCTATGGGCCGCGTCCTCCACCCACTGCGTGGAAGCAAGCGTATCCATGTGCACCACCTCCATCGCCGCGCTGTCGAGGAACGAAAGGATATTGAACGGACCGCCGATGCTGGGATGCGCGCCCGCTCGGAACGGGAGCACCTGGATGTGCACGTTCGGGAGCTTGGCCAGGTCATGGAGGTGCGACAACTGCTCGCGCATAACCTCGGCACCGCCCACGAGTTGTCGCAGAGCCGCCTCCCAGATGACGGCGTGCACGCGTAGCGGGTTCTCCCCTTGCAGACGGGCCTGGCGCTTCATCCTGACGGCGACCAACCGCTCGATGTCGTCCGGGTTCTCCCATACGCCGCCGCTGACAGCGAGCGCGCGTACGTAGTCGGCGGTCTGGAACAGGCCTGGGACCACCGACAGTTGCCACGTCCGGATACGTACGGCGACATCCTCCATCGCGATGTACTCGCTGAGATTGCCCGCGTCAGGCTTCCACCAGCCCTTTGCCTTGCGCCGTTCCCGGTCCAGCCGGGCGATTTGCAGCAGTCCCTCCACGGCGGACTCGTCCTGAACGCCGTAGAGCTTGCACAGGGCGATGACGTCGGGGTCGCGGAACGGGACCCAGCCCCGTTCCATCTTCGTCACCTTGGCCACCGACGCGCTGAGCACTTCCGCCGCGCGCGGCTGGGTCAGTCCGGCGTCCTCGCGCAGGCGGAGCAGTTCGCCGCCCAACTTGCGGGCGAGCACGGTCGATACGCGATTGCCCACATCTGCCCGGCTGGTTGCCACGGGTCGCCACCTCCCTGGAAGCGGACTCAGTCTGCAACCGATCTTCCGCAGCGGCAAGCCAGTTACGGAGACATGTTTCCCCAAGAAGGTTGCACCCAAGAAAGGGAACCCTCTACCGTCGGTGACGACCCGCTCGCACAGCGGCGCCGCATGGCGGAAGTGCACCGCTGCGTCATGCCCGGGTGGGGCGGAGGGCGTGGGGGCGACGCCACCGCCAGGGACCGTGCGCGGGCTGACGCGCGAGGCTGGGAGGTCGCCGGGATGGGCGACGCGGAGACGACGTATGACACATGCCTGTACGCACCGACGGCGCGGAGTGTGAGCAGGGCGCGGGTGCGGACCGCCGAGCTGGTGGAGAAGTGGGGGCACCCCGAAGTGGCCGGGGACGCCGGGCTGTTGGTGAGCGAGCTGGCGACCAACGCGGTCCGGTACGGGCGGGTGGCCGGGCGGCTGTTCCGGGTCGAGGTGCGGCTGGCCGACGACGTGCTGCGGGTGGGCGTCACCGACGCGCGCGGGGAGCGGCGGCCCCAGGTGCCCGAGGCCGTGAGCGACGACGACGAGTCCGGCCGGGGCTTACTGATCGTCGCGGCCGTCGCCGCCCGCTGGGCCGTCGTCCCCCTGGACGTGGGCAAAACGGTCTGGGCCGAGTTGGATCTGACGCCCCTGGGGCGACGGCGAGGGTGAGGGGGAGCATGGGCGGTATGGAGACTTCATTTCTCGGGATCGCTGAACTCGGCGAGCGGGGCCGGGCACCGGCCGTAGCGGTGGTCGTGGACGTCATGCGGGCGTTCACCGTGGCGGCTTGGGCGCTCGGGCGCGGGGCGGAGAAGGTGGTGCTGGCCGGGTCGCTGGACGAGGCGCTGGCGCTCAAGGCCCGGCATCCGGACTGGGTGACGGTCAAGGACGGTGCGCCCGCGCCGGGGTTCGACACCGTCAACTCACCGGGCCTGATGCGGTCGCTCGCCCTGGAGGGACGGACCGTCGTACAGAAGACCACGGCGGGGACGGTCGGCGCGCTCGCGGTGAAGGACGCGCCGCTGGTGCTGTGCGCCGCGTTCGTGGTGGCGGAGGCGACGGCCGACCACCTGCGGGCGCACGCGGGCGACGGCGTCACCTTCGTGGTCACCGGCGAGGACGGGCAGGCCGACGAGGACCTGGCGTGCGCTCAGTACATCGCCGGGCGGGCCGCCGGGGCCGGAACGGACGCCGCCGAGTTCCTGCGCCGCGCCGCCACGTCGCGCGCCGCCGCCGAGCTGGCGGAGGGGGTGCGCGAAGGAGTGCACCCCGACGACATCGCGCTCTGCCTCGAACTCGACCGGTTCCCCTTCGCCATGGTGGCGGCCGTGGAGGGGCCGCTCATGGTCCTGCGGGCGTCAGCGGCGCTCGTCAGGGACGGATCGTGCTGACCAGGGAGGCGGTGGAGTTCATCGTGGACTGGATGGTGGGGGCGAGGCTGGTGGAGGAGAGGCAGAAGCCGAGGAGGACGCAGATGACGGCGTGGCTGGGCTTGAGGGACTTGTTGCGCATCATCATGGCGGCGAGGACGAGGAGCAGCAGGACGACGGAGACGGAGACGGCCATGGGGTGATGGCAGCATAAAAGGGGACGAATGGGTGGGACGCACGCACGACGGAGGGCCCGGACGTTTGTACGTCCGGGCCCTCCGTGCGGGTGACGGCGTCAGCCCCAGGTGAGCAGCCGCTTGGGCTGTTCGAGGATGGCGGCCACGTCGGCCAGCACGCGGGAGCCGAGTTCGCCGTCGACCAGGCGGTGGTCGAAGGAGAGGGCGAGCGTGGTGACCTGACGCGGCTTCACCTTGCCCTTGTGGACCCAGGGCTGGAGCTTGATCGCGCCGAAGGCGAGAATCGCCGACTCGCCCGGGTTGAGGATGGGCGTGCCGGTGTCCACGCCGAAGACACCGACGTTGGTGATGGTCACCGTGCCGCCCTGCATCGCGGCCGGCGAGGTCTTGCCGTCACGGGCGGTGGCGACCAGTTCGCCGAGTGCGGCGGCCAGTTCGGGGAGCGTCTTGTCGTGCGCGTCCTTGATGTTGGGGACGATCAGACCGCGCGGGGTGGCGGCGGCGATCCCCAGGTTGACGTACGACTTGTGGACGATCTCCTGCGCGGCCTCGTCCCACGCGGCGTTCGCCTCGGGGTGCCGCTTGAGGGCGACCAGCAGGGCCTTCGCGACCAGCAGCAGCGGGCCGACCCGTACGCCCGTGAAGGCGCGGTCCTCCTTCAGCTCCTGGACCAGCTTCATCGTCCGCGTGATGTCGAACGTCACGAATTCCGTGACGTGCGGCGCGGTGAAGGCGCTGGTGACCATCGCCTGGGCGGTGGCCTTGCGGACGCCCTTGATCGGGATACGCGTCTCCCGGGCGCCGGCGGTCGCCGCGAGCGGCTCGGGCGCGGCCGTCACCGGCGGCAGGGCGGCAGGCGGGGCCGCCGCCGCGCGGATGTCCTCGCGGGTCACCACGCCGTTCGGCCCGGTCGGCACCACGGTCGCCAAGTCGATGCCCAGCTCCTTGGCCAGCTTCCGCACCGGCGGCTTGGCCAGCGGCCGGTCCACCGCCGCCGCACGGTCGTGACCGTTCAGCTCGGCGGCCTGAGCCGGTACGGAGGGGGCCGGTACGTCAGCGGTCGGTACGGCAGGGGCTGGTACGTCAGGGGCCGCCTGCTTGCGCGGACGGCGCGTCGTGGCCGACGGCGCGACGCCGTATCCGACGAGCACCGCCTGCCGCTTGGGCTCGGCGGGCGGGGCCTCGGGGGCGGGAGTCTCCACGGCGGGCGGCTCCGAAGCCGCGACCCCGGCGGACCCTGCGGAACCGGCCGAATCGGCGGACCCGGCGGCCCCGTCCCCCCCGGCGTCCACCACGATGATCGGCGTACCGACATCCACCGTCGTGCCCTCGCCGAAGCGGATCTCGCTCACCACCCCGTCGTACGGAATGGGCAGCTCGACGGCGGCCTTCGCCGTCTCCACCTCGCAGATGACCTGCCCGTCGGTGACGGTGTCACCGACGGCCACGTACCACTTGAGGATCTCCGCCTCGGTCAGGCCCTCGCCGACATCCGGCATCCGGAATTCGCGGAAGCGCTGTGCAGGTGCGGTCATGGTCGTCACAACCCTCTCCTCAGAACGCCAGCGCGCGGTCGACGGCGTCGAGTACGCGGTCCAGGCCGGGCAGGTACTCCTCCTCCAGGCGGGCCGGCGGGTACGGGGCGTGGAAACCGCCCACCCGCAGTACCGGGGCCTCGAGGTGGTAGAAGCAGCGCTCGGTGATCCGGGCCGCGATCTCCGCGCCCGTGCCGTAGAAGACCGGGGCCTCGTGCACGACGACCAGGCGGCGGGTCTTCTCCACGGACGTCTGGAGAGTGTCGAAGTCGAGGGGCGAGAGCGAGCGCAGGTCCACGACCTCCAGGCTACGGCCCTCGTTCGAGGCGGCGGCGGCAGCCTCCAGGCAGACCTTCACCATCGGACCGTACGCGGCGAGCGTGAGGTCGGTGCCCTCCTGGGCCACGACCGCCTTGTGCGGGGAGCCGGGCACGGCCGAGGTGTCGACCTCGCCCTTGTCCCAGTAGCGCCGCTTCGGCTCGAAGAAGATCACCGGGTCGTCGCACTCGATGGCCTGCTGGAGCATCCAGTACGCGTCGGAGGCGTTCGAAGGCGTGATCACCTTCAGGCCGGGGACGTGCGCGAACAGCACCTCGGGCGACTCGCTGTGGTGCTCGACCGCGCCGATGCCGCCCGCGTACGGGATACGGATGACGACCGGCAACTTGATCTTGCCGAGCGCGCGGGCGTGCATCTTCGCGAGCTGCGTGACGATCTGGTCGTAGGCCGGGAAGACGAAGCCGTCGAACTGGATCTCGACCACCGGGCGGTAGCCGCGCAGCGCGAGGCCGATCGCGGTGCCGACGATGCCGGACTCGGCGAGCGGGGTGTCGATGACGCGCCCCTCCCCGAAGTCCTTCTGGAGACCGTCGGTGATCCGGAAGACGCCGCCGAGCTTGCCGACGTCCTCACCCATGACGAGGACCTTCGGGTCGTTGTCGAGCGCCGTGCGCAGCGACTCGTTGAGGGCCTTGGCGATGGACATCTGGGTCATGTCAGCGTCCCTCTCCGGAAGCGGCGCCCTCGGACTCGAACGAGGCCAGGTACGCGGCGAACTGCGCGCGCTCCTCGTCGACGAGCGCATGCCCGTCGGCGTAGACGTTCTCGAAGATCGCCATGGTGTCCGGGTTCTCCATCGTGCGTACGCCGTCGCGCACCCGCTTGGCCAGTACGTCGCTCTCCTGCTCGATCGACGCGTAGTACGCCTCGTCGGCCAGGCCCTGCTTGTCCAGATACGTCTTCAGCCGCAGGATCGGGTCCTTCGACTCCCACTGCTCGCGCTCCTCGTCGGCGCGGTAGCGGGTCGGGTCGTCGGTCGTGGTGTGGGCGCCCATGCGGTACGTGAACGCCTCGACCAGCATCGGGCCCTGGCCGCTGCGCGCGTGCTCCAGGGCCGCACGGGTGACGGCGAGCACCGCGAGGACGTCGTTGCCGTCCACGCGGACGCCGGGGAAGCCGTATCCGGCGGCGCGCTGGTAGATCGGCACGCGGGACTGCTTCTCGGTCGGCTCGGAGATCGCCCACTGGTTGTTCTGGCAGAAGAAGACGACCGGCGCGTTGTAGACGGCGGCGAAGGTGAACGCCTCCGCCACGTCGCCCTGGCTGGAGGCGCCGTCGCCGAAGTACGCGATGACGGCCGAATCCGCGCCGTCCTTGGCCACGCCCATGGCGTAGCCGGTGGCGTGCAGCGTCTGCGAGCCGATGACGATCGTGTAGAGGTGGAAGTTGTTCTCGTTGGGGTCCCAGCCGCCGTGGTTCACACCACGGAACATGCCGAGCAGATTGAGCGGGTCCACGTCACGGGTCCAGGCCACACCGTGCTCGCGGTAGGTCGGGAAGACGTAGTCGTCCGGGCGGGTGGCCCGCCCCGAACCGATCTGCGCGGCCTCCTGGCCGAGCAGCGAGGCCCACAGGCCCAGCTCGCCCTGGCGTTGCAGGGTGATCGCCTCGGCGTCGAAACGGCGGGTCAGCACCATGTCGCGGTACAGGCCACGCAGCTCTTCCGGCGTCAGGTCGATGGAGTATTCGCCGTGCTCGACGCGCTCGCCCTCGGGCGTCAGCAACTGTACGAGTTCGGGCTCGGTGCCACGGCGCTTGGCGCCTGCTGCGCGGGTGGTCCGTCCCCTGCCCTTGGCGGGAGTGGCGGTGCTTCGCCCCCCGCTCCTGGCGGGGGTGGCCCCAGCGGCAGTGCTCTTCACGCTCACGTTCGCTCCTCCGTCTGTCCGGCCCCCGGGATCCGCCGGGCAGCCAGTGTGCGGCTCACCTGGTACGACGCGGCGCACGGGGTGTGTGCGGCATGGCCGAGCCAGGCGTGACAGTGCCCCGGCCACGTGGCCTGCAACAGAGACGTTACCTATAACCCACGCCATCGCGCGAAGCCGTCCGACCTGCGGTTTTGCTTGGAGTTCCTAGTAAATACGCGTTACCGCAGGCCACCGGGACAACCGCACCGTATCCCGGATACGGAAAGTGCGTAAGAGGCGGCGCTGTCGTCCGTGAGAGGCGCGGGCTGTCGTCCGTAAGAGGCGGGGAGCTCCCGGCGGTGCGACGCTGGGCAGGTGCCTGTAGAAGGAAATAGCCCCACAATCCGCGTGTTCCTGCTCGACGACCACGAGGTGGTCAGGCGCGGGGTGCACGAACTCCTCTCGGCCGAGCCGGGAATCGAGATCGTCGGCGAGGCCGGGAACGCCGCGGAGGCGGTGGCGCGCATTCCGGCCACCCGCCCGGACGTCGCGGTGCTCGACGTACGGCTGCCCGACGGCAGCGGCGTCGAGGTGTGCCGCGAGGTCCGCTCGCACGACCCGTCGATCAAGTGCCTGATGCTGACGTCCTTCGCGGACGACGAGGCGCTCTTCGACGCGATCATGGCGGGCGCCGCCGGATACGTGCTCAAGGTGATCCGCGGCAACGACCTGATCGACGCCATCCGCGACGTGGCCGCGGGAAAGTCGCTGCTGGACCCGGTCGCGACCGCCAAGGTCCTGGACCGGCTCCGGCACGGCGGCGCGCGCTCCGAGGGCGACGACCGTACGGCCGACCTGACCGCCCAGGAGCGCCGCATCCTCGACCTGATCGGCGAGGGCCTCACCAACCGCCAGATCGGCGAGCGCCTGCACCTGGCGGAGAAGACGGTGAAGAACTACGTGTCCTCGATGCTCGCCAAGCTCGGCATGGAGCGGCGCACCCAGGCCGCCGCGTACGTGGCCCGCATGCATGCCGAGGGTGACCGGAGGCATATGCCTTAGCACGTCCCAGGGGGTCGGCGCCAGTCCGCGCGGGCGGGGTGTCGCGGTGATCTACGCTTCTGCACGTGACGGGCACGGCGAAGGTGCCGCCGGCGCGGGCTTCGCTGACCGCTCTGCTGCGCCGCTACGAGGACGCGGGTACCCCGCTGACCTGCGTACCCGTTCCCCGGGGACTGCTCAACAAGGGCTACGAGGTGACCACCACCCGCGGCCGGTTCTTCCTCAAGCAGTACGTCGCCCGGGACACCGCGGACCCCGGCGTGATCGCCCGGCAGCACCGCGCGACGCGGGGTCTGGTCGGCCTCGGACTGCCCGTCGCCGCGCCCCTGCCGGACTCCCGCGGGCGTACGGTCGCGCGGCTCGGCGGCCACGGATACGCGCTCTTCCCCTGGATCGAGGGCAGGCACCGCGAGGGCACCGAGCTGACCGCCACGCAGTCGCGGCGGCTCGGCACGCTGCTCGGCATGGTGCACGCCGGGCTCGCCCGCGTGCAGCCGCCCCCGCCGGAGGACCAACGCCACCACCCGAGCGCCGACCCGGACCGTACGTACGCGCAGATCGACGAACTGCTCGCGCTGGTACGCCGGCACCGGCCGCGCGACGCCTTCGACGAACTCGCCGAGCACCGGCTGCTGGAGCGCCGCGCCCTGTTGCGCCGCCACGCCCACCGCCGGCCGCCGGACGCCGACGGGACGGTCAGCGGCTGGGTGCACGGCGACTTCCACCCGCTCAACCTGCTCTACCGCGGTGAGGAGCCCGCCGCCATCGTCGACTGGGACCGGCTCGGTGTGCAGCCGCGTGCCGAGGAGGCGGTACGCGCCGCCGCCATCTTCTTCGTCCACCCGCTGGACGGGCGTCTCGACCTGCGGAAGATCCGCTCCTACGCCCGTGCCTACCGCTCCGCGGCGGGGGTTCCCGTCGCCGAGCTGGCCGCCGCCGTCCACCGCGTCTGGTGGGAACGCCTCAACGACTTCTGGATGCTCCAGTGGCGTTATCAGCGGCGTGACCCCCGCAGTGATCCTCTTTTCCCGCCCGCCTCCGCCCTGGCCGTCTGGTGGACGGCCGAATACGGCGCCGTCATCGACGCCTTCACGTCCTAACGGCCCCCCCGACAAGGGCGCCCTTACGCAGGGCGGTACCCCGAGTTTTTAGGGGCGCGGGGAACTGCGCCACCAGCCCCCACCGGGCTGTCAGCCCGAAAACAACAGCATCTGCCCCACTGGGGCCGGTTTTTCACGGCGCACCATCGCGCTGGCTGAGCGAGCAGTTCCCCGCGCCCCTACGGGGCTCCGACCCGCCGTGCGGGTGGGCTACTCCGCCGGGGTGGCCGCGTCCGACGTCGGCGGGGTCGTCGGCGGGGTGGTGGGGGGCGTGGTCGGAGGGGTGGTGGGGGGCGTGGTCGGCGGAGTCGTCGGCGGGGTCGTGGGGGGCTTGGTGGTCGGAGTCGTCGGCGGGGTCGTGGACGGAGTCGTCGGCGGGGTCGTCGCCGGAGTCGTGGTCGGGTCGGTCTGGTCGGACCCGGTCTCCGTCGGCTCCGTGGACGGCGGGTCGGACGGGGTGCCCGTGTCCTGGGTCACCGACGGCGACGGGGAGTTGGCGGGGGCGCCGCCGTCCCCGCCGGTACCGCGCGTGGCGAAGTAGACGCCCAGCGCGATGGCCAGCACCGCGGCGATGGCGAAGAGCACCGGCTTGAGCCAGCGGTTGCCGCCGCCGCCCGGCGGCCGCTCGCCGTAGCCCTGACCGCCGTCGTCGTCACCGGTGCCGGAGATTCCGGCGAGCAGCGGGGCGCCGAATTCGGCGGTGGTGCTGTTGCCGGGCCGCCCCTGTGCCACGACGGTCGGCGACATGCCGCCGGTCCGGGGGCCCGCGAGGGGGGTGATGACGCCGGTGTTCCACATGCCGCCGGTCCAGCCGCCCTGCTGGACGAGCGCCTGGTGCGCGTACTGGACGACGCCGCGCATCTCCTCGGCGCTCTGGAACCGGTCGTCCGGCTGCTTGGCGAGCGCGCGCAGCACGAGCCCGTCCAGCTCGGGCGGCACCCGGTCGCTGATCTGCGACGGGACCTGCGGCTCGTCCTGGACGTGCTGGTAGACCACCGAGAGCGGCGTCTCGCCGGTGAAGGGCGGACGCAGCGCCAGCAGCTCGTAGAGGAGACAGCCGGTCGCGTACAGGTCGCTGCGGTGGTCGACGGCCTTGCCGAGCGCCTGCTCGGGCGAGAGGTACTGCGGGGTGCCCATGACCATGCCGGTCTGCGTCATCGTGCTCTGGGCGCCGTGCAGCGCCCGCGCGATGCCGAAGTCCATGACCTTGACCGCGCCGTTCGTGGTGATGATCACGTTGGCGGGCTTGATGTCGCGGTGCACGATGCCGTGCTGGTGGCTGTAGGCCAGCGCTTCGAGGACGCCGGAGACGATCAGCAGCGCCTGGTCGACGGGCGGCGGCTCGGCGCTGGAGAGCAGGTCCCTGATGGTGTGGCCCTCGACCAGCTCCATCACGATGTAGGGGACGGTGCCGGTGGGCGTACGGTCCTCGCCGGAGTCGTAGACCGCGACCACCGCGTGGTGGTTCAGACCCGCGACGGCCTGGGCCTCGCGGGTGAAGCGGGCCTTGGAGACCGGGTCCTCGGCGAGGTCGGTGCGCAGCAGCTTCACCGCCACGATCCGGCCCAGGCGTACGTCCTCCGCCGCGAAGACCTCGGCCATGCCGCCGCGGCCGAGCCGCCCGGTCAGCCGGTAGCGGCCCTCGCCGACGACGGTGCCCACGCCCCACTGGCCGGATGTCTCCGACGCTCCGGGGCCCGGGGCCGTCTCTTTGGGGTCGACCATCAGTCCTCGCCGTCGTTCGTACGCGGTCATCGTCCGGGCGGGCGCGCGCGGACGCCCGTATCGTACGGATGCCCCGGAGCGGCCACCGTACCGCTTTCGCGTGCCCCACCGGGCACACGTCCGCGTCACAGCACCTCAATACGGCGGTCCCGCGGGGATACACAGCATGTGCGTGCCCGATGTGCGTCAGGTGACGAGATGGTCAACGAACTTGACGTGTCCGTGCGATGGGCCAGACTTGGCGGGCAAGCTCGGGGACGAATATCGCCACAGGCAACCGCACAGGTACCGGCGCGACCCTCTCCCCGGTGGACTTTCCAGGGGGTAGCGGTACAGATGAGCGGGGACGCCACGCAGGGCGAGTACACGGGGCGCTCGGTCGGCGGCGGGCGGTACGTGCTGCGCGACCTGCTGGGCGAGGGCGGCATGGCGTCTGTGCACCTGGCGCACGACACCGTGCTCGACCGGCCGGTGGCCGTCAAGACCCTCCACACCAACCTGGGCAACGAGCAGTCCTTCCGCGAGCGCTTCCGCCGCGAGGCTCAGTCCGTCGCGAAGCTGAACCACACCAACATCGTCTCCGTCTTCGACTCCGGCGAGGACACCATCGACGGCCAGCTCGTGCCGTACATCGTCATGGAGTACGTCGAGGGCAGCCCGCTCGGCGACGTGCTGGCCGCCGATGTGGCGCAGCACGGCGCGATGCCCGCCGACAAGGCGCTGAAGATCACCGGGGACGTGCTGGCGGCGCTCGCGGTCAGCCACGAGATGGGCCTGGTCCACCGGGACATCAAGCCCGGCAATGTGATGATCACCAAGCGCGGTGTGGTCAAGGTCATGGACTTCGGCATCGCGCGCGCCATGCAGTCCGGTGTCACCTCGATGACGCAGACCGGCATGGTGGTCGGCACCCCGCAGTACCTGTCGCCGGAGCAGGCGCTGGGGCGCGGTGTGGACGAGCGCTCCGACCTGTACTCGGTCGGCTGCATGCTCTTCGAGCTGCTGACCGCGCGGCTGCCCTTCGACGCGGACTCGCCGCTGGCGATGGCGTACCAGCACGTACAGGAGATCCCGCCCGCGCCGTCGACGTTCAACCGCGCGCTGGGCCCGGCCGTGGACGCGCTGGTGGCGCGCGCGCTGCGCAAGAACCCCGCGGAGCGCTTCCCGACCGCGGACGCGATGCACGACGAGTCGGACCGGGTCCTGGCGGCCACGCGGCGCGACACGATGCCGCTGATGTCCGGCTCCGCGCCGCCCACCGGCAACCGCGGCCAGGACGTGGCGGCGTCGGTCTTCCCGTACGCGCAGGGCCCGCTCCAGACCCCGCCGCCGCAGATGCGGACGCCGTACGCGCCGGGCAATCCGCAGCAGGGCGGTTACGGGCAGCCCGCGCCGGCCCCGTCGCTGCCCTCGGCGTACGGCTACCCGCAGCAGTCCCCGACGCCGCCGCCGACCCCGGCGTACACCATGGCGCCCCAGATGCAGCACCAGCAGCACCAGCAGCAGATGCCGCAGCAGCGCGCGGGCGGTCACCCGGGCGGCGGCATAGGCGGCCCCGGCGGTGTCGGCGGCGGCACCGGTGGCGGCGGGAAGTCCAACACACCGCTGATCGCGGGCGCGGCCGTCGTGGTCGTGGCCATCGCGGTGATCGTCGCGATCGTCCTGGCCAACAGCGGCGGCGGCAAGGGCAGCCCCAGCGCGGACGACCAGTCGGGCGGCCCGACGACCTCGTCCTCGACCCAGGCGTCCGACGACCCGACCACGGGCACCGGCGCGGGCGACGTCGTGAACGGCGACCAGAGCCGCACGATCGACCCCGACAAGTGCACCAAGGCGCACAACGACCTGATCTCGAACGACCCGGACGTCATGACGATGCCGGACTTCACGTCGATCTACGTGGACTCGGTCGTCGCCTGCATCAAGGCGGCGGGCTGGCAGTACACGATCAAGCAGACCGACGAGCAGCAGTGGGGCAAGGGCGCGGTGACCAGCCAGACCCCGAAGTATCTGGAGGACTACAACCCGAAGAAGGGCGGCAAGGTCACCATCTGGGTGTCCACCGGCAAGAGCTCGAACTGACCGGGCCCCCGCCGGTGCGACACCTCACCGGCTCAGATGCGGATATAAGGCCGGACGAGAGATCCGGACGAGAGATCCGGACTAGAGATACGGGCCCGAGCGGGCGCCCTGGTTGCCGCCGTCGTCCTCCTCGTGGCCGCCGGCGCCGGGCGGCAGGGCGCGCCGCATCTGTTCGAGCTGGGCGCGGGCCGCCATCTGCTGGGCGAACAGCGCGGTCTGGATGCCGTGGAAGAGCCCTTCGAGCCAGCCGACGAGCTGGGCCTGGGCGATCCGCAGCTCCGCCTCGCTGGGCACGCTGTCGTTGGTGAAGGGCAGCGAGAGCCGGTCCAGCTCCTCCACCAGCTCGGGCGCGAGCCCGGCCTCCAGCTCCTTCACCGAGCTGGCGTGGATCTCCTTCAGGCGTACGCGGCTGGCCTCGTCGAGCGGCGCCTGGCGCACTTCCTCCAGCAACTGCTTGATCATGCTGCCGATGCGCATGACCTTCGCGGGCTGCTCGACCATCTCCGTCACCGGGATCTCGCCGTGCTCGCCGCCGTCACCGGTCGGCGCGCCTCCCAGGGCCATTCCGTCGGAACCGACGATCAGGACCTGCTGATTCGGTGAGTGCTGCGGATTCTGCGGATTCTGCGAGCTTTCCGGCGAGCGTTCGTTCATCGCGTTCATCGGCATCTCCATACCGCCATTGTCCCTTAGGACGCGCGGCGGCGTCGGCCAGGTCCCGTCTCCCGTACGGGGCCCGGCCGACACCGCCGCCTTCCTCCGCGCGCGCCCCGGTTTACGGCTCCGCGCGGCGGGCGAGCTGGGTGCGCGAGCGGGTGACCAGGGCCGCGAGCAGAGCGGCGCCGAGCGGCACGGCGACGATCAGCAGGGCCAGCGTGCTCCACGGGACGACGATCGGCACGTGCGGCAGCCTGCTCGTGCCGCCCCAGCCCCCGTCCAGCGCCTGGTGGTAGTACTTCCACTGCTCGCGCCGCTCGGTGTGCCGCAGCCCCACCGCGGGCAGCACGCCCGCCGCCGAGCCGAGCACCACGCCCATCGTGGCGATCACCCCGCACTGGAGGCCGGAGAGCGTGCGCCGCACCCGCGGCGGCGCGCCGATCGCGGCGAGCGTCTTCAGATCGGGCTCGGCGTCGGCCTGCGCGAGGCCGGTGGCGATGCCCGCGGCGCCGATGGTGACCAGGCCCGCGAAGAGCGTCAGGGCGAGCAGCACGAGGCTGTTGTCCCTGGTGTAGCCGCGCTCCAGATAGACCTCCGTGTCGGTGCCGATCTTGGCGAGGTCGCTGTCCAGCGCCTGCCGCTCGGGGCCGTTGGGCATCCGGGCGTTGGTGTAGAAGGAGCCCAGCGGCATCGTGTCGATCCCGACGCCGTCGGCGGCCTGCTGCGGCATCACGGCCAGCAGCCCGTACGTCCGGTCACGGCCCTCGGCCGCCAGGTGCACCGGCACCGACTTGACCGGGCCGACCGGCTCCTGTCCGTCGGGCACCGCCTTGTTCGTGTCCAGGGTGATCTTCAGCTTGAGCGTGCCGCGGTCGAGGTACCCCTTGTCGAACAGCACGGTCTCGCCGCGCGCCAGCGCCTGTTCCGCGTCCCCGTCCCGGATGCCGAGGGCGTGCAGGACGGCCGGGCCGCCGATCAGGACGGCGCTGCTGGTGGGCATGGCGGTCAGGCCCTCCACGTACGCGCAGCGCCAGTCGTGGGCCAGGGCACGGCGCTCGGCCAGGGTGAGCGCGGTCGCGCCCTCCGGCCGGTCGGTCGGGCACACGTTGGCGGCCGGCTTCACCGGCTGGACGTCGCCGCAGCCGTCGCCGCCACCGCCGCCCGCCTGGCAGTTCTTGCCGCCGACGACCATCGCGGACACGTCGGCGCGGCCGGAGACCGGGTAACGCTTCTCGACCGCCGCGCGCACCGCGGTCAGGTCACGCCCGCGGTCGCTGTAGGCCGCCACCGCCACGACGCCGCGCGGCAGTTGGGCCTCGTACGCGTCCCTGTCCTGCCGGTCGGCGCTCGCGGAGTACGTGGCGACCGCGACCGTACCGGCGACGGCGGCCAGCACGGCCGCGACCGCGGGCGCCGTACGGCCCCGGTTGCGCACCGCGTCGCGCAGCGCGAGCCGCGGGGACAGCGGCAGCCACTTGCCGGTCCTGCCGAACATGCCGACCAGAGTGGGGGTGAGCGCGACGATGCCCAGCTCCGCGATGCCGGAGCCGCCGCCGACCGCGAGGGTGCTGTCGGTGCGCAGCGAGCCGAAGACCGCGATGCCGCCGCCGAGGCAGATCGCGCCGATGCCGAGGACCGGCAGCACGCGGTTGGCGTGCCGCACACCGCGCCGCCCGGTCAGCGACGCCAGCACGCTCTGCCGGGACGCGGTGACCGCGGGCACGACGGCGGCCAGCAGACCGGTGAGTACGGCCAGGCCCGCGATGCCGAGCAGTTCGAGCGGGCGCAGCGTCAGACCGCCGAAGCGGCGGCCGACGAAGTCCTCCAGCGGGGAGCGGAGCAGGACGGTGAGCAGCAGGCCCAGCAGGGTGCCGACGACGGCCGCGGCGACGCCGATCACCAGGCCGCCGGAGAGCACGATCGCCCGGATGTGGCGGCGGTCGCCGCCGTTGGCGCCGACCAGGCCGAGCTGGCGGCGCGAGCGCCGCGCGCCGACGGCGAAGGCGGGACCGGCCAGCAGGCAGATCTCCAGCATCGACAGGCCGACGATGGTCGCCGCCACGGCGACGGCCGTGGCCTTCCCCGTGTCGCCGGTGCGGTAGGGGGCGCTGCCGTTGCGCGACTTCGTGTAGAGCGGCACTTCGGAGTCGGCGGGCGGGTGCAGCACCACCGCGCGGGACTTGACGTAGATGCCCCGGGTGTTGGCTTGCTGCACCATCTGCCAGGAGTAGTCGCCGCTCGGCAACCCCACCAGGTAGGTGGTGTAGGCCGAGTCGTCCTCGCCGTTCAGCGCCTTGCGCGCCGCGGTGTAGGGCGCGATGAAAGCGCCCGGCCGCGCGATGACCTGCTCGGTGCCGAGCGTGTCCGGCAGGTCGTACGCGCCGACGATCTTGTACGTACGGTCCACGTCGCGGACGACGAGCTTCGAACCGACCTTCAGACCGGCGGACTTGAGGAACGCGGTGGTGGCGATGACCTCGTGGTCGGCCGCCGGGTAGCGCCCGCGGTCCAGGTGGGTGATGCCGCGCGCCAGCGGGTCGCCCGCCTCCAACTCCCGCACGGGGGCGGCGAGCAGACCGTACTTCGTCTTGAAGCGGGCGTAGGTCTGGGAGTCGGAGATCCAGCGCGCGCCCCGGGGCAGCGCGGTCAGCGGGTCGGTCGGCTTCGGGGTCTCCTGCTGTTCCGCCAGGTCCGCCGCCGACGGCGTGGCGTCCGGGTCCGCGGTGGCGTCCTTCACCGAGGTCCAGATGTCCGCGGGCGGGTCCTGGTAGATCGGCCGCCCGTTGGCGTCGGCGTCCGCAAGGCGCGCGTCGGCGGCGCCGATGTCTCGGCTCAGCTTCTGCTCCGGGCTCAACTGGGAGCTGCGGATGGTGATGTCGGCGGCGCTCACGCCGATGATCGGCAGCGCGATCATCGCCAGCACCATCGCGCTGCGGCCCTTGGAGCGCCAGGCGTCACGGCGGGCGATGCGGATGGCGGCGCGCCACGAGTTGAGGTTCCCCGCGCGGGCGCTCGGGCCGCGGTCCTGCGAGGCGGCGCGGTCCTGCGAGGCGGCGGGGTCCTGCGAGGCGGCGCCGCTCACTGGGCCGCACCGCCGGTCAGCAGCGACTCGGCGGAGGAGCGCAGCGTCATGTCCACGACGGAGCCGTCCCGCAGGAAGACCACCCGGTCCGCCCACGCGGCGAACCGCGGCTCGTGCGTCACCAGGATGCCCGCGGCGCCCGCGTCACAGCGCGAGCGCAGCAGCGCCAGTACGGTGTCGCCGGTCTCCGAGTCCAGCGCGCCGGTGGGCTCGTCCGCCAGGACGAGGCGGCGGTCGCCGACCAGCGCGCGGGCGATGGCCACCCGCTGCTGCTGGCCGCCGGACATCTCGTCGGGGAAGCGGTCGGCCAGCTCGCCCAGGCCCATCTCCTCCAGCGCGGCGACCGCCTCGCGGCGCGCCTTGCGGGCGCCGGTGCCGTCCAGCTCGCGGGGGAGTGCCACGTTCTCGGCGGCCGTCAGCGCCGGTATCAGGTTGTAGTCCTGGAAGACGTAGCCGATGCTGCGGCGGCGCAGGGCCGCGATCTCCTTGCGGCTGGCCGTGGTCAGGTCCGTGCCTTCCACGATCACCCGGCCGGACGTCGGCAGGTCGAGGCCGCCCGCGATGGTCAGCAGCGTGGACTTGCCCGAGCCCGAAGGGCCCATCACGGCGACCAGTTCCCCCGGACGCACGTCCAGGTCTATCCCGCGCAGCGCGTGCACCTCGGTCGCTCCGGTGCCGTGCACGCGGGTGAGGGCTTCCAGGCGGAGGACGGGCGCTTCCGGCGGCGCGGCTTCGGTGTGCGGCTTTACGGACATGGGCGGTGCGTCCCCCAGGGTCGTGGAGTGCTCGTGCGGCGAAGTGCTCGGGTGCTGGTGTGCTCGGGTTTCGGCGTGCTCGGGTTTCGGGGTGCTCGGGTGGCGGTGGTCCGGCCGCTGGTCGGGCGGGCCGGTCCTGGCCGGGAGGTGGCCGCGCGACGCGGCCGGGCGCAGGGGTGGGGCGTACGGGGTGGGGCGTACGGGGTCGGGCTTAGGTGCCGGACGTACGGGCCGGACGTACGCGGTCAGGCGTACGGGGCCGGGTGCCGGTCGGCGCGCGGCTCAGCGGCGGGCCCGTGTCCGCCTCAGCGCGCCGCGCAGCACCCCGTCCGGCGCGGCGTCCTTCTCGTCGCCCTTCCCGTCGTCCAGGCCGCCGCCGTCGGCGGGGTCGGCGGAACCGGCGGGATCGGGAGTCGGGGCCGGTGCGGCGGCCTCGGCCGTCGGCGCCAGCGCCGTCAGCCGTACGAGCCGGGTCTCGCAGTGGTCGAGCCACCGCGCCTCGGCCTCCGCCTGGAAGATGAGCTGGTCGAGAACGAGCTGCCAGGCCACGTCGTCGCGGTCCGGCGCCCCGCTCTGCGCGGGCGCCGCCTCCAGCGCCTGGCCCTTCAGCCGGGTGTAGTCCTGCATCGCCCGGATGGTGTGCGCGCGCTGCGCCTGGATGACGGCCCGCACGTCAACCTCCGGCGATCCGACCGCCATGGCCAGCTTGATCGCCAGCTCGTTCCGCGGCGGATTCGCCCGGTCCACGGGCCGGGCGAACCACTCCCGCAGCTCACCCCGCCCGCCCTCCGTGATGGCGTACAGCGCGTGTCCGGCGTCGTCCTCGCCCGCCGGCACCACCAGCCCGTCGCGCTCCAGCCGCGCCAGCGTCGTGTACACCTGCCCCACGTTCAGCGGCCAGGTGGAACCGGTGCGGGACTCGAACTCTGTTCTGAGCTGGAAGCCGTATCGCGGCCCCCGCTCCAGGAGGGCCAGCAGGCCGTGGCGGATCGACATACTGAGTATGTATACCGAGTATGGACCCGCCTTTCAAGGCCGCGGCGACCCGTCCAACCGGGCACAACGGGACATGAGGGGCGCGTGCGACCGCCTCGGGGTCAGTCGCGGCGCAGGCGCAGGCCCAGGAAGCCGAGACCCAGGCCGACCAGGGCGAGGCCGGCGCCGAAGGGGAGGATGCGCAGGACGCGGCGGCCGGGCTCGTAGACGGCGGGAGTCTGCGCGCGGGCCTGGGTGCGGGCGGCGTCGGGTGCTGCGGGCGCCGAAGGGCGCGGCGGGGCCTGGGCGGGCCCGCCGTCGGGGACCAGGAAGGGCGCGGAGCGCGCGGCGCCGTAGGTGGACCGTACGGGCGGGGTGAGCGGCGGCCTGGCGGCCCCGTCGCCCGGTACGGACGTCGGTGTCGGGACCGGTGGCCGCAGCGGGCCCGCCGGGGTGGCGGGAACGGCGGGGGAGGCCGGGGGCCGGACGCCGACCGTGGGGTCGGGGGCCGGCTTGGCGGCCGGAGCGGTGGGGGTGGGGGTGGGGGTGGCCGGAGCGGTCGGCTCGGTGGTGGGCTCCTCCGTCACCGACGGCCCGCTGGGCCCGGTGGTCGGCGCGGCGTCCTGGCGTCCCCCGTGTCCGGGGCCGCCGACCGTCTCGTGCCGGCCGACGAGGCCGGGGACCAGCCCGGTGAGCACCTCGGTGACGATGTCCGCGCCCGGCGCCGGGAGCGGACGGACCGCCGGGGCCGTGGGCTCGTCGGGCCCGGGCGCGACCGCCCACGCGGAGCCCGTCGCCATCACCGTCGCCGTCGCCGTCGCCGGAACGAGCAGCGCCCCCGCGAGCAGCACGGGCGCCGCCCTCCGTATCGCGCATCGCCTGTCGGGTGCCCGCCGCACACGTCCCGCCTCTCCACCGAACCCTGTGTGGATTCAGCGTCACACGCGGCAACATTTCCGGCATCCCGGACGGCCGGCTCCGTATCGGACCGTTATCCGCGAGAGGGCGTGTTCATGCCGTGGTCAGGAGCACTTTTCCGATGTGGGTGCTGCCGTCCACCACGCGGTGCGCCTCGGCCGCGTCCCGCAGCGGGAGCGTACGGTCCACGACCGGCCGTACGGTTCCGGCCTCGATCAGCGGCCACACGTGCTCGCGTACCGCCGCCACGATCGTGGCCTTCTCGTCCAGCGGCCGAGGCCGGAGCGAGGTCGCGGCGACGGCGGCGCGCTTGCTCAGCAGCGTGGCCAGATTCAGCTCGCCCACGAGGCCGCCCTGGAGGCCGATGACGACCAGGCGGCCGTTGACCGCGAGCGCGTCCACGTTCCGCCCGAGGTACTTCGCGCCCATGATGTCGAGGATCACGTCGGCCGTGACGGCCTTCTCGAACTCCTGCTCGCGGTAGTTGATCAGGATGTCCGCGCCCAACTCCCGGCAGGCCGCCAGCTTCTCGGCGCTCCCCGCCGTGACGGCGACCGTCGCCCCCACTGCCTTGCCGAGCTGGACCGCCATCGTGCCGATCCCGCTGGAGCCGCCGTGCACCAGCAGCGTCTCGCCGGGGCGCAGGTGCGCGGTGAGGAACACGTTCGACCACACCGTGGCCGTCACCTCGGGCAGCGCCGCCGCCGTCACCAGGTCGATCCCCTTGGGCACCGGCAGCAGTTGGCCCGCCGGCACCGCCACCTTCTGCGCGTATCCGCCGCCCGCGAGCAGCGCGCACACCTCGTCCCCGACCCGCCACCCCGCGACCCCGGAGCCCACCTCGACGATCCGCCCCGAACACTCGAGACCCGGATACGGCGACGCCCCCGGCGGCGGCTCGTAGAACCCCTGCCGCTGCAACAGATCCGCCCGGTTCACCGCCGTCGCCGCCACCTCGACGACGACCTCGCCCTCCCCCGCGACCGGATCCCCCACCTCCGCCCACGTCAACACCTCGGGCCCGCCCGGCTCCGGAATCGTCATCGCATACATCCCCCGAGGCTACCGCCGCCCTCAGCCCCCCAGCCCGCCACGGCCCCACCCCGCCGTTTCCCTTGCGCCGGACGGCCCGCCGAGTCTCTCCGGGGGCACGGCCCCCGCCGGTTCCTTTGCGCCGGACGGCCAGCCGATCTTTCAAGGGGCGCGGGGAACTGCGCGACCAGCCCCCACCGTGGCGCGGCCGAAAAAACCGGCCCCAGCGGGGCAGATGCCGTCGTTCCCGGGCTGACAGCCCGGCGGGGGCTGGTCGCGCAGTTCCCCGCGCCCCTAAAAAAACACGCCCTGCGCGCCTGGCGCACCGGCCGAGGCGAAGGAGACGCGAGGGGCCGCGCCCCTGAAAGGGGGGTTCTGCGCACGTGCGGGTGGGGGCCTAGGCGAGGGGCGGGCCGGCGGGCCCGGCACGGTGGATGGCGATCACGCGGTCGGTGAGAAGCAGAGGCGCAGCCTCCGGATCGTCGTGGTCGAGAAGCCGATGCCCCCGCTTGACCGACACGACGAGGTCGTGGAGGTCACGCGGCGCCTGCCCCGCCTCGGCCTTGGTCACCGGCCGTTCGATGAGATCGAGCCCGCTCCCGTAAGTGATGAGGTCGTCCATGACGACCCCGACGCTGGGGCTGAGCATGGACAGCCCGAGAAGCCGCCCGGCGGCACTGGAACTGGTGATGACGGCGTTGGCCCCGGACTGCCGCAGCAGCGGCGCGTTCTCCTCCTCGCGGACGGACGCGACGATATGGGCGCGCTTGTTGAGCTGACGCGCGGTCAACGTGACGAGCACGGCGGTGTCGTCGCGCTGCGCGGCGATGACGATCTCCTTGGCGACCTGGGCCTCGGCCCGCAGCAGCACGTCGTTGCGGGTGGCGTCGCCGACGACGGCGACGTACCCCTCGTCCGTCGCGGCCTGCACGACCTTGGGGCTCGGGTCGACGATCACGATCCGGCTCTGCGGGATGCCGCGGCCGATCAACGTCTGGGCCGCCGACCGGCCCTTGGTCCCGTATCCGACGATGACCACATGATCGCGCAAGGTTCTCCTCCAGCGCTTGAGGCGGAACTGCTCGCGGGTCCGCTCGGTCAGCACTTCCAGGGTCGTCCCGACCAGGATGATCAGGAAGATCACGCGCAACGGCGTCACCAGGAAGGTGTTCGCGAGCCGGGCGCCCGTACTGTACGGGACGATGTCGCCGTAGCCGGTCGTCGACAGCGTCACCGTCGCGTAGTAGAGCGAATCCAGGAACGACACCGAGCCGTTGGCGTTGTCGTGGTAGCCGCCGCGGTCGAAGTAGACGATCAGGACGGTGGCGAGCAGGACCAGCAGCGCCATCAGCAGGCGGCGCGAGACCTGGAGCAGCGGGCCCGCGGCGGGACGCGGGAAGGCCACCCGGCGGTACCCCGCCGTACCGGCGGAGATCGCCGCCGAGGCGCTGCCGTCGCCCGTGCCGTCGGCGCTGTCCGCGCCGCCGGGGGGAGGATCGGCGCGACCGGCCGCCGCGTCGTACCGGGGCAGTTTCATATCCCGCTCCCCATCATGTGCCGCTCACCTTCATATACCGGTGTCGTCCACCGGTCCGACGACGTATCGCTTCGCGTACGGGATCACGTACCACGTGACATGGGCTGACGGCGGTCACGTACCCCGTACCTTCACGTATCGAGCACCACCGCGTACGCACCGGGGTGCCCTCACGTGCCGCTCCCCCACGCCAGCGCGAGCGCCCCGGTGTCGAGTACGGCCGTGTCGTCGCCCGCGCGGGCGCCGCCGGGCGGGATCACGGCCATGCCGTCGGCGGCGGCGAGGCCGCGGAGCATGGCGGGGCCGGAGTAGGTGAGCGGGCGCGCGGCGGAGTCGTCGTCGAAGACCACCGGGACGAGCCGGGTGTCGACCGGGTGACCCGGCACGTCGGCGGTGAGCGGGGCCGCGTACGGGGCCGGTACGGGGCGGCCCGCGAGGGTCCGCAGCAGGGGGGCGGCGAGGGTCAGGACGCCGGACACGGCGGCCAGCGGGTTGCCGGGCAGCCCGATGAGGTGGGTGCCCGAGGGGAGTTCGGCCAGCACCATGGGGTGTCCCGGGCGGACGGCGACGCCGTCGACCAGCAGTTTCGCACCGAGCGCGGCGAGGACCGGGTGCAGGTGGTCGACCGGTCCGCCCGCGGTGCCGCCGGTGGTGACCACGAGGTCGGCGGTGCTCTCGCGGACCGCCCTGCGCAGGAGGTCGGCGTCGTCCACCAGCCGCCGTACCGCCACCACTTCGGCGCCGAGCGCGCGCAGCGACGACGGGAGCATCGGGCCGAGCGCGTCCCGTACCCGCCCCGACCTGGGCAGGCCGTGGTCCAGCAACTCGTCGCCGAGGACCAGGACTTCGACGCGCGGCCGTACGGTGACGGTCAGCTCGTCGTAGCCCGCGGCGGCGGCCAGACCGAGTACGGCGGGCGTCACGACGGTGCCCGCGGGCAGCAACTCCTCGCCGCCCCTGCACTCCTGGCCGCGCATTCTGACCTCCTGGCCCGGCGCGGGCGCGGGGTGCGGCGACCGCACCTGCAACCACTCGCCGTCCGTGCGGCGCTGCGTCCAGCCGTGTTCGCTGCGCAGCACCGCGGTGGTGCCGGTCGGCACGGCGGCGCCGGTCGCGATGGGGGCGGCGTGGCCGACGAGCAGCGGCTCCGCCGGGCGCTGCTGTCCGGCGAGCACCGAGGCGCCGCGCAGCCGCCACGGGCCCGGGCCCGCCACCGCCCAGCCGTCCATCGCGGAGGAGTCGAACGACGGCAGGTCCGTCAGCGCCGTCAGCGCCCTGGCCAGCGTCATGCCCAGCAGGTCCTCTCCCAACTCCCGTGTTTCGGAGCCGAGTCGGCGGCCGACGCGGCGCGCGATCCGCCGCGCCTCGGGCCACGGCACGGCGTCGGCGGGGGAGGGGAGCGGGGGTTGGGGCTGGGGCTGGCGCTGGGGTTGGGCGGGTGCCTGCGCGGGGGCCGGGCCCTGGACGGGGGGCCGGGGCGCGGGGCCCTCCGGGGTGGGGGCGGTGTCGTCCCGGCCGTGGCGGAGGGCGACGGACAGCGGGTCGTTACGGTCCTGGCCTCCGTAACCGGCCGCGCTGGCGGCGGTACGGCGCGACTCGTTGGCCAGGGCGAGGGCGTCGTCGAGCGCGCGGTCGGCCGCGTCGGAGGCGCGCGGGTCGGAGGCGCGCGGGTCGAAGGCGCGCGGGTCGAAGGCGCCCGCGCCGGGACGGGTGCCGCTCATTCCGCCGGTTCCGGGTCGGTGCCGGGGGTGCCGGGGGTGCCGGGCTTCCGCGCGTCGGCCTCCTGCGCGTCGGCCTCCTGCGCCCAGCGCACGGCCAGGGCGGCGGCCTTGTCGGCCGCCTCCCGTACGGCCTCGGGGCCGCCGCCCGCGCGCGCCGCCGCGTAACCCACCAGGAAGGTGGTCAGCGGCGCGGCCGGACGAGCGACGCCGTGCGCCGCGTCGCGGGCCAGATCGAGCAGGACGCCGGTGTCCACGTCCAGCTCGATACCCAGTTCGGTCTTGGCTGCTGCGATCCATTCGTCCAACACAGGGCCATGGTCCCTGAAACCTGGCTCGCTGTGGGACAGGCTCACCCCTCGGACACCCCGTCCAGCCGTGCCCGCGCCACCGCCACGTCCTCCCACGTATCGCAGTCGAACGACGCGTCCCCCGTCGGATCGGCCCGCCTGCGCACCACCAGCTCCCGTGTCAGCAGCCGCAACGGCAGCCCCGCCAGCCCGCCGTGCTCCCCCTTCAGCAGCGCCACCTCCCGGCGCAGCGCCTCCCCCCAATACGCCCCCGCCAACGGCTGATCCCGCCCTCCCGCGTCGGTGAGCAGCACCCCTTCCGTCCCGGTGCCGAGCGCGCCCAGCGCCTCCACCAGGCCGGTCACGGCGCCGACCGTCAAGAACGGCAGATCGGCCGCCAGCACGACGACGATTTCCGGCGCGGGAAGCGGCGGCCCGGATGGGGCCAAGTGGGCCAACGCGGTCAGCCCGGCGTCGAGCGCGGGCAGCGGCCCGCCCCCCGGCGGCTCCTCCCGCGCCCAGCTCACCGGCCGAATGGTCCCCCGGCGCGGCCCCACGACCACCGTCCGCTCCGCCCCCGCGCACGCCGCCAGCACCCGGTCGAGCAGCATCCGCCCCCCGACCTCCACCGCCGCCTTGTCCACCCCCCCGAGCCGCCTCGCCCCACCTCCGGCCAACACCACCGCATCAAACCCAGTCGCCACCCCCCGAGTATCCCCGGCCCCGGCGCACCCCGATCTTTTTGGGCGCGCCCCCGCGCTGGACGGTGCGCCGATCCTCTAAGGGGCGCGGGGGGACCTCCCAGCGCCCGGGGGGTCAGACGGCGGCGAGGAGAACGGCCGGGCTCTCGACGCAGTCGGCGACAAAGCGAAGGAACCCCCCTGCGGTCCCACCGTCGCAGACCCGGTGATCGAAGGTGAAGGAGAGCTGCACGACGTGACGCACGGCCAACTCACCCTGGTGAACCCACGGCTTGGGGGCGATACGGCCGACACCGAGCATGGCGGCCTCGGGATGGTTGAGGATCGGGGTGGAACCGTCCACCCCGAAGACCCCGTAGTTGTTGAGCGTGACGGTGCCGCCGGTCAGGTCCCGCGGCGTCAGCGCCCCCGTCCGAGCGGCCTCGGTCAGGCGGCCGATCTCCGCGGAGAGCCCGGCCGTGGACCTGGTGTGGGCGTCGCGCACGACAGGCACGACCAGGCCGCGTTCGGTCTGCGCCGCGAAGCCGAGGTGGACGGCCGGCAGCCGTACGATCTCGCGCCGCTCGGTGTCGACCGTGGCGTTCAGCTCCGGGTAACGGGCCAGCCCGGCCGTCACGATCCTGGCGAAGAGGGCCAGCACCGAGATCCGCTCGCCGCCCGAGGCGTTCATCGCCGCCCGCGCGGCCAGCAGTTCGGTGGCGTCGGCGTCCACCCAGCACGTGGCGTCCGGTATCTCCCGCCGACTGCGGGCCAGCTTGTCCGCGACCATGCCGCGTACCCCGCGCAGCGGCACCCGCTCCTCCCCCGCCGGCGCGGAAGCCGGGGCCGGAGCCACGGCAGGTGCCGCCGGAGCCGCCACCGCGCGCTCGACGTCCGCCCGCAGGATCAGCCCGTCGGGCCCCGTACCGGCCAGGGCCCGCAGGTCCAGCCCGTGTTCCCTGGCCAGCCGCCGGACCAGCGGCGATATGACGGCCACCGGGCCGTCAGCGACAGGCGCCCCGGCGACAGGCACCTCGGTGACCGAAACCGCCGCCTGCACCGACCCGTCCACCGCCCGCACCCGTCCGCGGCGCCGCGCCACCGCCGTACCGGTGCCGTAACCGACCAGCACATTGCCCGAGCCCTCATCGGCCGCGCCGCCCGAGGCGTCCGAGTCGCTCGGGGCGTCCGACCCCACCGGGTTCCCGGCCGCGTCGGAGTGCGAGCCCACCGCGACCGTGACCAGGGGGCGGCCCACGTCGAGGGTGTCGCCCTCGGCGCCGAAGCGGGCGGTCACGACACCGCCGTAGGGGCAGGGGACCTCGACGACGGCCTTCGCGGTCTCGACCTCGACCACCGGCTGGTCGATGGCGACGACCTCGCCGACCTCCACCAGCCAGCGCACGATCTCCGCCTCTGTGAGCCCTTCGCCCAGGTCGGGGAGCGTGAATTCCTTGACGACGGCCATCAGCCCTCCCACTGCAAGCGGCCGACGGCGTCGAGAATCCGGTCGACGCCGGGCAGATGGTGCCGTTCCAGCATCGGCGGCGGGTAGGGGATGTCGAATCCGGCGACGCGCAGGACCGGCGCCTCCAGGTGGTGGAAGCAGCGCTCGGTGATCCGGGCCGCTATCTCGGCGCCCATGCCGCCGAAACCGGACGACTCGTGCACGACGACCGCCCGCCCGGTGCCGCGTACGGCCGCCGCGACCGTCTCCTCGTCGAAGGGCACGAGGCTGCGCAGATCGACCACGCCCAGGTCCCAGCCCTCCTCCTTGGCGGCCTCCGCGGCCTCCAGGCAGACCGGGAGCGAGGGGCCGTAGGTGACCAGCGTCGCGGTGCGGCCGGTGCGCCGCACCACGGCGCGGCCGATCGGCGGAACCTCGGCCGGCGCGGCCGGCGACCAGTCGGACTTGGACCAGTAGAGCCGCTTCGGCTCCAGGAAGACCACCGGGTCGTCGGAGGCGATGGCCGCCCGCAGCAGCCCGTAGGCGTCCTCGACGGTGGCCGGGGTGACCACGTGGAGGCCGGGGGTGTGCGCGTAGTACGCCTCGGAGGAGTCGCTGTGGTGCTCGACGCCGCCGATTCCGCCGCCGTACGGGATGCGGATGGTGATCGGCAGCGGCAGCGCGCCACGCGTGCGGTTGCGCATCTTCGCCACATGGCTGACGAGTTGCTCGAACGACGGGTAGGCGAAGGCGTCGAACTGCATCTCGACCACCGGGCGGAGCCCGTACATCGCCATGCCGACCGCCGCGCCGAGGATGCCCGCCTCGGCGAGCGGGGTGTCGGTGCAGCGGCTGTCGCCGAATTCGGCGGCGAGCCCGTCGGTGATCCGGAAGACGCCGCCCAGGGTGCCGATGTCCTCGCCGAGGACGTGGACGGAGTCGTCGGCCGTGAGCGCGTCACGCAGCGCCTGGTTGAGGGCCTGCGCCATGGTGGCGGGTCTGCGGGTGGGCGCGGCGGCGCGGCCCGCGGTCGGTGCGACGGTGGTCACGACTGCCGCTCCGCTTCCAGCTCGGCCCGCAACTGGGCCTCCTGCTGCCGCAGTTGCTGCGTGGGCTCGGCGTAGACGTGGGCGAACAGCTCCATCGGGTCGAGCCGCGGATCGGCGTTCATCCGCTCCCGCAGGTCCGCCGCCATGGTCTCGGCCTCGTCGGCCGCGCTCCGCCTGACGTCGTCGTCGAGCAGTCCGCGGCCGGTCAGCTCCCGTTCCAGCAGGGCGATCGGGTCGTGCGCGCGCCAGGCGGCGACCTCGTCGTCGTCGCGGTAGCGGGTGGCGTCGTCGGCGTTGGTGTGCGCGTCCATCCGGTAGGTGACGGCCTCCACGAGCGTGGGGCCGCCGCCGTCCCTGGCCCGACCGACGGCCTCGGTCAGCACCTCGTGCACGGCGGCCGCGTCGTTGCCGTCGACCAGCCGTCCCGGCATCCCGTAGCCGACCGCCTTGTGGGCGAAGGAAGGGGCCGCGGTCTGCTTGGCGAGCGGCACGGAGATCGCGAAGCCGTTGTTCTGCACGAGGAAGACCACCGGGGCCTGCCAGACGGCCGCGAAGTTCAGCGCCTCGTGGAAGTCGCCCTCGCTGGTGCCGCCGTCGCCGACCATGGCGAGCGCCACGACGTCGTCGCCGGTCAGCCGGGCGGCGCGGGCCAGCCCGACCGCGTGCGGGAGCTGCGTGGCCAGCGGGGTGCTGAGCGGCGCCACCCGGTGTTCGTGCGGGTCGTAACCGGTGTGCCAGTCGCCGCGCAGCAGTGTCAGCGCCTCGACCGGGTCCACGCCTCTGGCGACCACCGCGAGGGTGTCGCGGTAGCTGGGGAACAGCCAGTCACGGGGCCGCAGCGCGAGAGCGGCGGCGATCTCGCAGGCCTCCTGACCGGTGCTCGACGGGTAGACGGCGAGCCTGCCCTGCTTGGTGAGGGCGGTGGCCTGCCGGTTGTAGCGCCGGCCGCGGACGAGCTGCCCGTACAGCGTGCGGAGCAGGGCGGGGTCGAGCTCCGCGGCAGCGGGGGTGCCGAGCAGCCGGTACGGCTCCGGGTCGGGCAGCAGCGGCGCGGCTTCGGTGCGGGGGCGCCAGGCAGGGGTGTCCAGCACGGTCATCGCGAGCACCTCCTTGTGATCGGTGACCGAAAAAGCGATCGGGCGTGAGCGGGTGTCGCTCCCTACCGATTGTTCGGTCGCCGGAGGCATTTTGGCTACAGGGTGGTTTCGCCTGTGGACAAACGGTTCTGCACAGCCTGAGATGGAGCCAGTACGTCCATGGTAAGGAGGCACGGGGGGATGGCGAGAGAACAGATGGCCGCACAGGACCCGGAGGTCCGACCGCTGGACCCGATCGACCGCACGATCCTGCGGCTGCTCCAGGAGGACGGAAGGGCCTCGATACGCTCCGTCGCCGAGCGCGTGCACGTCTCACGGGCGAACGCGTACGCCCGGATCAACCGGCTCATCGAGGACGGGGTCATCCGAGGTTTCACCGCTCGCGTCGACCACGAACGTGCGGGACAGGGCGCGTCCGCGTACATCACGCTCAAGATCGTCCAGAATTCCTGGCGGACCGTCCGTGAACAACTCATCACTCTTCCGGGTGTTGCCCACATTGCCCTGGTAAGTGGTGATTTCGATGTTTTGCTGCTGGTCCACACCGCCGACAACCGGACCCTGCGGGAACTGGTCCTGACCCGGCTCCAGGCCATCGAGGAAGTCCTCAGCAGCCGCACCCTGCTGGTCTTCGAGGAGACCGACCAGGTCGTCGGCGACTGAGGACCGGCGCCGGCCCCGACCGCGACCAGCGCCTCCGGTCAGCCGCCGTACTTCTTGAGGAACGCCTTGACCTTCGCGTAGTTCGCCTCGTCGGACAGCATGCTCACGCCGTGGTTGAAGCCGCCGACGATCGTCAGGTCGTTCTCCTTCGCCTTCTTCGTCAGCTTGCTCAGCTCCTTCGTGGAGTCCTGGAAGGGGCTGTCCAATTCGGCGGCCATGTAGAAGACGGGCATCGTCAGATTCGGTACGACCATCGAGGCGTCCATGCCGGAGTACGTCGAGGGCGCGGACAGCGAGACGACCGCGTCCACCGGCGGCGTGATGGTGCCCGCGGCGGACAGCACCGCCGTACCGCCCTTGGACGCGCCGACCAGCAGCAGCTTCGTCACGCCCTTGGACCGCAGGTAGGCAGCCGCCGCGGTGAGTTCCCGCACCTCGCTGCCCGCGGAGTTCACGGCCAGCACGCGGTAGCCGTCCGCGGCCAGGTCCTGCGCGTGCGGCACCCACTGGCAGACGTCCCCGTCCGCCTGGTGGGCCAGCACCAGCCCGGTGCCGCCGGTGCCGGTCAGATAGCCCTCGACGTCCTGGCCATCCCCGCCCGGGAAACTCACCGAGGCCGCCTTGGCCTGTTCGGGTGACAGGCAGCCGAAGCCGTTCACCGTGGCGGTGGGCGCGGGGGCGGGCGCGGCCCTGTCCTTGTCCTTGGCGCCCCCGCCGCCTCCGCACCCGGCCAGCAGCAGGAGGGAGACGGCCAGCGCGGAGGCGGCCGCCGCCCGCACCGGCGGCCCGAATCGCGCGACAGATCGCTCAGCGGAGAACATGGCTGGATCGTGCCGGGGCCACCCCCGGTGGGTCAATGGTCTGGACCATCCGACCGCACGGTCGCCCGGCTCGCCGTCGCTACGTACGCAGCCCGTCGAACGCCAGCCGCACCACCGCGTCCGCCACCTGCTGCCTGTCGAGCGCGCCCTTGGCCTCCGGCCGGTACCACTCCACGATCGAGTTGATCATCCCGAAAAGCAGCCTGGTCGCCAGCCTGACATCCACGTCGCCGCGCAGATCGCCGTCCGCGACCGCCGCCTTCAACAGATCCGCCACCCGCTGGTCGAACTCCCTGCGCCGCTCCATCGCCCAGCGCTCGGTGTCGGTGTTCCCGCGCACCCGCAGCAGAAGGGTGACGTAGGGAAGTTCCGCCATCAGCACCTCTGTCGTACGCCGGGTGACGTACTTCAGGCGCCGCACCGCGCGGCCGTCGACCGCTCCGGGCTCCTCCAGGATGCCGAAAAGCCCCTCAAGGGCGCGGCCCACCGCCCTGTTCAGCAGTTCTTCCTTGCCGCGCACATGGTGGTAGATCGACGACTTCGAGATGCCCGCGGCGCGCGAGAGATGCTCCATGGACGTGCCGTCGTAACCGCGTTCGTTGAAGACCTCGACGGCGACGGCGAGCAGCGAATCCGGCGTATAGGTGTCGCGCTTGGGCATGGTCATGAGGAGATCATTCTTCCTCCGCCCTCGCGCGCCACAGCACTTCGACCGAAGGCGCGTAACGGCCGTTGGGGTAGTACGAGTGCAGCGACTCCAGCGTTTCGCGCACCCAGGACAGGGAGAGCCGCTCGCCCCATTGCAGCGGGCCCAGCGGGTAGTTCACACCGAGGCGCATGGCGGTGTCGACATCGGCGGCGGACGCCACTTCCTTGGCGACGGCGTCGGCCGCGAGGTCCACCAGCATCGCGACCGTCCGCGCCACGATCAGTCCGGGGACCAGCCGGATGACGCTGACCTGCTTGCCGAGCGCCTGGAAGAGCCCGACGGCCTCCGCGAGCGCCGCGTCCGGCACCTCCGGGGTCCGCGCGAGCGCCATCCTGGTGGCCGTCGTGTAATCGGCCGCCAGGTCGAACTGGATACCCGGCTCCAGGGTGCCGTCCGCCGGGTAGAGATACGTTCCGTCACTCAGCTCGAAGCCCTGGACGCCGTCGTCCTCGGTGACCTCGATCCCGGCCGCGCGCACCAGGCCGACGAGGGCCTGCGCGGGACCCAGATCGCCGTGCACCACGCGCCGCGGCGCGTCCGCGGGCTCCGCGGTGTGCGGTCCGGGCGCGGCACCGGGCTCCGGCGCCGGTTCGTACACGAACCAGCCGCGGCCCGTCTTGCGGCCGAGGCGGCCGGACTCCACCAGGCGGCGCTGGGCGAGCGACGGCGTGAATTTGGGGTCGTGGAAGAACGACTCCCACACCGATCTGGTGACCGCCTCGTTCACGTCCTGGCCGATCAGGTCGGTGAGCGCGAAGGGGCCCATGGCGAAGCCGCCGCATTCGCGCAGCACCGCGTCGATGGTGGCGGGGTCCGCGGCCCGCTCCTCGTGGACGCGCAGGGCCTCGGCGTAGAAGGGACGGGCGATCCGGTTGACGATGAAGCCCGGGGTGTCGGCGCAGCGCACCGGGGTCTTACCCCAGGCGGCGGCCGTGTCGTAGGCGGTGTCGACGGCTGCGGGGTCCGAGGCGGCGCCCGCGACGACCTCGACCAGCGGGAGCAGCGGGGCCGGATTGAAGAAGTGCAGGCCGACGAGGCGGCCGGGCAGCCGCAGGGCGCCCGCGACGGCGGTCACCGACAGGGAGGAGGTGTTGGTCGCCAGCAGGCAGCCGTCGCCGACGGTCTCCTCCAGTTCGGCGAAGAGCCGCCGCTTGACGGCCAGATCCTCCACGACGGCCTCGACGACGAGCGCGGCCGGTGCCAGGTCCGCGATGCCGTCGGCGGGGACGAGCCGGTCCAGCGCGGCCCGGTGTTCGGCCGTGTCGAGGCGGCCCTTCTCGGCCAGCCGGGCCAGCCGCGCCCCGACGCCCGCCGCGGCCTTCGCGGCCAGTCCCGGCGCGGCGTCGTACAGCAGCACGCGGTGCCCCGCGAGCAGCGCGACCTGCGCGATTCCCTGGCCCATGGTGCCTGCGCCGACGACGGCGACGACACCGCCGCGGTCAAGTGCGGTCACGGTGGCACAGCTCCTTCCCGAGGTACTGCCGAGATCCTGCCGGGTCTTTCCGAGTTATCCACAGGCCGGGACGTCCCTCTTGTCCCGACCGAACATTCGGTTAATCTAGCGTTGTCTCTGCTACTCAGCCCAGCTCGACGAGGAGTTGGTCCGCCATGTCCGCCACTGTCTCCGCCGTGACCTTGATCGAACGCCATCGTGACACGCTTGACAAGGCGCTCGATGCCGTCAGGACCCGGGCGTACTGGTCGCCCTACCCCGAGCACCCCAAGGCGTACGCCGACGCCGACGAGGGCAAGGCCGCCTTCGACGCGCTGCTCGGCCACCGCTTCGAGCTGGACCAGCCCGGCACGGACGGCTGGACGGGCACCGAGCGCTCCCCGTACGGCCCGGACCTCGGCGTGGAGTACCCGCACCCCGATCCGGACGTGCTGCTGCCCGCGATGCGCGCCGCGATGCCCGCCTGGCGGGACGCGGGACCCGAGGCGCGCGCCATGGTGTGCCTGGAGATCCTGGCGCGGATCAACGCGCGGACGCACGAGTTCGCGCACGCCGTGATGCACACCTCCGGGCAGGCGTTCACGATGTCCTTCCAGGCCGGCGGCCCGCACGCGCAGGACCGCGGCCTCGAAGCGGTGGCGTACGCGTACGTGGAGCAGGTCCGCACCCCGGAGACCGCGGAGTGGATCAAGCCGCAGGGCAAGCGCGACCCGCTCAATCTGCGGAAGTCCTTCACCGCGGTGCCGCGCGGCATCGGCCTGGTGATCGGCTGCAACACCTTCCCGACGTGGAACGGCTATCCGGGGCTCTTCGCCTCCCTGGCCACCGGCAACGCGGTGCTGGTCAAGCCGCACCCACGCGCGGTGCTGCCGCTGGCCCTGACCGTACGGGTGGCGCGCGAGGTGCTGGCCGAGGCGGGCTTCTCGCCCGACCTGGTGTGCCTGGCCGTCGAGCGGCCCGGCGAGGGCCTGGCCAAGACCCTGGCCCTGCGCCCCGAGGTCCGGGTCATCGACTACACCGGCTCCACCGCCTTCGGCGACTGGCTGGAGGCCAACGCCCGCCAGGCGCAGGTCTTCACCGAGAAGGCCGGCGTCAACACCGTGGTGATCGACTCCACCGACGACTACCGCGGCATGCTCTCCAACCTCGCCTTCTCGCTGTCCCTCTACAGCGGCCAGATGTGCACCACCCCGCAGAATCTGCTGATCCCGCGCGACGGCATCGACACCGACGCCGGACGGCGGAGCTACGACGAGGTGGTCGCCGACATCGCGGGCGCGGTCGACGGGCTGCTCGGCGACGACGCGCGGGCCAACGCGCTGCTCGGCGCCCTGGTGAATCCGGACGTCAAGACACGGCTCGACGCTGCCCCCGGGCTGGGCGAAGTCGCCCTCGCCTCCCGCTCGGTGACCCACCCGGACTTCCCCGACGCGGTCGTCCGCACCCCGGTGCTGGTCAAGCTCGACGGCGCCAAGCCGGACGCCGAGGCGGCGTATCTGTCGGAGTGCTTCGGCCCGGTCGCCTTCGCCGTGGCCGTGGACTCGACCGCCGACGCGCTGGAGCTGCTGCGCCGTACCGTCCGCGACAAGGGCGCGATGACGGTCGGCGGCTACACCACCTCCGCCGAGGTGGAGCGCGGCCTGGAGGAGGTCTGCTGGGAGGAGTGCGCGCAGCTCTCGCTCAATCTGACCGGCGGTGTGTACGTCAACCAGACGGCCGCCTTCTCCGACTTCCACGGCTCCGGCGGCAATCCGGCGGCCAACGCGGCGCTGTGCGACGGCGCGTTCGTCGCGAGCCGCTTCCGGATGGTGGAGGTGCGGCGGCCCGCCTGATCGCGGGGTTCAGGGGCGGCCGGGTACCCGCGGCGAGCGGGACGTGGCCGCCCAGTGGAAGAGCGCCATGCCGACGCTGGTGGCCAGGTTGTAGCTGGAGACCTGCGGACGCATCGGCAGGGCGACCAACTCGGCGGCGCGTCCGCGCAGTTCGTCGGAGACGCCGTGCCGCTCCGAGCCGAAGACGATGAGCGCGTCGTCGGGGAGTTCGACGGAGCGGATGTCCTTGCCCTCCGGGTCGAGGACGTACAGCGGTCCCGGCGGCAGCGCGTCGGCGGCCGTACGTTCCACCGCGGTCGCGTAGTGCAGTCCGGCGCCCGCACGCAGGGCGTTGGGGTGCCAGGGGTCGAGATCTCCGGTGCTGACCACGCCGGTGACGCCGAATCCGGCCGCCAGCCGGATCACCGCCCCGACGTTGCCGAGATTGCGCGGGCTGTCCAGGACGACGACCGGTGCCTGCCGGGGCCGTTCGGCCAGCAGTGCCAGATTGGCCGCCCGGTCGCGCCGGTCGGCGAGCGCGGCCACCGCGGTGGGGTGCACCCGCGTCACCAGCCCGCGCAGCGCCGCGGCGGGGATCTCGGTGACGCCCGCCGCCAACTCCTCGGCCAGGTCGGGGGCCAGCTCCGCCGCGAGGCGCAGCACGGCCGCCTTGTCGCTGCTGACCGCGGTGCGCACGCCGGCGCCGAAGCGCAGCGCGTGCTTGAGGGCGTGGAAGCCGTCGAGCAGCACCGCGTCCGGCGCGGCGGCCTGCCAGGCGAGGACGGCGGCCGTGGCGCTTGCGGTGGCCGCGTCGGCCCCGGTGGCCTGAACGGCCCCGGTGGCCTGAGCGGCTTCGGTCGCCGGGTCGGGTTCGGCTGCGGCGCCGGGTCGGTGGGCGGCCTCGTCCTCGGTCATGGCCTCAGCGTACGGTGCGGCCCGCCTGCCCGATCACGTCATGTCACGGCGCTGGGCGGCGGTGGTCCCACGGCCGGTTCCCCCGGCCCGGCGGACGCGTCGTCGGGGGCGGTGCGCTGCCCGTGGACCACCGGCCGCGGGCGCGCGGCACCCGGCCGCAGCCGCCGTACGAGCCGGTCCCCGGCCCAGACCAGGAAGGCCGTCGGCAGGAACACCGCGTCGGCGGCGATCATCGCGAGCGAGAAGAAGGGCAGGCCGAGCACGACGGCAATCGAGGCGTGCTCCAGCATCATCGCGACCAGCAGCACGTTCTTCACCCGGCGGTTGAACAGGGTGAAGGGGAAGGCGACCTGGACGATGACCGTGCCGTAGGTGATGAGCATGACCATCAGCTCATTGCCCGCCAGGGCGTGCGACAGGGCGGGCCACGGGGTGAAGTCGTCCAGATGGAGCGGGTAGTAGAGCGCGGTGCCGTCCTGCCAGCGGCTGCCCTGGATCTTGTACCAGCCCGCGGTGGAGTAGATCAGGCAGACCTCGGCGACGATCACGAGCATCGCGCCGTTGTGGATGACGTTGGCGATGATGTCGAGCACGGTGCGCGGCTCGCCGGGCGCGACCCGCCGCACCGCCCACCACAGCGCCTGGACCAGCCAGAAGAGCCAGAACAGCACCGCCCATCCGGTGCTGAGCTTGCCGAACAGCGTCGCCGCCACGAGCGCGAAGCCGAACACCGCCCACAGGGCGACGCCGACCGGATCGGCGCCCGGCTCCGCGTCGGACGCGGAAACGGCCGACGGTCCGGCACCCGCCTCGGCCGCCTCCCCGCGGGCCGCGCGGCGCCGGTCGAGCGACCAGACCTGGCCGCAGCGGGTGAAGACGAGGTAGATCGCCATCAGGTGGATGACGTTGTCGCCGCCGTCGCCCTCGAAGACGCTGCGGTTCTGGAGCGACAGCACGCCGATCATGAAGAACACCGACGCGGTACGGGTCCGCCAGCCCAGGAGCAGCATCGCGCTGGCGACGATCGCGAAGGCGTAGACGCACTCGAACCAGGCGCGGCCGTCGTTCCACAGCAGCACGGTGAAGGCGTGGTTCCCGGCGACCAGCCGCTTGGCGAGGTCCCAGCTCCAGGGCGCGTCGGGGCCGTACAGCTCGGCGCGGTGCGGGAATTCGCGCAGCAGGAACAGCAGCCAGGTCAGCGAGAAGCCGATCCGGATGATCGCGCTCTGGTACGGGCCGATGGCCCGGCCGGTGATGGCGTTGATCCCCCGCGCGACGGCGCGGTCGAGTCCTTTGCCGAGTCCGGCGAACGGCGAGGGGACGAAGGAGTCGCGCGCGCTCACGATGCGTTCTCCTGACCGGCGGGCGCGGTGGTGACCGGCCACCAGGGCAGTTCCCGGTAGTAGGGCTGGGTGCCGGTCTGCTGCCCGTTGCCCGACGGCGGCGGGACCGCGGTGGTGGCGGAACGTGCCTGCACGCGGACGACATCACCGCCGTTGAGCCGCGGGCCGAAACGCTCCTGCAAAATCCGCTGGAGATACGTACGGCTCATGTCGCTGCGGTCGCCGCCGGTGGGCTGCTCCTTGTCGTCGTGGGTGTCGGTGTAGAAGCTCCAGGCGCGGCGCAGCTCGTTCTGCTGGGTGTGGCTGGGGGCGGGGTTGTGCCGCATCGCGGCGACGTCCATCGCGGTGAGGTCGACCCAGCCGGTGGTGGAGAGGCTGCCGTCGGGCTTGCGGACCTCGGCGCGGGCCTGCACATGGATGTTCTGTTGCAGCGGGTCGGGCGCGAACAGCTTCCAGTTCTGCTCGAACTCCGGATAGACGTAGTCGTCGACCGCCGCGCCGTGCTCCCTGCTGAGTGTGTTCGAGGGCGCGACGTGCAGGAACACCATGCCGAGGTGGTACAGCGCGCCCACGACGACCGCGCCGATCGCCAGGGCGACGGCTATGCGCGCGGGCGTGGACAGCGCCGCGGTCCGGGGCGGCGGCCCCTCGAATGACTCCATCGTCTCTCCGCTCTCACCCGTGCCGGGCACGCACGCCTGCCGGGCAGCACGCTACCCACCGCAGGTCCCGGCGGGGACCATACCGAGTTATCCACAGGCGCGGGAGGTGGCCTTGACACCCTTCGGCCCGCCACCGACCATGGAATGAACCGAACGATCGGTCGGTCGGTTGAGGAGTCGGCCGGCCGGTCGTCCGATGGAGCCGGTGACGGCGACGGGACGGATGGCCGAACCCGCGCCGAAGCCCGAGTGGCACGCCTGATGGCACCGATGACGGTGATGACGAAGGAGGGGTCCGCATGACGACGACGGCAGAGCCGGCGGCGACCGCAGGGGAGGCGGTGGCGGCAGGGGAGGCGGTGGCGGCAGGGCAGGACGCCTTCCTGGCCGCGTTCGACGCCGCGGTGGCCGAGGACGCCAGGATCGAGCCGCGCGACTGGATGCCGGACGCCTACCGCGCCACCCTCGTCCGCCAGATGGCCCAGCACGCGCACTCCGAAATCATCGGGATGCAGCCGGAGGCCAACTGGATCAGCCGCGCGCCCTCGCTGCGCCGCAAGGCGATCCTGATGGCCAAGGTGCAGGACGAGGCCGGGCACGGGCTCTATCTGTACAGCGCCGCGGAAACCCTCGGAGTCAGCCGCGAGGAGCTGCTCGACAAGCTGCACGCGGGCCGCCAGCGCTACTCCTCGATCTTCAACTACCCCACCCTGAGCTGGGCTGACGTCGGCGCCATCGGCTGGCTGGTGGACGGCGCCGCGATCACCAACCAGGTGCCGCTGTGCCGCTGCTCCTACGGTCCCTACGCCCGCGCGATGGTGCGGATCTGCAAGGAGGAGTCCTTCCACCAGCGGCAGGGCTACGAGCTGCTGCTGACGCTCAGCCGCGGCACCCCGGCGCAGCACGCGATGGCGCAGGACGCGGTGGACCGCTGGTGGTGGCCCTCGCTGATGATGTTCGGCCCGCCCGACGACGAGTCCGCGCACTCCGCCCAGTCCATGGCCTGGAAGATCAAGCGGCACTCCAACGACGAGCTGCGGCAGCGCTTCGTGGACATCTGCGTCCCGCAGGCCGAGGTGCTGGGGCTCACCCTCCCCGACCCCGACCTGCGGTGGAACGAGTCGCGGGGCGGCTACGACTACGGGGCGATCGACTGGACGGAGTTCCAGGAGGTGCTGCGCGGCAACGGGCCGTGCAATGAGGAGCGGATCGACCGGCGCCGCGCCGCACACGACAACGGCGCCTGGGTCCGGGAGGCGGCCACCGCATACGCGGCCAAGCACGGGGAGGCACGGGCATGACCGAGCAGACGGGCGGCGACTGGCCGCTGTGGGAGGTCTTCGTCCGCAGCCGCCGCGGTCTGAGCCACAGCCACGCGGGCAGCCTGCACGCGCCCGACGCGGAGATGGCGCTGCGCAACGCGCGGGATCTCTACACCCGGCGGGCCGAGGGCGTCTCGATCTGGGTGGTGCCGTCGTCCGCGGTCACCGCCTCCTCCCCCGACGAGAAGGACCCTTTCTTCGAGTCGGCCTCCGACAAGCCGTACCGGCACCCGACGTTCTACGAGATCCCGGAAGGGGTGAAGCACCTGTGAACACGGCACCGAACCCCGCACCGGCCCCGGCCTCGGCTACGGCTACGGCTACGGCTACGGCTACGGCCTCTTCTACGACCACGGCATCGGCCACCGCGGCGCGCCCCGCACGGGCCTCCGCCCCCGCCGCGCTCGCGCTGGGCGACGACGCGCTCGTGCTCGCCCAGCGGCTGGGGGAGTGGGCGGGGAACGCGCCGGTCCTTGAGGAGGACGTCGCCCTCACCAATATCGCGCTCGACCTGCTGGGGCAGGCCCGCACCCTGCTCTCGCTGGTCGGCGACGAGGACGAGCTGGCGTTCGGCCGCGAGGAGCACGAATTCCGCAATGTGCAGCTCGTGGAGCGGCCCAACGGGGACTTCGCCGAGACGATCGTGCGGCAGCTCTTCTTCTCCGTCCACCAGGAACTGCTGTTCACCGCCCTGGCGGCCGGGGACGGCGAGCTGGCGCCGCTGGCCGCGAAAGCGGTGAAGGAGGTCGCCTACCACCGCGACCACGCCGAGCACTGGACGCTGCGGCTGGGCGACGGCACCGAGGAGAGTCACCGGCGCACGCAGCGCGCGGTGGACGGCCTGTGGCGCTACACCGGGGAGCTGTTCGAACCGCTCGACGGGCTCGGCACCGACCTTCCGGCGCTGCGTGAGCCGTGGCTGGAGCGCGTCACCGACGTCCTGCACCGGGCCACGCTGGAGATACCCCAGGGCGTCGACCGGACGCCGTGGTCGGCGGGGGCCGGACGGCAGGGTGTGCACACCGAGGCGTTCGGCCGGATGCTCGCCGAGATGCAGCACCTGCACCGCGCTCACCCGGGTGCGTCATGGTGACCGGGAGCGCGCCCGCCGCCGGGGCGACGAGCGCGCTGGAGAAGGAGCTGCTGCGGCTGGCCGGAGCCGTGCCGGATCCCGAGCTGCCGGTGATCTCGCTGGCCGAGCTGGGGGTGCTGCGCGACCTGCGGGTGACCGGGCCCGGCCGGGTCGAGGTCGAGCTGACGCCGACGTGGACGGGCTGCCCGGCGCTGGACACGATGGCCACCGACATCACCGAGGTGCTGACCGAGCACGGCATGTCGGACGTCGAGGTGCGCACCGTGCTCTCCCCCGCCTGGTCGACCGACGCGATCAGCGCGGAGGGCCGCCGCAAGCTCGCCGAGCACGGTGTGGCGCCGCCGCGCCCGCTGGCCGGCGCGCGACCGGCGGGCGGCGGGCCCGTCGCCGTGGAGCTGACCGTGCGCTGCCCGCACTGCGGCTCCACCGACACCCGGCTGCTCAGCCCGTTCTCGTCCACCGCCTGCAAGGCGCTGCGCCGCTGCGAGTCCTGCCGCGAGCCCTTCGACCACTTCAAGGAGCTGTGAATGTTCCATCCGCTCCGGGTGACGGAGGTCAGCCCGCTCACGGACGACTCGGTGACCATCGCCTTCGAGGTCCCCGAGGAGCTGCGCGCGGAGTACGGGTACGCGCCGGGGCAGCACATAGCGATCCGCCGGTTCGCCGACGGGGTGGAGATCCGCCGCACGTATTCGCTGTGCGACCCGGTGCTGCCCGAGGAGGGTGTCGGGAACGACGGCGTGGAGCCCGGGCCGCGGACGCTGCGGGTGGGGGTGCGGCTGGTCGAGCAGGGGGAGTTCTCCACCTACGCGCTCAAGGAGCTGGCGGCGGGCGATGTGCTGGAGGTGATGACGCCCGCGGGGCGGTTCGTGCTGGAGCCGAGGCCGGGGCGGTTCGCCGCGGTGGTCGGCGGCAGCGGCATCACACCGGTGCTGTCGCAGATCGGCACCGCGCTGGCGCGTGAGCCGGGGGCGAGTTTCTGCCTGGTGCGCAGCGACCGTACGGCGGCGTCCACGATGTTCCTGGAGGAGGTCGCGGACCTCAAGGACCGCTGGCCCGACCGCTTCCACCTGGTGTCCGCGCTGTCCCGCGAGGAGCAGCAGGCGGGGCTGCCGTCGGGGCGGCTGGACGCGGAGCGGCTGACGGCGCTGCTCCCGGCGCTGATGCCGGTGGCGGCGGTGGACGGCTGGTATCTGTGCGGCCCGCTGGGACTGGTCGGCGCGGCCGAGCGGGCGCTGCGCACGCTGGGTGTCCCCCGGTCCCGCGTCCATCAGGAGATCTTCCATGTGGACGAGGTACCGGCGGCCGTCACCGCGGCCGAGCCGATACCCGGCGGCGGCACCGTACGGGCGACGCTCGACGGCCGTGGCGGTCAATGGCCGTCCCTGGCAGGGGAGTCGGTGCTGGAGACGGTGCTGCGCAACCGGTCGGACGCCCCGTACGCCTGCAAGGGCGGGGTCTGCGGGACCTGCCGGACGCGGCTGGTCAGCGGCGAGGTGCGGATGGACCGGAACTACGCGCTGGAGCCCGAGGAGACGGAGGCCGGATATGTGCTGGCCTGTCAGTCGCACCCGGTGACTTCCGTCGTCGAGGTGGACTTCGACGCCTGACCGCCCTAATCTGACGCATCGTCAGAATTGGTGGCGGGAGGAGCGGATCGTGGACTTCGGCTTCACCGAGGAGCAATTGGCGGCGGTCGAGGCGGCGAAGTCCGTCTTCTCCGGGGTGGCGGTGGACGGGGTGCCCAGCCCCGCGCTGACCCCCGGCGCGGTCGCCGAGGACTTCGACCGCGCGCTGTGGCGCAAGCTCGCCGACGGCGACCTGCTGAGCCTGACGCTGGACGAGGCGTACGGCGGGGCGGGGCTCGACCCCATCGCGCTCTGCCTCGTACTGCGCGAGGCGGGGCGGGTGCTGGCGCGGGTCCCGCTGCTGGAGAGCTGCGCCGGGGCGCTCGCCGTCCAGCGCTACGGCTCCGCGCCCCTGCGCGAACGGCTGCTGGCGGCGGCCGGTCGCGGCGAGACCGTCCTCACCGTCGCCGCCAACGGCCGCAGCGGGCACGACGGGGCCGAACTCGCCGTCCGGGCACAGCGGGTGGACGTCGGCGGCACCGACGGCGGCGGCTTCGTGCTCGACGGGGTGCAGACCGGGGTGCCGTGGGCGCGGAGCTGCGACCTGGTGCTGGTGCCCGCGCACACGGCGGACGGCGCGGCGGTGGTGGCCGTCGTTCCCCTGGACGCGGACGGGGTGGCGCCGGCGGAGCAGGTCTCCACCAACGGCGAGCGGTTCGCCGAGGTCACGCTGGACGGTGTGGGGGTGCCCGCGACGGATGTGCTGGACGCGGACGGCGCCTGGGAGTGGCTGCGGCAGGCGCTGACCGTCGGCACCTGCGCGCTGGCGCTCGGGCTGGGGGAGGCGGTGCTGGGGATGACCAGCGCGTACGCCTCGAAGCGGCAGCAGTTCGGGTATCCGATCGCCACGTTCCAGGCGGTCGCGGTGCAGTCCGCCGACCGTTACATCGACCTGCGGGCGATGGAGGCCACCCTGTGGCAGGCGGCCTGGCGGCTCAGCACCTCGGCGTCCGGACCCCTGCCGGTCGCGGGTGATGTGGCGGTGGCAAAGATCTGGGCGGCCGAGGGCGTCCGCAGGGTCGTACAGACCGCGCAGCACCTGCACGGCGGATTCGGCGCGGACACCGACTATCCGCTGCACCGGTACCACGCGTGGGCCAAGCAGTGGGAGCTGGCGCTGGGCCCGGCCGCGGCCCACGAGGAGGCGTTGGGCGACCTGATCGCCGCCCATCCGCTGACCACGTGACCCCAGCGGGGCTGCTTACAGGACGAAGCCGTCGCTGCCGCTGCCGTCCACCACCGGGCGGCCGGCGGCCTCCCAGTCGAGCATGCCGCCGCTGACGTTCACCGCGTCCACGCCCTGGGCGATCAGGTACTGCGCGACCTGGGCGGAGCGACCGCCGACGCGGCACACCACGTGCACCCGGCCGCCCTCCGGCACCTCACCGATCCGCGAGACGACCTCGCCCATCGGGATGTGCACGGCGCCCTCGGCGTGACCGGCCGCCCATTCCTCGTTCTCCCGCACGTCCAGCAGGATCGCGTCGGCCGGTACGGCGGCGGCATCCACCGCGGGCAGCTCAGAGCGGAACATCGGACGCGGCCTCCTGGGCACGAAATCGCGGCCCGCGAAACCGCGACCCGCTCACCTTGGCTCACCAGATCACTGGCTGACCCGAAAAAACCTACCTCAGCCCCCAACCACCCCCCGCCCCGCCCGATTCCCCGGGGTCCCCCCGACGCCCGCACCGGGACCGGGCCCGCAGGGGGCGTCCGGGCGGAAGCGCGGGTCGTGCGAGCGGGCCGCGAGGCGCTATTCGGGGTCGCGGACCAGTTCCGCCAGGCGGGCCTCGCGTTGGGCGACCTGGGTCAGGAGCTGTTCGGCGATCTCGTTGAGGAGGGCGTCGGGGTCGTCCGGGGAGAGCTTCATCATCTGGCCGATGGCGCTCTCGTCCAGCTCGACGGCGATGGCGGCCAGCTTCTCCTTGCGTTCGGCCAGCCACTCCAGCCGGGCGTAGAGGACCTCGGCCTCGCTCGGCAGCTCCTCGTCCGCGACGGGACCCGCGTCCCACTCCGCGGACAGGGCGCGCAGCGTGTCCTCGTCGGCGTAGGCGTACGCCTCGTTGACGCGGGCGATGAAGGCGCTGCGGCGCTCCTTCTCCTTCTCGTCCTGGGCGAGGTCGGGGTGCGCCTTGCGGGCCAGCTCGCGGTAGAGGCGCTGCGCCTCCTTGCCGGGGCGGACGCGGCGCGGCGGGTTCGGGTCGTCGACCGGCCGTACCCCGTCCGTGCCGAGCAGCCCGCCGAACAGCTCCTCGACGCCCGGCATCGGCATCACCAGCGCCCTGGCCTCCCAGGCGCGCTCGATGTCCTCCCGCTCACCGCTGTGGGCGGCGACGGCCTCCGCGACCAGCGCGTCCAGCTCGTCCAGCCGCGCGTACATCGGGCCGAGCCGCTGGTGGTGCAGCCGGGAGAAGTTCTCCACCTCGACCCGGAAGGTCTCGACCGCGATCTCGAATTCGATCAACGCCTGCTCAGCCGCGCGTACCGCCTTCGCCAGCCGATCCTGCGAGCCGGGCTCGGAGGGTCCGGCGAAGGTGGCGGAAGAGGCGGAGGACTCGGTTCCTGAGCTGTTCGTCACTCGGACAGCCTAGGCCCTGCACGACCGATCTTCGCGGGGCCGCGGGGCGCGGCAGCGCCCGCCCGCACGGATCACGCCACGGCGCCCCGCCCACCTGCGCCGACCCGCGCGCCCGCCCCCGTACGGGCTCGCACCGCCCGGCCCTGACACCGCCCTGACAACCGGACGCCCCGGGCAACCCGGACACCCCCGGCAACCCGGTCGCCCCGGACACCCCGGACACCCCGGCCGGGGAACCCCCCTACACCCCCAGCTCCGCCGGCAGCCGCCCCGACCGGACCGCCGCCAGCAGCTCCGCGTGGTCCGCCTCCGTACGGTCCGCGTAGCCGACGGCGAAGTCCGCGACGGCCTCGTCCAGCGCCTCGCCCTTGCCGCAGTAGCCCGCGATCAGCCGGGGGTCGGCGCTGTGGGCGTGCGCCCTGGCCAGCAGGGCGCCGGTCATCCGCCCGTAGTCGTCGAGCAGGCCCGGCTCCAGCCCGGCGGGATCGACGCTGCCCTTGCGGTTCCTGAACTGCCGCACCTGGTACGGCACCGCGTCCACGTCCGTCCACCCCAGCAGGAAGTCGCTCACCACCTGCATACGTTTCTGGCCCAGCACCACTCTGCGGCCCTCGTGCCCCACCGGACCGGCCGGAAATCCGGCCTTGGCCACGTACGGCAGCAGCGCCGACGCCCTGGCCTCCTTGATCTGGAGCACCAGCGGCTCTCCCAGGTGGTCGAGGAGCAGCACCACGTACGAGCGGGTGCCGACGCTTCCGGTGCCGACGACGCGGAAGGCCACGTCGTGGACGGAGTAACGGGCGAGCAGCGGCAGCCGGTCCTCGCCGACCGTCCGCAGATAGCCGTCCAGGGCGCCCGCGACCGCCGTCGCCTCGCGGTCCGCGACCCGGCGCAGCACGGGCGGCGCGTCGGTGAAGCGCCGCCCGCCGCCGTCCACGGCCGCCGTGGCCTTCGCCGCGAATCTGGCGCTGGTGTTGCCCATGGCCTTCGCCGAGACCCGCTCGATCGTGCCGAGCAGGTCGCGGGCGTCGGCGTGGGTGACCAGTTCCTCGTCGGCGATGGCGTTCCACGCGTCGAGCACGGGCAGCTTCGCCAGCAGCCGCATCGTCCGCCGGTACGCGCCCACCGCGCTGTACGCCGCCGCCCGGCACACGTCCTCGGCCGCGCCCGCCTCCCGCCCGGCCAGCACCAGCGAGGCCGCGAGCCGTTTGACGTCCCACTCCCAGGGGCCGACGACGGTCTCGTCGAAGTCGTTGATGTCCATGACGAGACGGCCGCGGGCGTCGCCGTAGAGGCCGAAGTTCGCGGCGTGCGCGTCACCGCAGATCTGCGCGCCGACACCGGTCACCGGGCTGTCGGCGAGGTCGGCGGCCATCAGCCCGGCGGACCCGCGCAGGAAGGCGAAGGGGCTCGCGGCCATACGGCCGACGCGCAGCGGTATCAGCTCGGGTATCCGGCCCGCGTTGGAGTCGTGGACGGCCCGGAGCGCGGCCGAGGTCCAGGGCGCGGTCGAGGTCCAGGGGGCAGCCGAGGTCCAGGGGGCAGCCGAGGTCCGGGGCGCGGTCGAGGTCCGGGGCGCGGTCGCCGCGAGCGCGCCGGCCACCGCAGGGACGACGTCCGCCGTGTCGCGCCACATGCCGGAGGGCGGCCGGCCGTGCGCGGCGCGCGGCACCTTCTCCCGCAGCGCCTTCCCCGCCCGCTTCGGCGACGCCCCATGCGGCCATCGCGCGAATCCCGCCACATGCGGCACTCTCGAATCCACCGGTCACCCTCCCCACCGCCCACGTCAACGGACGGACGCCAAATCCCCACCGCCGGGGGTAATCCGGCCAATAGGTCGACCCCGCACAGGATTTCGTGCTTGCCTTGACGTCAGGACCCTACTCAGCGCCGAACCGCAGGTGCACGACGTTGGACGAGATCACCCGGCAGCCCGCAGCCAGCGACGCAGAACACCGGACGGACCGCTCCGCCCGCTACGAACAGCGCGAACAGCAGGACCTCCACGACCAACCGGAGCATCCGGAACCCCGGGCCGACGAGTCGGCACAGGCAGACCGGCCGCGCCAGGGCACCGAGCGGCACCCACGGCGCGACCCCCATGCCTCCGACCACCCGCCGACCGGTGGCAGCGACACCAGCAGCCGTACGGAGGACGTCGATACGGACAGGGCCGGTACGGAGCACGCCGGTGCGGACAGCGTCCGTACGAGCCTCGACGCGCCCCACAGCGCAGGTCACGACAGCGCAGGTCACGACAGCCCGGGTCCCCACACGCGAGAGTCCGACGGCCAGGGTCCCCATGCCCAAGGCCCCAACGCCCCAGGCCCCACCACCCAAGTCCCCGGCGGCCGGAGCGCCAACGGCCGGAGCCCCCTCGGCGACGGCCTCACCGGCGTGGCCGCCCTGCTGCGCCTCGCCGTCCTCTGCGTCGACCCCGACGGCCGGATCTCGTACTGGAACCGCGGCGCGGAGGAGCTGTTCGGGCACCGCTGGGATCACGTCTTCGGCCACCGGGCCTCGGGGCTGCTGACACCCGCCCGGTCCGCCGCGGGCGTCGCGCGCACCTCGTCCTCGCCGCACCAGGACACCCTCGACCTGCTGGACGACCTCACGCAGCCCGCGTGGGCGGGCGCGCTCGCGGCCACCGACCGGGACGGCGCGCTGAAGGACGTCCTGTGGTGGACGTACCGCGTCGCCGAGCCGGGCGGACGCAGCCTGCTGGCCATCGCGGCGCACGCCAAACCGCTGCGCACGGGCGGCCTGCGGATCGCGCTCGGCGGTCGCTTACTCCCCTACACCGCGGAAGGCCCGCAGCGTCAGGACATCTCGGTGGCCGCCGTCCTGGGCAGCGTCGCCGACCCGGCGCAGGCGCTGGCCCTCGCGGCCCGGCTGGGCACCGTACTGCCCGGCGTCAGCGCGGGACGGCTCGACCGGCTCGTCCGGCAGATCGCGCCGCTCGGTCCCCCGGCGCTCGAAGTGGACGGCGGCACACGGCTCCCGGTCACCCCGCACGACTACGCCCGCATGGCCGCCGCCGCCCGCGCCGACCAGCAGGACCCGTCCCTGCGCAGGGAGTTGCTGCCCGGCCCGCGCCCCGGAGCGGAACGCGGCCCCGGACCCGCACCCGGACCCGGCCACGACCAGCCCCCCGACCAGACCCCCGGACACACCGCCGCGTACGGCCCCGGCCGCGACCCCGAGTACGTCCACGGGGCGAACGGCGGCGCGGAGGCCGCCCCCGCAGGCGACCGTTCCAGCGCCTCGGCACTGACCGCCGTGCCCTTCGCCTCCCTCACCTCCCTGACCTCCGACCTCGGCCCCAACGGCTCGGCGGACGCCCTGACCGGCCAACAGCCGCTGTCCCCGACCGAGTTCACACCTGGTCTCGCCCCCGGCTTCGCGCCCGGCCTCGCCCCGGTCCTCAGCGGCCCGCCGTCCGTCCAGCCGCTCGGCACGCCACCGGGCCAGGCCCCCTTCGGCCAACCCCCCTACGGACACGCCCCGTTCGGACCCGAACCCGGCGGCCCCGCGTCCGGCGCCCACCCGCTCGGCGGCCACGTACTCGGCCGCCCCTACGCCTCCCACCTGCCGGGCACCGCGCTGGACGAGCAGTTGGCGCTGCTGCGCGAGACCGGCGCGGTGGTCGGCTCCACGCTCGACCTCCAGACCACCGCCCGCGAGCTGTGCGCGGTGACCGTGCCGCGCTTCGCGGACTTCGCGGCCGTCCTGATCGTGGACCAGCTCTTCTCCGACTCCGAGCCGCCCAAGGACGACCGCCCGGCCGCCACCGTCCTCGTCCGGCGCGTCGCCATCGGCCACGACGGACCGCCCGGACCGTGGGAAACGGCCCTGCCGGAGGGCGAGTTGCTCTCGCTCGCCGTCGACGGGATCGTGCCGCGGCTCGGCGACCATGTCCTCGTCCCCGTCGTGGACTCCTCGGTCGCACCCGACATAGCGCTCGACCTCGGCGTGCCCGCGCTCGGCCCGCTGCTGCCCGGACACTCGATGATCGTGGCGCCGCTCACCGCGCGCGGCACCGTACTGGGCCGGGTCTGCTTCCTGCGCGGCCCCGGCCGCCGCCCGTTCGACGCGCGGGACGCCGCCACGGCCACCGAGGTCGTCGCGCGCGGCGCCGTCCACATCGACAACGCCCGCCTGCACCGTCAGGAATCGCGCGCCGCCGCCACACTGCAACGCTCGATGATGCCCACCCGGCCGCCGCGGATTCCCGGTGTCCGGATCGCACACCACTACATGCCGGGCGACCGGCAGGCCCAGGTCGGCGGCGACTGGTTCGATGCCATCCAACTGCCTGGCGGGCGCGTGGCGTTGATCGTCGGCGACGTGATGGGCCACGGCCTCCAGGCAGCGGCCGTGATGGGCCAGTTCCGTACGGCGGTCATCACCATGGCCGCCCTGGACCTGCCGCCCGCCCAGTTGCTGCGGCACCTGGACAACCTGGCGCACCGGCTCGGCACCGAACACCTCGCCACCTGCGTCTACGCCGTCTACGACCCGATCCACCGCAGCCTCACGCTCGCCAACGCCGGTCACATCCCGCCGGTCCTGGTCGGTTACGACGGGCGGGCCGAGCTGCTGGAGATCCCCGGCGGCGCGCCGATCGGCGTCGGCGGGGTGCCGTTCGAGACGGTGGAGTTCCCCGTACCCGACGGCAGTTGGCTGGTGCTGTGCACGGACGGCCTCGTCGAGGTGCGCGGCCAGGGCATAGACGCGGGGCTCGCCGCGCTGTGCGCCACCGTCATCGAGCCGGAGCAGACCCCCGAGGACGTCTGCGCGCAGATCCTCGCTCGCCTGCACTCGGAGGACCGCAGGGACGACGTGGCGCTGCTCGTCGCCCGGTTCGAGGGCATCGCACCGCGGGACGTGGCCGAGTGGACGCTGCGGCTCGACCACGCCGAGGTCGCCACCGCCCGCGACCTGACCCGCCGCCAGCTCGCCGCGTGGGGCCTCGAACGCCTCAGCGACACCACGGAGTTGCTGGTCAGCGAGCTGGTCACCAACGCGATCCGGGCCGCCTCGTACGAGGTCGAGCTACGGCTGATGCGGGTCGGGAAGCTGCTGGTCGAGGTCAGCGACGACAACCACAATCTGCCCCAGTTGCAGCGCGCGGACGCCGACGACGAGCAGGGGCGCGGGCTGGCGCTGGTGTCGAATCTGTCGCGGCGCTGGGGCACCAGCAGGAAGGCGGTCGGGAAGGTCGTCTGGTTCGAACTTCCGTTGCCCGCTTGATACCGTTGCGTCCCACAACGGCGCAGGTGGAGACGGGATGGAGTGGCCGCGATGTCCGCACGGGAGGCGTCCGTGGAGAGCATCCAGCGGGAGTTGACCGCCTTCGCGCGCCGGGCGCGTGCCACGGCCGCGCGCATGCACCCCGAGCTGTCGCTGGTGTCGTTCACCATCCTCGCGCACCTGGAGGAGCAGCAGGGCTGCCGGGCGACGGACCTCGCCGCGCACTATCTGCTCGACAAGTCCACGGTCAGCCGCCAGGTGGCCGCGCTGGAACGGCTCGGGTACATCGAGCGCCGGGTGGACGCCACCGACCACCGCGTGCAGGTGCTGCACCTCGCGCAGCACGGGATCGAGACGCTGGCCGCGGCGCGGGTCAGCCGCAAGGAGATCTTCCAGGAGCGGCTGGCCGCCTGGGACCCGGAGGATCTGGCGCGCTTCGCCGCGTATCTGGTCCGCTACAACGCGGACGCGGCGGCGCACCCGCTGCCGTAACCCGCGGGCGGCCCCGTCCTACAAGGGCCCCTCACAAAAGACCCGTCGCACAAAAGCTCGGGCCCTTCAAGCGAAAACGGCCCCGCCCGCGACCTGCACGGTCGCGGGCGGGGCCGCTACGAGCCCGACTCTACGTCAAGCGCCGCGTCGAAAACGACGGCGTCACGTCAGAGGTTGACGCCGAAGTCCTGGGCGATACCGCGCAGGCCGGAGGCGTAGCCCTGGCCGACGGCCCGGAACTTCCACTCGGCGCCGTTGCGGTACAGCTCGCCGAAGACCATCGCGGTCTCCGTGGAGGCGTCCTCGGTGAGGTCGTAGCGGGCGATCTCGGCGCCGCCGGCCTGGTTGACGACGCGGATGAACGCGTTGCGCACCTGGCCGAAGCTCTGCTGACGGCTCTCGCCCTCGTAGATCGAGACCGGGAAGACGATCTTGTCGACCTCGGCGGGCACGGTGGCCAGATTGACCTTGACCGCCTCGTCGTCGCCCTCGCCCTCACCGGTGAGGTTGTCACCGGTGTGCTCGACGGAGCCGTCCGGGCTCTTGAGATTGTTGAAGAAGATGAAGTGCTTGTCCGACAGGACCTTGCCCGTGGCGTCGAGCAGCAGCGCGCTCGCGTCCAGGTCGAAGTCCGAACCGGTGGTCGTGCGCACGTCCCAGCCCAGGCCGACAGTGACCGCCGTGAGTCCGGGGGCCTCCTTGGTCAGTGAGACATTGCCGCCCTTGGAGAGGCTGACACCCATGGTGTATCTCCCTGCTCAATCCGGCGCGGGCCGCGCCACTTGACGATTCCTTTGCCCAATGACTCCAACGCACACCACCCTGCACCGGTTCCCGCCCCGATGCCACCGTTCGCCGCCGTTCGATCCCCCGGGCCTTCAGTACGTCACCGGGATGCGCCGCGCGGGGCCGTCCGCCGTGACCGATCCGCGGGGATCGGCGGGGGGAAGGCGACCTGCCGGCCGGAGCCGGCCCGCCGGGGAATGAGAAACGGACCCCCGGCCGCGACTTTCGTCACTTCCGGAGGCCCGTGTCGTCGGTACCTCTTTGTGCGCGAGGGGGGAGTTGAACCCCCACGCCCTTTCGGGCACTGGAACCTGAATCCAGCGCGTCTGCCTATTCCGCCACCCGCGCATGGGTGTTGCCGTTTGATTCTCACACACGGTCCGGACCGGTGGGTCCGAGTGGTGTGGGAGGGCCTCCCGACATGCAGAAGATTAGCACGAGGTCCGGGGTGGAATCACATGCGTTCGGGCGGCCCGGGGAGTGCCGGGAGCCGGGCGGGGGCAGGTGGGAGAGGGACCCGGGGGCGGTGCGGGACACTGGGAGGGGACAGGGCGGCGGTGAACGACGGCGAACCGGGCACCATGGACAGAACGCGCATCTACCATCCCAGTGGGGGACGGCGGAGGAGGCGCGGGCGGTGTGAGGGTTGACACTGCCCGGTCCAGGGGATTCGGGGAACCACAGGTTTTTCCCGCGCGTGGATACGATCAGTAAGCAGTATCGGAAATCGTTGGGCCGGAAGGTCGCGAGGAGGGAGGTGCCCCGTGGGAGTACTGAAGCGCTTTGAGCAGCGCCTGGAGGGCCTGGTGAACGGCACCTTCGCCAAAGTGTTCAAGAGCGAGGTGCAGCCCGTCGAGATCGCGGGCGCGCTCCAGCGCGAGTGCGACAACAACGCCACGATCTGGAACCGCGACCGCACCGTCGTGCCCAACGACTTCATCGTGGAGCTCAGCTCCGGCGACTTCGAGCGGCTGAGCCCGTACGCGGTGCAGCTCGGCGACGAGCTGGCCGGGATGGTCCGCGACTACGCCAAGCAGCAGCGCTACACGTTCATGGGCACCATCAAGGTGCACCTGGAGCGGGCCGACGACCTGGACACCGGGCTCTACCGGGTGCGCAGCCGCACGCTGGCCTCCAGCGAGTCGCAGCACCAGGGCGGCGCGCCCCAAGCCGCCCACCAGGCCGCCCACCAGGCCCCGGCCGCCCCCTCGTACCAGCAGAGCCCGCAGCACCAGCCGCAGGCGCCGCAGCGTCCGACGTACGCGCAGCCCGGCGGACCGCAGCGGCCCTCGGGTCCGCCGCCGATGCCCGCCGCACCGCCCCCCGGCGGCGGTGGCGCCCGTCACGGTGTGGCGCCCGTCACGCGGCTGCCCGGCACCGGCGCTCCCGCGGGGGCCCCCGGCGCGGCCACCCGCCGCTGGATCGAGATCAACGGCAACCGCCACCAGATCTCCCGCTCGACGCTCGTTCTCGGCCGTTCCACCGAGGCCGACGTGCGGGTGGACGACCCGGGCGTATCGCGCAAACACTGCGAGATCCGGGTCGGAACGCCGTCCGTGGTCCAGGACCTCGGGTCGACAAACGGCATTGTGGTGGACGGACAGCACACCACGCGCGCTACGCTCCGCGACGGCTCCCGCATTGTCGTGGGGAGCACCACCATCGTGTACAGGCAAGCCGAAGGGTGAAGCGGGGGCAATGTCAGAGCTGACCCTGACGGTCATGCGGTTGGGTTTCCTCGCCGTTCTGTGGCTGTTCGTGATCGTCGCGGTGCAGGTCATCCGCAGCGACCTCTTCGGTACCCGGGTGACCCAGCGAGCGGCGCGCCGCGGGGACGGCCAGTCGCGTCCTCCGCAGCAGCGCCAGCAGCAGGCCGCCGCCGCGCAGGCCCAGCCGCGGCAGCAGCCGCAGAACAACCGCCAGCGCCGCGGCGCCCCCACCAAACTGGTGGTCGCCGAGGGCTCGCTCGCGGGGACGACGGTCGCGTTGCAGGGCCAGACGATCACCCTCGGCCGGGCACATGACTCGACGATTGTGCTCGACGACGACTACGCGTCCAGTCGGCATGCCAGGATCTACCCGGACCGCGACGGCCAGTGGATCGTCGAGGACCTCGGATCCACGAACGGCACCTATCTGGACCGGAACCGGCTGACCACGCCGACCCCTGTCCCGCTGGGTGCGCCGATCCGCATCGGCAAGACCGTCATCGAGCTGCGGAAGTAGTCGCACTATGGGCGAGCGGAGCCACGACGCGCGAGCGAGAGGGTGGGCAGCGTGCGGATGTACCCGGAGCCGACGGGGGAGGTGCGCATGTCTTTGAGCCTGCGTTTCGCCGCCGGTTCGCACAAGGGCATGATCCGCGAGGGGAACGAGGACTCCGGCTACGCCGGTCCGCGTCTGCTCGCGATTGCCGACGGCATGGGCGGACAGGCCGCCGGCGAGGTCGCCTCGTCCGAGGTGATCTCCACCATCGTCACGCTCGACGACGACATCCCCGGCTCCGACATCCTCACCTCGCTCGGCACCGCCGTGCAGCGGGCCAATGACCAACTGCTGCACATGGTCCAGGAGGACCCGCAGCTCGAAGGCATGGGCACCACGCTGACCGCGCTGCTGTGGACGGGCCAGCGGCTCGGCCTGGTGCACGTCGGCGACTCCCGCGCGTATCTCCTCCGGGACGGCGTCCTCACCCAGATCACCCAGGACCACACCTGGGTGCAGCGGCTGGTCGACGAGGGCCGGATCACCGAGGAGGAGGCCACCACCCACCCGCAGCGCTCCCTGCTGATGCGCGCGCTGGGCAGTGGCGAACACGTCGAGCCCGACCTGTCGATCCGCGAGGTGCGGGTCGGCGACCGGTATCTGATCTGCTCCGACGGCCTGTCCGGCGTCGTCAGCCACCAGACGCTGGAGGACACCCTCGCCGGGTACCAGGCGCCGCACGAGACCGTGCAGGAGCTGATCCAGCTCGCGCTGCGCGGCGGCGGACCCGACAACATCACCTGCATCGTCGCGGACGTGCTGGACACCGACGACGGCGACACGCTGGCGGCGCAGCTCAACGACACCCCGGTGGTCGTCGGCGCGGTCGCCGAGACCCAGCTCCCGCTGAGCGACCCGCGGCACCTCCAGACCCCGGCGGGGCGCGCCTCCGAGCTCGGCCGTACGCCCCCGCCGCAGCAGCAGGGCCCCGCGGGCTCCTTCGGCCCGCCCGGCAGCGGCGAACCCGGCGCGGCCGGCGCCGCGCCGCTGGGCACCTTCGGGTCGTACGACGACGACGGCCAGACCAAGCCCGCCAAGACCCGTAAGTGGCCCAAGCGCACGGCGATCACCGTCATCGTGCTCGCCGTCATCGCCGGCGGTCTGTACGGCGGTTACGCGTGGACGCAGACGCAGTACTACGTCGGCGCCAAGGGCGACCACGTCGCCGTGTACCAGGGCATCGACCAGAAGCTGGCCTGGATCAAGCTGTCGAAGGTCCACAAGGACCGCCCCGACATCGAACTCAAGTACCTACCGGCCTACCAGCAGAAGCAGGTCCAGGACACCATCGCGCTCAGCAGCCTCGGCCAGGCCGACGACAAGGCCGACGAGCTGGCGACGCAGGCCGGTGTCTGCAAGAAGGTCGCGACGGCCAAGACCCTCGCCGACCAGGCCAAGGCGGCGGCGAAGGCCGCCGAGGACAAGATGCCCGCAGCGGGCACCACCGGCACGCCGGGTGCGAAGAAGAGCAGCGCCACCCCGACGGCGGACCCCACGCCGCCGCTGACGCCCGACGAGAAGAAGCTGGCCCAGCAGTGCGGTACGAGCCAGCAGTAGCGGCTGGTCGCGCACCGGAAGCCCCGCGGGGACCGGCGAGCGCGCCGGCGGCGGGACCAGCAGGAGGAGTCGGCTCGTCATGAGCGCCAGCAACACCACCACCATCACGTCGATCGGCGCGCCCAACCGTCGCAACACCGAACTGGCGCTGCTGGTCTTCGCGGTGCTCATCCCGGTCTTCGCCTACGCCAACGTCGGGCTCGCCAAGAACGACTCGGTCCCGGCGGGGCTGCTCAGCTACGGCCTCGGCCTCGGCCTGCTCGCGGGGATCGCGCACCTGCTGGTCCGTAAATTCGCGCCGTACGCCGACCCGCTGATGCTGCCGATCGCCACGCTGCTCAACGGCCTCGGCCTGGTGCTCATCTGGCGGCTCGACCAGGAGCCGTCGCTGGGCAAGGCCATGGCGCCCAACCAGCTCATGTGGTCCACGCTCGGAGTGGCGCTCTTCGTCGGCGTGCTGGTCTTCCTCAAGGACCACCGCATCCTCCAGCGGTACACGTACATCTCGATGATGGTGGCGCTGGCCCTGCTGGTCGCGCCGATCTTCTTCCCCGGGGTGAACGGCGCGAAGATCTGGATCACGCTGCCGGGCATCGGCTCGCTCCAGCCCGGTGAGTTCGCGAAGATCGTCATCACCGTCTTCTTCGCCGGATACCTGATGGTCAAGCGGGACGCGCTGGCGCTGGCCAGCCGCCGCTTCATGGGCCTGTACCTGCCGCGTGGCCGCGACCTCGGCCCGATCCTGGTGATCTGGGGCATCAGCCTGCTGATCCTGGTCTTCGAGACCGACCTCGGCACCTCGCTGCTCTTCTTCGGCCTGTTCGTGATCATGCTGTACGTCGCCACCGAGCGGACCAGCTGGATCGTCTTCGGCCTGCTGCTCAGCGCGGGCGGCGCGGTCGTCGTCTCCTCGATCGAGCCGCACGTCAAGGAGCGCGTCCACAACTGGCTGCACCCCCTGCAACTGGCGTCCAACGGCGGTGTCACCGAGACCGCGCAGACGATGTACGCGTTCGGCTCCGGCGGCATCTTCGGCTCGGGACTCGGCCAGGGCTACTCCCGGCTGATCGGCGGCATCGCGCCGAAGAGCGACTACATCCTCGCCACCGTCGGCGAGGAGCTGGGCCTGGCGGGCCTGATGGCCGTCCTGCTGCTGTACGCCCTGCTGATCGAGCGCGGTGTGCGGACGGCCCTCGCGGCCCGCGACCCGTTCGGCAAGCTGCTGGCGATCGGCCTGTCGGGCGCCTTCGCGCTCCAGGTCTTCGTGGTCGCGGGCGGCGTCACCGGGCTCATCCCGCTGACCGGTATGACCATGCCGTTCCTGGCGCAGGGCGGCTCCTCGGTGATCGCCAACTGGGCGCTGGTCGCGATCCTGCTGCGGATCAGCGACACCGCCCGCCGTCCGGCCCCGAGCCCGGCCCCCTCCCCCGATGCCGAACCGACCCAGGTGGTGCGCACCCAGTGAACAAGCCTCTCCGACGGGTCGCGGTCTTCTGCGGTCTGCTCGTCCTCGCCCTTCTGCTGCGCGTGAACTACGTGCAGTTCGTCCAGGCCGACCAGCTCTCCAACGACGTGCACAACCGCCGGGTCGCCATCAACCAGTACGCCCAGCCGCGCGGCGACATCATCGTCGACGGCGGCAAGGCGATCACCGGTCACACCGAGACCACGGGCAGCGACTTCAAGTTCAAGCGGACCTACGTCGACGGCCCGATGTGGGCGCCGGTCACCGGCCACGCCTCCCAGGCGTTCGGCACCACCTTCCTCGAAGGCGTCGAGGACAAGTTCCTCACCGGCAACGACGACCGGCTGTTCTTCAACCGCACCATCGACCTGCTGACCGGCAAGGAGAAGCAGGGCGGCAACGTCGTCACGACGCTGAACGCCAAGGCGCAGAAGGCCGCGTTCCAGGGCCTGGGGAACAAGAAGGGCGCGGTCGTCGCGCTCGACCCCGGCACCGGCGCGATCCTGGCCATGGCGAGCACCCCGTCGTACGACCCGTCGACCATCGCGGGCAACTCCAAGACCGACGAGAAGAACTGGGTCGCGCTCGACAAGAAGAACGACCCCGACGACCCGACGCAGAACCGCGCGCTGCGCCAGACGTACCCGCCGGGTTCGACGTTCAAGCTGGTGACGGCCGCCGCGGCGCTGGAGAACGGCGCGGTGACCGACATCAACGCGAAGACCGACACCCCGCTGCCCTACATCCTTCCCGGCACCACGACCCCGCTGAAGAACGAGGGCAACATCCCTTGCAAGGAAGCGTCGCTGATCGACGCCCTGCGGGTTTCGTGCAACACCGTCTTCGGCCACCTGGGCGCGGACAAGGTGGGCCTCCAGGCGATGGTCGACGAGGCGGAGAAGTTCGGCTTCAACAAGGAGCAGTTCGTCCCGGTCCGCGCGAACGCCAGCAACTTCGACACCAAGATGACCAAGGACCAGGTCGCGCTCTCCTCCATCGGCCAGTTCGACACCGCGGCCACTCCGCTCCAGATGGCGATGGTCGCCTCGGCCATCGCCAACAACGGCAAGCTGATGAAGCCGTACATGGTCGACAAGCTGGTGGCGCCGAATCTGAGCACCATCTCGCAGACCAACCCGAGCGAGATGTCGCAGCCGCTGTCGCCGGAGAACGCGCAGAAGCTCCAGACGATGATGGAGACGGTGGTCAACTCCGGCACCGGCACCAACGCCAAGATCTCCGGCGTCAAGGTCGGCGGCAAGACCGGCACCGCGCAGAACGGCATCAACAACGAGGGCACGCCGTACGCCTGGTTCGTCTCGTACGCGATGACCGACCAGGGGTCGCCGGTCGCCGTCGCGGTCGTCGTCGAGGACGGTGCGGCCAACCACGACGACGTCAGCGGTGGCGGTCTGGCCGCGCCGATCGCCAAGAAGGTCATGGAGGCCGTCCTCAACAAGTGAGGGCCGGCCGCCCGGCAGGCCCGGTCCCCGGCACGGTCCCCGGCCCGGCGTCGAACCCGGTGTCAGGCCCGGTCCCGGCGCCGGAAACGGTCCGGAGACCGCCCCCGGGACCGGCGCACGTACCGGACAGGTACCGGTCGGGTATCGGCGGGCGGGCAGGGCGCGAAGGGACCAGAAACGCCCGGTAGCGTATGCCCGAGCATCCGCAGGGCACGGCATTACCGGTTTTGGGTCAAGAACGGGTTTGAGGAGAGGGCAGAGCTATGGAAGAGCCGCGTCGCCTCGGCGGCCGGTACGAGCTGGGCTCAGTGCTCGGCCGTGGTGGCATGGCCGAGGTGTACCTCGCCCATGACACCCGGCTCGGCCGCACTGTCGCCGTGAAGACGCTGCGGGTGGACCTCGCCCGCGACCCGTCGTTCCAGGCCCGGTTCCGCCGAGAGGCCCAGTCGGCCGCCTCGCTCAACCACCCGTCGATCGTCGCCGTGTACGACACCGGCGAGGACTACGTCGACGGGGTCTCGATCCCGTACATCGTCATGGAGTACGTGGACGGCTCCACCCTGCGTGAGCTGCTGCACTCCGGACGCAAGCTGCTGCCCGAGCGCGCCATGGAGATGACGGTCGGCATCCTCCAGGCCCTGGAGTACAGCCACCGGGCCGGCATCGTGCACCGCGACATCAAGCCCGCCAACGTCATGCTCACCAGGACCGGCCAGGTCAAGGTCATGGACTTCGGCATCGCCCGCGCCATGGGCGACTCCGGTATGACCATGACGCAGACCGCGGCCGTGATCGGCACCGCGCAGTACCTCTCCCCCGAGCAGGCCAAGGGCGAGCAGGTCGACGCCCGCTCCGACCTGTACTCGACCGGCTGCCTGCTCTACGAACTGCTGACCGTGCGGCCGCCCTTCGTCGGCGACTCCCCGGTCGCGGTGGCCTACCAGCACGTGCGCGAGGAGCCGCAGCCGCCGTCGGTGTACGACCCCGAGGTCACGCCCGCGATGGACGCGATCGTCCTCAAGGCGCTGACCAAGGACCCGAACTACCGCTACCAGTCGGCCGACGAGATGCGGGCCGACATCGAGGCGGCCCTCGACGGGCAGCCGGTGGCCGCCACGGCGGCGATGGGCTCGGTCGGCTACGGGTACGGCTACCCGGACAGCCAGGCCACCACGGCGATGCCGTCGCAGAACGACCAGCACACGTCCATGCTTCCGCCGCTGCGCGAGGAGGACGGCGGTTACGGCTACGACGACCGCCCGGACCGCCGCCGGCAGAAGAAGGGCGGCAACAACACCTCCACGGTGCTGCTGGTCGTCGCGGGCATCCTGGTCCTGGTCGGCGCGATCTTCCTGGGCAAGGCGCTGTTCAGCGGCAGCGGCGCCGCGGACAACGGCACCGTGCCGAATCTGGTCGGCGCGTCCCTCACCGACGCGCAGGCCAAGGCCACCAACGTCGATCTGAAGATCGTCCAGGGTCCGGCCGAGTTCTGCGACAGCATCGACAAGAACCTCGTCTGCAAGCAGACCCCGGCAGCCGACGCCGCGATCCCGGACGACAAGACGGTCACGGTCGTCCTGTCCAAGGGCCAGGCGCCGATCGAGGTCCCGGACGTCAAGAACGACAAGTACGACTCGGCGGCGAGCCAGCTCACCGCCAAGGGCTTCGAGGTCGACCGCAAGAACAAGACGACCACCACGGAAGACCCGGACACCGTCCTCGACCAGACCCCGAAGGCCGGTACGAAGCAGCCCAAGGGCACGACGATCACGCTGACCGTCGCGGTGGCCCCCGAGAAGAAGGCGCCCACCGACGTCAAGGGCGTCCCGTACGACAACGCGGTCGCCCAGCTCAAGGCGCAGGGCTTCACCAACATCACCCGCGCGCCGCAGGACGTCCCCTCGGACACGACCGCCAAGGGCAGCGTCACCGCCCAGACCCCGGACCCGGGCGCGGGCCCGATCGCCCTTGACACCTCGATCGTCCTGACGGTCTCGTCCGGCCCGCCGCAGACGCAGGACCCGCAGAAGCAGATGCCCGGGGATCTGGGTGGCAAGACCGTGGGTCAGGCAAAGGCCGAACTCGACGGGCTCGGCCTGAACCTCCAGGTGTCCGCGGTCGGTCCTGGCGGCAACCCGGTCGGCGACAACGCCATGGTCATCTCGGTCGACCCCGGAGCGGGCGCGCAGCTCTCCGAGGGCCAGCCGGTCAAGCTGATCGCCGTCGGCGGCAACGGCAACGGCGGGGGCGGCTGACCCCCCGGCAGTACGTGAAGGGGGGGGGGGGGGGGGGGGGGGGGGGGGGGGGGGGGGGGCTGGTTGGTGTTGTTAGGGGGAGGTGGCTCCGCCGCACGAGA
>NZ_JBVHLD010000010.1:74844-139269 GCF_055559175.1 Streptomyces sp. NPDC024632
GGGATGCGGTGTGCGGGGGAGGGTGGGGGGGGGGCGGGGAGGCGGGACTGCCGCGACCCCCGGTGGGGGGTCGCCCCCCCCCCCCCCCCCCCTCCCCCCCCCCCCCCCCGCCCCCCTTTCACGTGTGTCGCCGTACGCGCCTACCGCAGCTCGGCCGGCGGGGTGCGGGCCGCGTCGACCTTCTCGGTGCGGACGAGTTCGCCCCAGACGATGTAGCGGTAGCGGGAGGTGTAGACGGGGGTGCAGGTCGTGAGGGTGATGTAGCGGCCCGGCGTGGTCTTGCCGGACTCCTTGGGGACCTGGTCGGTGACGGCGACGTTGTACTTCGAGGTCTGGTCGAGGATCTTGTAGACCTTGTAGACGTACCAGGTGTCCTTCGACTCGAAGACGACCGGGTCGCCGTCGTGGATCTTGTCGATGTTGTGGAACTTGGCGCCGTGGCCGTCGCGGTGGGCGGCGAGGGTGAAGTTGCCGGTCTTGGCGGTCGGCAGCGCGGCGGGGACGGGGTCGGTGTAGTAACCGGCGACGCCCTCGTTGAGGACCTTGGTCGAGGTGCCCTTCTTGACCAGCACCTCGTAGTCCTTGCCCATGGCGGGGACGTGCAGGAAGCCGATGCCGTCCTTGGTGTCGAGGCTCCCCGGTCCCGCGTCGGGCGTCCGGGCCCAGTCCTGCCGGACCTTGTCCGCCGCCTTGTGCTCATGGCGGTCGGCGAGGACGTTCGTCCACCACAGCGAGTAGGCGACGAACAGCGCGAGCACCAGGCCCGCGGTGATGAGGAGTTCGCCGATGACGCTGATGGTGGCCGCGATGGGCCCCCGGCCGCCGCGTTTGGTCGTGGTCACGCCGTTCCGTTCCTCAAGTTCCGCTTGGAGCATGGATCACTCCACCAGCGCGTCGGGCTTGCCCTTGCTGCGCGGCCGTTCCTCGGTCAGCTTTCCCCAGACGATCAACCGGTTGGTGCTGGTGAATTCGGGGGTGCAGGTGGTCAGCGTCAGATAGCGGCCGGGCCCGGTGAAGCCGGAGCCGGTCGGCACCGGCTTGATCACGCTGATGTTGGACGGCGGGGTGGACGCCAGCGAACTGGTGATCTCGTACGTGTAGTAGGTGTCCGCCGTCTCGACCACGACCTTGTCGCCGGGCACCAGGTGGTTGATGTAGCGGAACGGTTCACCGTGGGTGTTGCGGTGGGCGGCGACCGCGAAGTTGCCGGACTTGTCCCACGGCATCGCGGTGTTCAACACGCCGTCGTAGTGGCCGATCATGCCCTTGTCCAGCACATTGTGCTTCGAGACGCCCTGCGCGATGGGCGCCTTGACGTCCAGCTTGGGGATGTACATGATCGCGAAGCCCTGGCCGGGCGAGAAGGTGCCGGGGACCCGGTTCGGGTCGTCCTTCGTGGCGTCCCACTGGTGCTGGAGGTTGTTCGCGGCGCCGCTGGCCTGCTGGTGCGCGCGGACGTTGGTCCACCACAGCTGGTACGTGACGAACAGCAGCATCAGCACGCCGGTGGTGATGAACAGCTCACCGACGATACGGCTGACGACGACCGCCGGGCTCTCCTTGGCGGCCTTCGCGGCCCTGCGGGCCTCGACCCGGCTGAGCGGGACGGCTCCGGCGGGGGCCGCACCGGCCGCGCCACCGGGCGTACGGCCCCTGGCGCGGTGGCCGCCGTGTCCGGCGCCGCCGCGCTGCTGTGCCTGCGCCGCCTTCCGCCGCGCGGCCCGCCCGCCCTCGCCGTCGGGGCCGAGCACGGGACCCGACGCCGGACCGGGCCCGGGACCCGCGGGCTCGGGGGCCGGTTCCGGGGCCGACTCCGTGGTGGGGAAGACGGATTCGAGTACGTCGTCCGCGGGCGGTTCGACGGCCGGCTGCTCGACCGGCCGCACGACGGGCTGCACGACCGTCGCCGTGCCGAGGTCCAGCTCCTCGTCCGCGGTGACGGGCCGGACCGGGGGCGGCGGAGGAGGCGGGGCCGCCTGCGGCGGCTCCTCGGGTACGAACCAGGGCGCGGCCGGCTCGTCGAACACCGGCTCTTCGTAGGCCGGTTCGGGGAAGACCGGCTTCTCGTACGCCGGTTCCGGGAAGACCGGCTCGTCGAACACCGGCTTCTCGTACGCCGGTTCGTCGTAGGTCGGCTCGGGAACCGCGGGGGGTCTTCCGGGGAGAGGGTCGTTCAGGGGGTCGTCGAGCTGCTCGACAACGGCTTTGAACTGCCCGGTGTCCTCATAGGACATCGGGCCGTCCGAGGGGCGCTCCGGGCGGAGCGTGGTCACGCCCCGGCCCTCCCCGCAGGACTTCCCGAACCTCCGGCGCCCCCCGCCGTACCGACCACGGGCGCCAGCCCCTCGGAGCGGCCGACGGCCCCCGGATCACCGCACTCGGCGAGCCAGTTGGCCAGCATCAGATGGCCCCACTCGGTGAGCACCGACTCCGGGTGGAACTGCACGCCCTCGACGGCCGCGTCCCGGTGCCGCAGCCCCATGATCACGCCGGACTCGGTCCACGCGGTGACCCGGAACTCCTCGGGCACGGTGTCGCGTTCGACGGCGAGTGAGTGGTAGCGGGTCGCGGTGAAGGGCGACGGCAGCCCGGCGAAGACGCCGGTCCCGTCGTGCGTCACCGGCGACGTCTTGCCGTGCAGCAGCTCCGGCGCGCGGTCCACGACCCCGCCGTACGCGACGGCCATCGACTGGAGGCCGAGGCACACGCCGAAGACCGGCACCCCGGTGTCCGCGCAGTGCCGCACCATGTCGACGCAGACGCCCGCCTCTTCCGGCGTGCCGGGGCCGGGCGAGAGCAGTACGCCGTCGAAACCGTCCTGCGCGTGCGCGGGCTTGACCTCGTCGTTGCGCCGCACCTCGCACTCGGCGCCGAGTTGGTAGAGGTACTGGACCAGGTTGAAGACGAAGGAGTCGTAGTTGTCCACCACGAGAATGCGTGCGCTCATCGGACAGCGGCCGTCCCCGTCTCGCGTACGACGGCCATCCCGTTGTCGACGGTGACCTCGTTGAACGGCAGCAGCGGCTCCGCCCACGGAAAGATGTACTGGAAGAGGAGGTAGACGACGGCCAGGGCGAGCACGAGCGAGATCAGAGCCCTCACCCACGCGTTACCCGGCAGATGCCGCCAGATCCAGCCGTACATGCGCTGCCTTCCTTCCTCTTCCCCGGAACAGAGTAAAGGGAGATCGGCGTGATAGGGGGCCCGGCTGGACAAAGGCTTCGGCATGCGTTCGCCAATGCTTCGGCCGGGGACGCCCGCCGCTCACGACGCCGGCTCCGCGTAGTGCAGGTCGGTCGAGCCCGAGTAACCGGGCAGTGTCGTCCGCTTCTGCGCGCCGACCTTCCAGCCGAGGCCGTACGCGTTCACGTACTGGAGGTAGTTCTGGATGGCCGGGCTGTCGTTGAGCGCCTTGCGCAGTTTGGCCTGGTCGCCGACGGCGGTGATGCGGTACGGCGGGGAGTAGACGCGGCCCTGGAGGATCAGGGTGTTGCCGACGCAGCGCACCGCGCTGGTGGAGATCAGCCGCTGGTCCATGACGCGGATGCCCTGGGCGCCGCCCTGCCACAGCGCGTTGACCACGGCCTGGAGGTCCTGCTGGTGGATGACCAGGTCGTTGGGCTGCGGGTCGGGGACGCCGGGGACCAGCGCGGTCGCGTTCGGCGGGGCGTCGTTGAGCGTCACGTCGATCGCGGGGCCGGTCAGCTTGCCGGTGCCCGCCGCCTTGTCGAGGGCGTCGAGCCTGGCCCGCTCGGCGGGGCTGACGCCGTCGCCCTGCCGGGTCAGCCGGTCCACGTCCTTGCGCACCCCGGAGAGCTGGTCCTCCAGCTGCTGATTACGGGTGTTCTTGGTACGTACGGTGTCGGACAGCTTCGGCAGCGGGTCGTCGCTGCGGATGTCGACGCCCTTGGCGGTGTTGAAGCTGGTCCAGAAGATCAGTCCGGCGAGCGCGAAGACTCCCGCACTCATGGTCCGCAGCGCTACGGTGCGGTGGGCAGGACGGGAGGAGGGGGTGGGGGATACCCCGTCTGAATCCGTCACCGTACCCTGTCTCCTTATAACCCGAGGAAGCACTACGCTAACGGACGCCCGGAAGCGGTAGTGACCCTTACCAGGCCCAGAACCCGCCCGGCTTACCCCGCACACCCGCGCGGTTACGCAGCGCATCGACAGGAGCGTCCCTCGTGCCGAAGTCACGGATCCGCAAGAAGGCCGATTTCACGCCGCCACCGGCGAAGACGGCCACCGCCATAAAGTTCAACACCAACCGCAACTGGGTCGCGCCGCTCATGCTGGCGTTCTTCATCGTCGGTCTGGCGTGGATCGTGCTGTTCTACGTGACGCAGGGCAGTCTGCCCGTCGAAGCGTTCGGCAACTGGAACATCGTGGTCGGTTTCGGCTTCATCGCGGGTGGGTTCGTCGTGTCCACCCAGTGGAAGTAGCCGTCCCCAGCGGGGTGCCGGGGGCCGCGTCGGCGTGCTGCCGGACGTTTGTCCACACGGTTATCCACAGTGGGGAAAAGGTCGGAAGATCTGTGGATAACCTCTACGAGGTTGACGCCGGTACGACCGGTGGCCAGGACGTCGGCCACCGGTCTTTCGCTGATCTTGGGCTTGTGCGGGCGTGAAACACGGTCTTCCGGCGACTTGTGCACAACTTGCGAAGACCCGCCTACACGCTGTGGATAACGTGTGATCAACGCCAATGGACACGGGTCCACGGCCGCGAATCCGTCCCTCAGGACGTGACCTGCGCCACAGCGATCACGCTGAGCGCGATCGAGACCACCAGGACCGCCGCCGTGGTCCCCCACTGCACCAGATCGCGGCGCTCGCGCGGCGCGTAGGCCATCCCTACGGCGATCGCGGTACCCGCCACCAGTCCGCCGATGTGGCCCTGCCAGCTCACGTCGGCCCAGGTGAAGGTGAACACGATGTTGAGCGCCAGCAGGATCAGCACCGGCCGCATGTCGTAGCGCATCCGCCGCATGAACACGGCCGTCGCGCCGAACAGGCCGTAGACCGCGCCCGAGGCGCCCAGGGTGAGCGACGACGGGGCGAGCAGCAGCACCAGCGCGCTGCCGCCGAGCGCGGAGACCAGGTAGAGCGCGAGATAGCGGGCCCGGCCGAGCATCCGCTCCAGCGGGGCGCCGATCCACCACAGCGACAGCATGTTGAAGCCGATGTGCAGGACCGCCTGGTGCAGGAACGCCGAGGTGATGAGGCGGTACCACTGGTCGGGGCCCTGGGCGACGCCGATGCAGCCGTGCTGTCCGAACGGGTCGTTGCCGCAGACCGCGTACAGCCCGAGGTCGTAGACCAGCCGGTCGCCGACCGCCTGGACCAGCAGGAACACCGCGATGTTCAGGCCGATGAGGATCTTGGTGATCAGGAACGGGTCGGCCGCGACCGTGCCGCCGGCGACCGTACGCGGCGCCGCCGTGTGCCGGCTGGACTCGTTGACGCAGTCCGGGCACTGGAAGCCGACCGACGCGTTGACCATGCACTCGGGGCAGATCGGCCGGTCGCACCGGGTGCAGCGAATACCGGTCTCCCGGTCCGGGTGCCGGTAGCAGCAGACCGCCTGGTCCATGAGCCTTCTCCCTGAATGAAGCGCCTCGCGATGCGGCGCGGAGGCGCTGAGACGCCCCGCCCACTCCTACGTGCGGGCGGGGCGCGATGTTCCCGAAGACGTTCCCCTGAGACGTTCCCCGAAGGTGCTTCCGAAGGGTACGGGATACGGGCCGCGGGGCGGCGGGCCGCGTCAGCGCTTCTCGATCACGACCGTCTCGATGATGACGTCGTCCAGCGGCCGGTCGGTGCGCGGGTTGGTCGGCGCGCCGATGATCGACCCGACGACCTTCTTGCTGGCCTCGTCCGCGACCTCGCCGAAGATGGTGTGCTTACGGGTCAGCCAGGTGGTCGGCGCGACCGTGATGAAGAACTGCGAGCCGTTGGTGGCCGGGCCCGAGTTGGCCATCGCCAGCAGATAGGGCTTGTCGAAGGCCAGGTCGGGGTGGAATTCGTCGGCGAACTCGTAGCCGGGACCACCGGTACCGTTCCCCAGCGGATCGCCGCCCTGCATCATGAAGCCGGAAATGACGCGGTGGAAGACGGTGCCGTCGTAGAGCTTGGCCGTGGAAGGCCGGCCGGTACGGGGGTCGGTCCACTCGCGGGTGCCCTCGGCGAGCCCGACGAAGTTGTCCACCGTCTTGGGCGCGTGGTTCGGCAGCAGCCGGATCACGATGTCGCCGTGGTTGGTCCTCAGGGTGGCGTAGAGCTGCTCGGCCACGGTCTACCTTCCATAGTCTTCGCTGACAGGGACAAATCCTTTCACGGACGCGGTGGCGCGCGCGGGGTTCCCCGAGGGTCCGTGGCAAGGGAGCCGGCGGCGCGTCCCGAAGGCCCTCCCGGACACCGGGACGGACCGCTCGGAACGGGTACCTGACCCGTATGCGCGTCCACACATGCCGGACCCGCCATCGACAGGCATGATTTCAAACTGGGTGGAAAGGCGAAAACCGTACGCCACCGAGGAGGAGGATCCCGTGACCCGCATCGACAGCGTGCGCCACGCAGCCGACGTGACCAAGGACAGCGTGCGGCATGCCGCGGAGGTGGCGGCGCCGTACGCGAGCACGGCTAAGGACAACGCCGCGTACTACGCGCAGCAGGCCGGCGCACTGGCCAGGCAGCAGTACGACGCCCATCTCGCCGACCGGGTCGACCAGGCCCGCGAACAGGCGAAGTCGGCCGTGCCGCCGAAGGCCGCCGACGCGCTCGGCACCGCCGCCAAGCGGACCCGCCGCGGCGCGCGGGCCGCCGCCGACTACACCGCGCCGAAGGTGCGGGCGGCGGCCGACTACACCGCGCCCAAGGTGGAGTCCGCCGTGACCGCGACCCGCTCGGTCGCCGGTCCGGCCAAGGACGAGGCGGTGCTGCGCGGTGCCGCCGCGCTGCACGCCCTGCGCGGTCAGGTGACCGCGGCCGAGATCGACGGGCTGGTCCGCAGGCGGGTGCGCCGCGAGCGCACCGGCCGGGTCTTCCGCGGGCTCGTCGTCGCCGGTCTCGTCGGCGGTGCGGCCTTCGCCGCCTGGAAGTGGTGGTCGAAGCAGACCAACCCGGACTGGCTGGTGGAGCCGCCCGAGGCGACCGACGTCGCCGACCGCGGTCCCGTGAACAGCAGCGGCACCCTCACCGTCGTGGAGCCGGTCGGCCACCCCAACGGGTCCTCGCCGAACGGCACGATCGACCAGGTCGACGGCTCCCTCGAGGCCGATGGCCTCGACCCCGAGGTCGAGGCCAAGCAGGCCGACGCCGACCGCCCCGACGACGAGGGCCGGGGCGGCACCTACCCCTAACCGCCGACGAGGGACGAATCGCGCGATCAGCCGTGACGTGTGTGGCACGTCACGGCTGATCGCGCCGTGGCGCGGGTGAGAACCGTCCCCAGCGGGGCGGTTGCTGTTGTTTTCGGGCTCAAAGCCCGGCGGGGGCTGAGCACGCCGTTCCCCGCGCCCCTTCTGGGCTCGTACCCACCGTGCGCACAAGTGCGCCGTCGTCAGACGGCAGGGGCGGGTTGGGGGGCCTGCTCCGCAGGGGCTTCGGGGACGTCGAGCACGGCGGGGACCCCGCGGAGGGCGAACAGGGCGGCGACGGCACCGGCCAGCATCAGCGCGGCGGCGATGTAGAGGGTGCCGTGCAGCCCGTCGGTGAAGGCCGACTTGGCGGCGGCGACGACCTGCCGCCCGGTGGCGCCGGGCAGAGTGGCGCCGGTCTCGACGCCGGAGGTGACGGATTCGCGCGCGGTGGCGACCCGGTCGGGGGAGAGCCCGGCGGGCAGGATGAGGCCGTTGCGGTAGAAGGCGCTGAGGACCGACCCGAGGATGGCGATACCGAGGGCGCCGCCGAGCTCCATGGCGGTCTCGGAAATGGCGGCGGCCGTACCGGTCTTGGTCCTGGGCACGCTGGCCAGCAGGGTGTCGGCGGTGACCGAGAAGACGAAGATCAGTCCTGCGCCGTTGACGACGAGCGCCGGAAGCAGCAGCCAGTAGCTGGTGTCGGCGCTGATCAGCCCGAACGCGGCGGTGCTCAGCGCCATGAGCAGCAGGCCGAACGAGACGGTACGGGCTCGGCCGATCCTCGGGATCAGCAGCGCGGACAGCGGCGCGGCGAAGGCGGCGGACAGCGGTCCCGGCAGCAGCGCGAGCCCCGCGGTCAGCGGCGACCAGCCGCGTACCACCTGGAAGTACAGGGAGAAGCCGAGGGACAGGGTGGTGGCGGTGAACAGCGTCACGACGTTGGAGCCGACGGCCCCCGCGAAGGCGGGGTTGCGGAAGAACCGCAGGTCGAGCAGCGGTTCGGCGAGGGTGGTCTGGCGGCGCAGGAAGAGGACGAGGGCGGCGAGGCCGACGGCCGCCGAGATCCAGACGGCGTGGTCGTCGACGCCGTCGCGTGCGGCGGCCTTGATCGCGTAGATCACGCCGAAGAGCCCGGCGATCGACAGGGGCACGCTCGGCCAGTCCAGCCGTCCCGGGTGCGGATTGCGGGACTCGGGGAGCAGGACGGCGCCCGCGACGAGGACGGCGGCCATCACGGGGACGTTGATCAGGAAGACCGAGCCCCACCAGAAGTGGTCGAGCAGCACGCCGCCGACGACCGGGCCGAGCGCGAAGCTGGCCGCGCCGATGCCGCTGCTGATGCCGATCGCGGTGGTCCGCTCCTTGGGGTCGTCGAAGACGCTGCGGACCAGCGACAGGGTCGACGGCATGATCGTGGCCCCGGCCAGGCCGAGCAGCGCGCGGGAGGCGATCAGCATGCCGGGGCCGTCGGCGTAGGCGGTGAGCGCGGAGGCGGCGCCGAAGCCCGCGACGCCCAGCAGCAGGAGCTTCTTGCGGCCGATCCGGTCGCCGACGTTGCCCGCCACGATCAGCAGGCCGCCGAGGACGAAGCCGTAGATGTCCACGATCCACAGGAGCTGTGTGGAGGACGGGCCCAGCTCGCGGGACAGGGACGGGATCGCGTAGTTGAGGACGCTGTTGTCGATGCCCAGCAGCGCGGCGGCCACGCAGCAGATGGCCAGGACGGCCCAGCGCCGCCGGTGCGCCTGTTCTGCGGCGCTCCCGCGGCCCCTCACGTCGTCGTTCGGTGTCGTCGTCATGGCAAGCAGCGTGCGGCGGCCCGCTGACGGCCGGCGCACCGTCGGCTGACAGGGCCGGGGCGCGATCCGGTCAGCGGGCGGTCGGGGCTGGGCCGGGGCGCGGGTCCCAGGACGGGAGCCGCACGCGGCAGGCGGTCGGAGAGCGTCAGGGGCGCGGGTCTCGGGACCGGTCTCGCCCACGCGGCGGGCGGTTCGCCGTCCGCTCAGTCCGCCGTGAGGTACGCCGTCAGGACGGCGAGTGCCGCGTCGCGGTCGAGGGCGGCGGCCCGCGCGCGCTCGCGCTCGTACGCCTCGTCGCCCAGCGCGGCGCGTACGGCGGCGACGGTCGCGGCGGCGTCCGGCCCGGTGGGCGGCCGGCCGCGCAGGGCCTCGGCGGCGCCGAGGAGGGCGGCGGCCCGTGGCGCGTCGCCGTTGAGCAGGGCGAGGCCCGCGGTGGCCTCGGCGGCGACGGCGCCGTTGAGCGGGAGCCGCATGGCGACGCTGTCGAGGGTGACCGCCTCGCGGAAGTGGCCGCGGGCCAGGTCCGGGTCGCGGTCGGCGACGGCGACCCGGCCCAGGGCGACGAGGACGGCGGAACGGGTGCCGTTGCTGGAGAACCAGCCGACCGGGCACTCGGCCAGCGCCTGCTCGTACAGCGCGCGGGCGCCGTCGCCGTCGCCGCGCAGCCGGACGGACTCGGCCAGCGCCAGGTGGGCGAGTGCCAGGCACTCGGGGGTGCCCGCCCGGCGGGACAGCTCCACGGCCCGCTCGCTGTACGCGGCGGCGGTCGCGTAGTCGCCCGCCTTGGTGCTGTACGCGGCGCGGATGCAGAGCAGCTCCGCCATGTCGAGCGCCGAGTCCAGCTCCTCGGCGAGCAGCAGCGCGTCATCGAGGAGGGAATCGGCGAGCGCGAGTTCACCGCGGTGGTCGGCGAGGTCGGCCAGCACGTTGAGGTTGGTGATCATGCCCCAGCGGTCGCCGAGGCGGCGGAACTCCTCGTAGGAGGCGGTGCAGTGGATCCGCGCGGCGACCGGGTCGGCGCGCGTCAGCCAGGACTGGAATCCGCTGCCGAGCAGGATCAGCGCGCGGTACCAGGGGTGGTCCCGCTCGGTGAGGAACTCGTCGAAGACCGCTTCCAGGACGTCGATGCCCTCGTCGGGGACCCCGGCGAAGGGCGCCCACAGCAAGGTGAGCACGGGGTAGCGGCGGGACAGCCGGTGCATCGCCTCGACCACCCGGGTCGCCGCCGCGACATGGTCGGCGAACTCCTCGGGGTCGGGCAGCATTCCGACCACCGCCATCACGCACAGCGCGTACTCCTCCTCCATCCCCTCCGGCGGATTCGGGCCGAGGGCGGCGAGGACCTGGCGGGCGGGTCCGAAGCCCTCGTAGCGCACGCCGCGCAGCAGCCAGTACGAGGACAGGGCCGCGATCAGCCGCATCGCGGTACGCACCTCGCCCGCCTCCAGGCTGCGGTGCAGCGCGGCCTGGAGGTTGTCGCGCTCGTCGCCGAGCAGCCGCAGCCACTCCAGTTGCTCGGCGCGGCGCAGGTGCGGGTCGGCGGTGAGCGCGAAGTCCAGGAAGTACGCGGCGTGCGCGCGCACCGTCGCCTCGCGCTCCCCCGCCTCCGTCAGCCGCTCGGCGCCGTACGCTCTGATCGACTCCAGCGCGCGGTAGCGAATCCGGCCCGCGCCGTCCGGCTGCTCGGCCACCACCAGGGACTTGTCGACCAGCGCGTCCAGCAGGTCCAGCACGTCCTCGGCGAGGATTCGCGCGCCGTCCGCGCACACCGCCTCCGCGGCGGCGGGCGTCCAGCCGCCCGCGAAGACCGAGACACGGCGGAGCACGGCCCGCTCGTCGTCGGGCAGCAGGTCCCAGCTCCAGTCGACGACCCCGCGCAGGGTGCGCTGGCGCGGCTGGGCGGTGCGGCTGCCGCGCGACAGCAGCCGGAAGAGCGCGTCGGGCCGTACGCCCAGGCTGTACGGGGCGTCGTCGTCGGGCAGCGCGCCGAGCCGGTCGGCGATGTCGGTCACCGACAGCGAACGCAGCCGGGCCGCGGCCAGTTCGATGGCGAGCGGCAGCCCGTCGAGCGCGGTGCACAGCCGCAGGACGGCGTCCACGGTGGCCGGGTCCGCGGTCGCGTCGAGGTCGAGGTCAGGGCGTACGGCGGCGGCCCGCTCGGTGAACAGCCGCACGGCGGGGGAGCGCAGCGCCTGCTCGCGGTCGGTGCCGGGCCGGGGCACGTCGAGCGTGGGCACCGGGCACAGCGTCTCGCCGTTGATGCCGAGGGCTTCCCTGCTGGTGGCGAGCAGCCGCAGCAGCGGTGACCCGGCGAGCAGCCGCTCGGCCAGCCGGGCCGCGTCCTCCACCACGTGCTCGCAGTTGTCGAGGACCAGCAGCAGCGGGCGGCCGTCCAGGGCGGCGGTGATCCGCGCGACGGGGTCGTGCGGGCCGGGGTCGTGCCCCTGGCCGCCGGACGCGGCCGATCCGGCCGCCAGCAGCCCGCCGGCCCGCAGGCCGAGCGCGCCGAGGACGGCCTGCGGGAGTTCCGCGCCGTCGCTGAGCCCGGCCAGCGGCACGAAACAGGCGTCGTGCGCGTACCGCCCCGCGGCCTCCACCGCCAGGCGCGTCTTGCCCGCGCCGCCGGGGCCGGTGAGCGTGACGAGCCGCTGGCGCGCCAACTGCTCACCGATCCGCTCCAGTTCGGCGGACCGGCCGATGAAGCTGGTGAGCTGGGCGGGGAGTTCGTGCCGGGGCGGGGCGGGGGCGGGCGCGCCGTCCCCTGAGCCTGCCGCGCCTTCCGTCGATGTTCCACGTGGAACATGTCCGTCGGCGCCCACCCTGTCCGCCGTGTCTGTTTCACGTGGAACATCCTGCGGCGCGTCCTGTGGAACATCCCGCCGGGCGGCCCGCGGCGCGGCGCGTGGGGCCTCGCGTGAGATGTCCCGTGGAAGCAGCGCCGGGTCGCCGCGCAGCACCGCGAGGTGGACGGCGGCCAGTTCGGGTCCGGGGTCGGCGCCGAGGGAGTCGGCCAGTTCGCGCCGGGCCTCCTCGTACGCCTCCAGCGCCTCGCTCTGCCGTCCGCTGCCGTACAGCGCGCGCATCAACTGGCCGCGCGGGCGCTCCCGCAGCGGGTGCGCGGTGACGAGTTCGCCGAGTTCGGCGACCAGGGAGCGGTGGCGGCCGAGGGCGAGGTCGGCGTCGACTCGGTCCTCGACGGCGCCGGTCCGCAGCTCTTCGAGCCGGGTGATCTGCGCGGCGGCGAAGGGCGCGGGGCCGACGTCGGCGAGTGCGGGGCCGCGCCACAACGCGAGGGCGGTGCGCAGCAGTCGCTCGGCCAGGACCGGGTCGCCCGCGGCCAGGGCGGCGCGGCCCTCGGCGCTCAGCCGCCGGAAGCGGTGGGCGTCCACCTCGTCCGGTGCGACGGCGAGCCGGTAGCCCGCGGGGAGCCCTTCGAGCGGCACCGGCAGCACCTGGCGCAGCCGGGAGATCTGGGACTGCACGGCGTTCCCCGCGCCCGCGGGCGGCTCGTCGCCGTAGAGGCCGTCGATCAGCCGCTCGGCGGGCACCGCACGGCCCGCGTCGAGCAGCAGCAGGGCGAGCACCGCGCGCCGCCGGGGGCCGCCCAGCGCGACCTCGGCGCCGTCCGCGCCCACCACCCGCGTCGCGCCCAGGATGCCGAACATCACGCCCCCGTTCTCCGCCCGGGAGCGCGGGCCGACGCCGCCCGTGGCTCCCCGGGCACCGTCAGCAGGTCGCCGTGTCCCCTGCCTCGCCCAGGCACTCCGGCGCGGCGGCCGGGGCGTCGGTCACGCAGCTCAACGCCGCGTCCGTCGCCGTCCCGTCCACGCCGTGTCCCGACGCGGCGAGCTGGAGCAGATCGTAGAGGGTGTCGCGCTGGCCGGTGTCGAGCGCGCAGAGGACTTCGTCCTCGACGCGGGCGAGCGCGAATTCGGCCTTGGCCAGCCGCTTGCCGCCCTCGTCGGTGAGCTGCACCAGGTGGCGCCTGCGGTCCTCGGGCGAGCGGAGCCGTTCGATCAGGCCGTCCGCCTCCAGATCGTTGAGCAGGCCGACGACATTGGCGCGGTCCATCATCAGCGTCGTGGAGAGCGCCTGCTGGGTGCTGCCGTGCTGGTCACGCAGGACGGTGAGGGCCACCAGGTGCCGTGGGCGCAGGCCGAGCGGGGTCAGCACGGACTCGGCGTGCAGTCGCATCCGGCGCGTGAGCTGTTCGAGCAGCGCGCCTGAACGTCGCGGGGGCTGGTTGAGCACGGGCAGTGAGGCCACTTCCTCAGTCTATCGGGCGGCGTGGAATCATGACGTGCTATAAATCGTTGGCGTTACACAAACCAAGTATGAAGGGTTAACGAGATGCCTCACCTCCTGCACATCGATTCCAGCGTCCAGGGCGACCGATCCGTCAGCCGCCGGTTGACCGCGCGGGCCGCCGCCGCCTGGAAGGCCGCCCACCCCGATGGCACGGTCACCTACCGCGATCTGGGCAAGGACCCGATTCCGCACATCCACACCGGCACCGTGGGCGTGGCGATGATCCCGGCCGAGGACCGCACCCCCGAGCAGGCCGCCACCTACGCGCTGTCCGAGACGCTGATCGGTGAGGTCAAGGAGGCGGACACCGTTCTGCTCGGTCTGCCCGTCTACAACTTCGGCGCGCCCAGCAGCGTCAAATCATGGGTCGACCACCTGATCGTGCCCGGTCTCTCCGTCGACGCCGAGACGAGGGACCCGCTGCTGACCGGCCGCGACTTCGTCGTCCTCGCCTCGCGCGGCGGCGGCTACGCCCCCGGCACCCCCCGCGAGGGCTGGGACCACGCGGAGCAGTGGCTCCCGCACGGCGTGGTCATGACCGGCTTGGTCCCGCGCTTCATCACCGCCGAGCTGACCCTCGCGCCGGTCACCCCGGCCATGTCCGAGCTGATCCCGCTCGCCGAGAAGAGCCTCGCGGCGGCGGAGGAGGCCGTCGACGCGCTGTGGCAGCCGGTGCGGGCCGCCTGATCCCTGGGGGTTCCCTGACCCCTCAGGGTTCCCTGGTCCCTCGGGGTTCCCTGACCCCTCAGGGGCTCGCGGCTTGACGCCCCGGCTCCACCGGCCCGGGCCACGGCTACGCCTGCGCCACCACGATGTAGAAGGTCACGGCCGCGAGGAAGGGCCCTGAGGCCAGGTGGTCCAGCCAACGACGGGCCCCTTCGACGGTGAAGTACCCGGCGGCGAGGGCCCGTTGCGTGGTCCGCTCCAGGCCGAGGACCTTGTCGGCGGCGCCGACGTCCCGGAAGGCGGGCGTCACCGGGACGACCGTCGGCACCGTGAAACCGGCCTCCGCCGCCAGCCGGGGGAGCTGCCTGCCGATCCGGGCGTTACGGATCACCTCGTCGGTCACGTACCGCGTGTAGGCGCGCGACAGCTCGTCGTCGGGGTGGTCGACGGTCAGCGTGTCCCAGTCCGGCTCGCCCAGCACCAGCCGCCCGCCGGGCCGCAGCACACGGTGGGCCTCGCGCAGCGCCCGTACGGGATCGGCGACGTGTTGCAGCACTCGGTCGGTGCGGGCGCGGTCCACGCTGCCGTCGGCCAGGGGCAGTTCGTGGACGTCACCGAGGTGGACGGTGACGGTGTCCCGGTCGGCGGTACGTTCCCTGGCGGTGTCGACGGCGACCTGGTCGTGGTCCACACCGATGACCGCGCCGGGGGCGGAGCCCGTGCCCGTACCGCTGACCGCGTCGGCGAGGGCGCCGAGGTCGGTGCCGGGGCCGCAGCCGATGTCCAGGACCGTCTGGCCGGTCCTGACATCGAGTGCGTCGAGCATGCGGCCCTTGTAGAAGCGGCCCAGGTCCGTCGCGGCGAGACGGTCGAGGTAGACGACGGAGCCGGGAGCGACGGTCTCGAAGACCGTTGAGGTCGGTGAACTCGGTGAGCTCGATGAGGTCGATGACGTCATGGCGCCAGTCAACCAACCGCCCCCGCGTCGGCGGGCTCCTTCCCCCGAAGGGGCGGCTACCAGGAGATCGCGTCGTTCATCGACTGCTGCCAGTAGCTGACCTTGAGCGAGTCGTCGATGTAGGTGCCCCCGGCGGGCAGCGACGGGTGGGCGCCGGTGCCGACGCTCTCGTTGCCGGAGCGGCCGTGGAAGTAGACGTTCAGGGTCTTCACGGTGCGGCCGTGCCCGGCGCTGCCGTCGGCGGCGGCCAGGACGATGACGGCGTAGCCGGACTCACCCGGGTTCAGGGTGACGACCGCCTGCGGCTGGGACTCCTCGATGACCGGCGGCTCGGCCTGCGCGTCGGTGAACTGCACGGACGGGTACGTGTAGAGGAGGCAGGGGTTGCCGCCGGTGTTGGTGACCGTGAGCAGCATGTGGTTCACGGGACGGTTCAGCGGGGACGCGACCGTCTTGGTGTTGGAGCCCTGGCAGGTGACCGCCGTGTCCTTGGCCCCGGGCTTCTTCGGCGCGGGTGCCTTGGCCACGGGCTTCTTGGTCGAGGCGTCCGCGGCGGGCTTCGAACCGACCGGCGTGCCCCCGGCGTCCGCAGTGGTGGAGCCGGAACCGGGAGTGAGGGTCGGGGTGACCGAGGGCGAGCCGTCAGAGGAGGAGGACGAAGAGGCCGGCGAGGCGCCCTCGTCCCTGCTGCCCGACCCGTCGTCGCAGGCGGTCAGGGCGAACGCGGCGAGCGCCACGGTCGCGGCGGCGGTGACGAAGCGGGTACGGGTACGGGAGTTCCGGATGCTGGACATGTGGCGGGTGCCCCTTAGTCGTTCGGGTGGTGGTGCTGCTTGGATGACTGGAGCTTGCGGGGCAATCCGTCCCAGCCACCACCGTCGGCGGGCAGTTGGGGACGCTGGGATGGGAAAACGGGCTCTGAGCAGGGGGAACGCACATCCCCTGGAATGCGTGACTGGGACGCGGGGGGATGGAGGAACTGATGTCGGTGGCAACAGGGGCCGGTGAGACGAACGAGTTCGCGACCCTGCTGCGGCAGCTCAAGGACCGTTCGGGCCTGAGCTACGGGGCGCTGGCGAAGCGGCTGCACATGAGCACGTCGACGCTGCACCGCTACTGCAACGGCACCGCGGTGCCGAACGAGTACGCGCCGGTCGAGCGCCTGGCGCGGGTCTGCCGGGCGACGCCCGAGGAACTGATGGAGCTGCACCGCCGCTGGATCCTCGCGGACGCGGCGCGCGACCGGCGCGCGGAACAGGCCGCGGCGGCGCGGGCGGGGGCGGCAGCGGCGGAAGCGGGGGCGGCGGAGGCACCGGGTACGGAGCAGGCGGCGCCGTTGTCGCAAGCGGGGGAGGCGGGTGCCGGGGCCGAGACCGGGACCGGGACCGGGGCCGAGACCGAGACCGGGGCCGGGGCCGGGGCAGAAGCCGAGACCCCGGCCAAGGCCAAGGCCGAGACCGACGGAAACGGTGACCTCGTCGTCACCGACCTGCCGCGCACGCCCGCGCCCGCACCGCCGTCACGCCGCCGCCGTCACGCCCTGATCGCGGCCGTCACCGTGGCCGCCGTCCTGGGAGCCGTGGTCCTCGCCGTGGACCGGCCCTGGGACGGCGGGAACGGCGGGGGGTCCGCCGACGGAAAACAGCGGGCCGTCGGCGCCACCGGCACCACCGCCGCCACGACCACCGGTACGGCGGCCACCGCGACGCCACCCGCCACCCCGTCCTCGACCGCGCCGAGCCGCACCCCGTCCACCACGCCCTCGGCCACCAGGACCGGCGGGGCCGCGCCCGCCACCAGGACCGGCGACGGCGAAGGCGACGGCAAGGCCCCGCCGGTCAGCGTCGACGTCCACCCCTACGTCCGCGCCGAGGAGAACCCGTGCAGCCAGCACTTCCTCGTCGACGCCGAGCCCTCGCACATGGGGCCGCCCGCCAGCGAGCAGGACTCACCGCGCTGGGCCGCCGCGTACGGCGCGGTCTCCTCCGACGAACAGCGCCTGTCCCTCACCGTCCAGGGCACCGGCTCCGAGACCGTCGTCCTGGAGGCCCTGCACGTACGGATCGTCTCCAAGGCCGCGCCGCTCGCCTGGAACGACTACGCGATGGCCGTCGGCTGCGGCGGCAATGTCGGGACGGCGGACTTCGGCGTCGACCTGGACAAGGGCAGCCCGCACCTCACCCCGGAGAACGGCCAGCGCGACTTCCCGTACAGCGTCAGTGAGTCGGACCCCGAGGTCTTCCGCGTCACCGCCACCACCAAGGCGTACGACGTCCGCTGGGACCTGCTCCTGGACTGGTCGAGCGGCACCCGCCACGGCACCCTCCACATCGACAACAAGGGCGTCCCCTTCCGTACCAGCGCCCACGTGAACCGTCCCGGCTACGACTACCCGCCCGGCTACACCGACTGGATCAAGCGGGAGGGCGGCTGAGGCGAGGCGGGGGACGACGCGGTGACGTACGGACACGGGTGACGCGGGTGACGCCGTTACCGCGTCAGTGCTCCGAAGGCGACTTCGGCCGCCCGGGCGATGAGCGCGTCGTCGCGGGTCGCGTCCTCGGCCGCGCGGCGGGACAGGACGGCGAGGACGATCGGCGCGCCCCCGCCGGGCGGCCAGGCGATGGCGATGTCGTTGCGGGTGCCGTACCCGCCGGTGCCGGTCTTGTCGCCGATCCGCCACCCGCGCGGCGCACCGGCCCTGATGGTGTGGTCCCCGGTCGTGTTGCGCACGAGCCAGTCGGTCAGCACGGCGCGCTTGTCGGCGGGGAGGGCCGTCCCGAGGACGTACGCGCGCAGGTCGGTGGCCAGGGTGCGGGGCGTGCTGGTGTCGCGGAGGTCACCGGGGACGGCGTCGCTGAGCGCGGGTTCGTACCGGTCGCAGCGGGTGACGTGGTCGCCGAGCGCGCGCAGGGCGTCCTGGAGCCGCCGGGGGCCGCCGAGTTCGCGGAAGAGAAGATTCGCGGCGGCGTTGTCGCTGTACCGGATGGCCGCGTCGCACAGGTCGCGCACGCTCATTCCGGTGGCCACGTGCTTCTCGGTGATCGGTGAGTTGCTGACGATGTCGCCCCGGCCGTAGCGCACGACGCGGTCGAGCCGCCGCAGCGAGTTCTTCTCCAGAACGGCTCCGGCGAGCAGGGCCTTGCAGGTGGAGGCGTACGCGAAGCGTTCGTCGGAGCGGTGCGCGACGGTACGGCCGCTGCCGGTGTCGAGCGCGTGGACGCCGAGGGTGGCGTCGAACTTCTTCTCCAGGTCGGCGAAGGCGCGCCGTGTCGCGGGGTCGGCGGCGTTCGTCGCGCCCGGGGCGGGTCGCGTGGGCCCGGTGGGCCGGGTCGCGGGCGGGGACGTCGTCGTCGGCCGCGCGCCCGACCGGGTCGGGGCGGACGTTCCGGAGCCGCCGCAGCCGGTGATCGGCACGGCCACGATCCCGGTGAGGGTGGCGAGCGCGGAACGGCGGGAGACAGGGGCGCGGGTGTCCATGGGGCGCGGGACTCCGTTCTGGGGGGGGTGGGTTCGCAGTTCTGAAGGGGGTGGGTTCGCACCGGGGGGCCGCCGGTCGGCTCAGGAGGTGAGCCGGTCCTGGTGGCCGCGGACGGCCCACGGCGTCGGTGCGGGGGCACACCGTACGGTCGGCCCCTCGTCCCGGAGTCAAGCCCGCGACCGGGCCGTATGTCGAATATGCTCTTGATGTCGGATCGATTCACAGGCCGTATCGGCCCACGCCAGGGGGTACGGATTGCTGACGGAACGGCATCTGGAAATCTTCGTCGCGCTGGCGGAAGAGGGACACTTCGGGAGCGCCGCGCAGCGGGTCGGCATCACGCAGCCGCCGCTGTCGCAGGGCCTGCGGCGGCTGGAGGCACTGCTCGGCGTCCGCCTCTTCGACCGCGAGCGCGGGGTGTCCCTCACCGAGGAGGGCGCCCTGCTGCTCCCGCACGCCCGCCGGGCCCTGGCCGCGCTCGCGGAGCTGCGCGAGACCGGTGCACGTGAGCAGGCCGACGGGCGCCGTCTGCGCCTCGGGCTGGCCCCCGAGGTGCCCGCGCCCCTCGCGGCCGGCGCGGCGGCCGAGGTCGCGGGCGCGCCGGTACGGACCGGTGAACGGACGCGCATCGGCGTGACGACGGCGCCGACGGCCGTACTGCTCAACGACCTCGCCGCCGGGCGGCTGGACATCGCCGTGATCCGGCACCCGTCCGTGCTGCACGGTCTCACCGCGGGCCGGGTGATCCTGCTGCCGACCTGGCTCCTCACCCCGGCAGGTCCGCACGTTTCTCACGGCGGGGGTGGGGGTGGCGGTCACGGTCACGATGGGGGTGGCGCGCCGCCGCGGCTGCCCGTCGCCGTACGACCGCGGGCCGAGGCGCCCGCGGCCCACGACCTGTTCGTGGACACCCTGGCCAGCCGTGGCCGCCGGGTGGAGACGGTGGTGGTCTCCGACGAGCGCGCCGGGCTCGCACTGGTGGCGGCGGGCCAGGCGGTGCTGGTCACGGCGGACGACACGCTGACGGCCTCGGGGGTGGAGCGGCGCGCGGCGGCCGATCCGCCGCTTCCGCTGCGGCTGCGGGTGGCCTGGGATCCGCGGCGGCCGGGGGCGGGGGAGACCGCGCGGACGGCGCGGCGGTTCGAGGAGAGCCTGGCCCGTGGCGTCGCGGCCCCTCACACCTCTGGGCACTCTCCGCACGGCGTCCCGGCCCGGCGGGTGGCGCCGTGAGCGGCACCCGGCACAAGAGCGGGGTCGAGCGGGCCATCCGCGCCCTGTTCGACGACGCGGGCGTCCGCGGCTGGCTGCACGTGGCGGATCTGCGCCGCCCGTCCGACCAGGTGACGATCGACCCCGGCGAGCGGCTGCCCATCGCCTCCGTCTACAAGGTGCCGCTGATGGCCGCCTTCTGCCGCCTCGCGGACGCCGGGCTGCTCGACCCGCGCCGCCCGGTGACGCTGGAGCCCGACGAGCGCGTCCCCGGCGCGACCGGCGTCTCCGTACTCCGCGACCCCGTCACCATGTCCCTGCGCGACCTGGTCGTCCTGATGATGACCATCTCCGACAACGCCGCGGCCGACGCCGTCCTCCGCGCGGTCGGCCCCGACGTGGTCGACGCCATGTGCCGCGAGCTGGGCATGCCCGACACCCGCGTCCACGGCGGCGCCGCCGGCACGTTCAGCCGCCTGGTCGCCGAGACGGGCGCCGCCTCCCTGGACGCGGCCCTCGCCCGCGTCGCCGACAACGACTCGGTCGCACCCCCCGGCGTGTACGACCCGGCCTTCACGGCGTCCGGCACCCCCGCCGACATCGCCGTGCTGCTCCGCGCGATCTGGACCGACGAGGCCGCCTCCGCCGCCCGTTGCGCCTTCATGCGCGACGTCATGCGCCGACAGCCCTGGACCCACCGCCTCGCCTCCGGCTTCCCCTACGACGACATCACCGTCTACGGCAAAACCGGCACCTTCGGCTCACTGCGCCACGAGGCGGGCGTCGTCGAATTCCCCGACGGCACCGCCTACACCGCCGTCGTCTTCACCCAGGCCGCCCGCTCCGACACCAAACTCCCGCGCGCCGACGCCGTCATCGGCACGGCGGCGCGACTGGCGGTGGAAGCACTACGCGCCACCCGCACCACCTGACCGCCCCCGGCCCCCAGGTACGACGGTGGGCCTTCGCGGTGTGGACGACTCGGCGGAGATCCCCACCACGCCTCAGGTGAGGACGTGTTCCCAGGTCAGGGCCGACGTCCCTTCGATCCAGTAGCGGTGGGACGCCTGGGTGACGCGGAGCCGTACCGAGTTGATCTCAGGGTGTCCGGCTGCCTGCCAGGCGACGAGCGCGCCCTCGATCCTGTCCCAGAGAGGTACGGGGCCGCCCTGCCGGACCGTCCACCGACCGTCCTGGGCGGTGAATTCCGCGAAGGACTCCCGGTCGGGGTCGAAGAGGTACAGCAGGCCGGTCCCGTCGCTCCGGACGGCGCGGACGAGATGTGCGCCGGGTGCGGCGAGTTGAGCGAGGAAGGCCGGCATCCAGTCGTCGAGGAGGGTCGGTGGCACCTTCGTCTTCCGCTCGCTGTCCACGTAGGCGGTGCGGGCGGACAGGTCGCCTGCCACCGGCACGACGGCTTGGGCACGTGCCTGCATGAACGACGAGCGGCCGGCAATGCGGCCCTCGGCGTTGCCGTCGTCGTCGACCACCTTGGCCAGGCCGGTTCCGTACGGCCAGGAGCCCACGGTGGCCAGGATGGTGCCCCCGGGCTTGGTCTGGAGGATCCAGGTGTGCAGAATGCGGCGGACGGCGCAGGTGGCGATCACGCGGTCGTACGGGGCGTTCCGTGGGTACCCGAGGAGGCCGTCGCCGGTGACGGTCCATGCGGAGAAACCGAGCGATTCCAGCGCGGTGTCCGCGCGCTCGGCCACCTCCGGATCGACCTCGACCGTGGTCACGTTCTCCGCGCCGAGGCCGTGGCACATCAGGGCGGAGGAGTAGCCGGTACCGGTGCCGATTTCCAGGACCCGGTGACCGGGCTCCAGGTCCAGATTCTCGATCATCCGGACGACGGTGGCCGGGGTGGTGGAGGAGGAAGTGGGCACCCCGGCAACGGGCTCGGCCGTCTGGTCGGCGGTCAGGTGGCCGTCGAGCTGAGTGGTGAGGGTGTCGCGACCGTACGCGGTCCTGAGCCACTCGGTGGGCTCGGCGCCGGCCGCCGTGACGGGTTTCCAGAGGCCGCCCTCGTCGAGGAACACCCCGGGGCGGAGGAACACCTCGCGGGGTACGGCTTCGACGGCCGCGCGCAGCCAGGGCGAGATGAGGTCGCCGTGTCGAGCCAGCGCCGTGGCGAGGCGGCGGCGCTCGGGCGCGGAATCGGTCACGGGCTTTCTCCTTGTGCGAGCAGGTCGGCGAACGCGGAGGACATCGGGAGGCCGGTCTCCGTCGCCAGCCACCCCCACTGGCCGTTGGGATTCAACTCCAGCCACCAGTAGTCGCCCGCCCGATCCACGGCGAGGTCGAAGCTCCCCGACACCAGGCCGAGACACTCCAGATAGAGGTGGAGCGCCTTGGCCACCTCCTCGGGAAGGCGCTCGACGGTGTAGGTGAGGGCGCTGTAGTCCTTGCGCCAGTCCAGCAGACCGGACTGGATCCGCACGGCGAACGTGCGCCGGCCGACCACCAGGACACGGACGTCGGCGGCTTTCTCCACGCGAGCCTGAAACAGGTGCGGCGCGACACGGACGCTTTCGTCGACCTCGTCGGCGGACACGGGTTCGGCCCAGCCGGTGACCGGTACGCCGTCCCGCACGTACGGGGTCCAGCGCAGCGTTTTGAACAGCACGTCGCCTCGGATACCGGCAATGAACTCGCGTGCTTCGTCCGGGTCGTTGGTGATGAGGGTGGCCGGGACGGCGAGGCCGAGTCGCTGTGCGAGGGCGAGCTGCGCGGGTTTGTAGTCGGCGGCGGCGATCCGCTGGGGATGGTTCACCCAGAGCGGGCCGTCCATCGCGTAGAGGAGACCGCCGAGCCCGAAGCGGACGTGCGCAGCCGCGAACCGGGCGTCGTCCGGGCGCAGATGGGAGAAGGCCGGCCACTCGGGGCGGCGCCAGTACACCGCGCGGACGCGGGCCAGGTCGGCTGTCCTCGACCGGGTGCGCAGCCGCCCGGCCATGGAGTCCGGGCGGGTGCCGAACCGGGTCGAGACCGTCAAGTCGGCACCGATGTCAGCAGGGTTGAACCTGACCACGGGCACATTCCGCCGGTTGAGTTCGGTGATCACCATGTCGGCGGTCAGGTCGTCCGCCTCGGTCACCACCAGAACCGGCCTCTCCTCGGTCACGGCGTCAGTCCTGCTCGGAATCCTGGTCGTGACCCTGATCGTTCTTGGAGTCCGAGTTCGTGGTGGTCGACGTTTCGGTGCCCTTGCTGGTGCCGTGCGCGCCCATCTCGACCAGCAGACCGGCGCGATCGCGGAACACACTTAATTGCGTGCCGGGGTCGACGACGACCGTGGCATGCGGGCGCTGTGCGGTGGTCGGGTACGGGGCGAGACGGCCGACGCCCCACGGTGCGGTGGGCTGGGGCGCGAGTCGCTGCTCGGTTCGGGTGACCACGCTGATGACCTCCACGGCGGGACGAACGGATCGGGTCCTTCGAGCCTGCCGCGGCCCCATCCCGCCGGGAATGAACCACCGTCGCACCTTTGTGGCACTTCCGTGGCCGCTCGCACACCGTCCGTGATTCCATGGCGGCGGGAGGTAGGCGCGCCGTGGTGAACGTGAGTCGATGGACGGGCCACGAGGCGGGCTTGCTGCGGCAGGCGCTGCGCATGAGTGTGCGTGCTTATGCGGCGCATCTCGGCGTCGGCATCCGCACCGTCTCGAAGTGGGAGAAGCTGGGCACGGACACCTGCCCCTGGCCCGACACGCAAGCCATTCTCGACACAGCCCTCGCTCGTTCCGACGCCGCCGTACAAGCCCGATTCGATCAGCTCATGGGTTCGTTCCCCGGTCGGCGACCGACCAGGACGCCCTCGCTCACGGTCGCCGATTACGAGACCTGGACGGAGGATCTGGAGCGCGGCGCGGTGTGTCTCGACCGCCAGGACTTCTCCTTCGCCGCCAGCCTCCTGGAACGTTGGCTCGGTCGGGTCCGGACACGGGACCTGGACGATCGCGGCTTGTACCTCTACGGTCGCTCCCTGGTCCTCTCCGGCGACCTGCGCCGACTCCAGGGCACCCTTCAGGACTTGATGACCGCCAAGCGCCTCTACTGCGACGCCCACGCCGTGTTCACCGAACTCGGCATCCCCCGCCGGGCCGCGCAGATCGAACTCTCGCTCGCGGTGGTCACCGAGATGGCCGGACGGCTGGCCCCCGCCGCCACGCTTTATCAACAGCTCACCGACGACGAAAGGCTCGGCTCGGCCGACCGCGCTCGCGCCCTGCTGTGGATCGGCACCGCCCTGGCCAAGCACGGCCGCAACGAGTTCGCCATCCAGGTCATGGCACAGGCAGCCGAGCGGTTCGAGGACCTGGACGAACCGGAGGACTGGGCGACCGCCCAGCAGAAACTCGCGCTGGCGCACCGCGGCGTCGGCGATCTCACCCGGGCGCTGGCGTACATCGACACGGCCCGCAGCAACGGCCGTTTCGAGACCCCGCTCCAGCGCGTCCAGATCGACACCGCGCACGGTCACATCCTGCTCACCGACCCGGCCACCCGCAGTGCCGGCGACTCCGTGCTCGACCGGGCCTCCGACACCGCCACCCGGTACGGCCTGAAACACCAACTGCGGAGCATCAAGACCGTGCGTGAGAACGAGGAGTACGCGTGACCAGCCAGGCACCGATCAGCGACGCGGACCGGGCCGACGCCCGCACCATCTGGGACTTCCACCAGACGGGCCACGAGCTGAAGCCCTGCTCCGCCGCGATCACCCTCGGCAGCCTCGACCTCGGTGTGGCCACCACCGCCGCTGACCTCTACCGCGCCGGCATGTTCCCGACCGTGGTCTTCACAGGCGACACCAGCGCAGCCACCCAGGCACGATTCCCGCGCGGCGAAGCCACCCACTACCGCGAGCACGCGCTCTCCCTGGGAGTGCCGGACGAGGCGATCCTGCTGGAGCCCAAGGCCACCAACACCGGTCAGAACATCGGCTTCTCCCGCGAAGTGCTGGAGAACGCGGGCATCCCGGTAACCACCCTCCTCCTGATCTCCATGCCGTACATGCAGCGCCGGGCCTACGCGACATGCCGCAAGGCGTGGCCCGAGGTCGAGCCGGTCTGCGTCTCCCAGCCTTTGCCGTACGACGAGTACGTCAGGACGCATGACGACGAGAAGCAGCTCATCGACATGCTCATGGGCGACATGGAACGGGTGATGGAGTACCCCAAGCGCGGATTCGCCATCGAGCAGCACGTCCCTGAAAGGGTCCGCGATGCCTTCGAACGCCTCCGCGCCGGTGGTTACGACACCTGGCTCCTGCCCGGCTGACCGAACCGCCTCCTTGCACGCACCGGCCGTGCGCTCGTGCGCGATCCATCAGCCCAACCTCCTGCCCCGCCTCTCCACGCTGGCGAAGCTCTACGCGGCCGACGTATGGGTGGTCCTCGACGACGTCCAGTTCGTCCGTCGCGACTACCAGCACCGAGCCCGGCTCGCGGGGCTCCACCGCCCGGAGCAGTGCCGGTGGCTGTCCGTGGAAACCCATCTCCCTTACGGGCGCGCAACGTTGATCCGCGAGGCCCGACTCGTAGACCCGTCACGCGCCGCCCGGCGCCTCAGCCAGTTGCCCGCACAGCACTACCGCCCCGCCGCGTACTGGCCTTTGCTGCAAGCCGCCCTCCAACCCGCAGTCCAGGCGGTCACTGAAACCGGTGGGACAGCGTCCGTCGCTGAATCCACCACCCGCGCCCTGCTGAACGTCCTGGACTGGCGCGGCTCCATCGTGCACAGCAGTGACCTCGCCGCGTCCTCGGACCGCTCGGCACGCCTGGCCGACCTCACGAGGGCGGTCGGCGCCGACACCTACCTCTGCGGCACGGGCGGCATGCGATACCTCGACCGAAGCCCCTTCGCCGAGCGGGGTCTCAGCGTCCACGCACTCCGTCCACCATCCTCCGAGGGCCTGTGGACGGGGGCGGCGACAGTGTCCGCCCTGTGGGCACTCGCCGCGTACGGCCCCCGCAACGTCAAGGCCGCGTTCGACGAGTTCCTCACAGCTCGTGTCCCGCACGCCAGCGGCCCCCTCGCCCGGACCGGGCAAGGGGGCCGCTGAACTGCGGGAACGCTGTGGAGCCTAGGAGATTCGAACTCCTGACATCTGCCTTGCAAAGGCAGCGCTCTACCAACTGAGCTAAGGCCCCGCTACGGGAGACAGCGTACCGGTTCCGGGGGCGGGGGCCGAACGGGTATGGGGGTGGGTCCGTAGGATGGGTTTGCTGGATTCGCGGGAGCAAATTGGGAGCGCGTATGGATGCGTCGGCGCAGGACTCGGCACGTCGCGCGCAGGAGGCGAGGGAGTTGCAGCGGGGGTGGTACGGGGAGCCGTTGGGGGATCTGTTCAGGCGGCTGCTGGCGGACCTGGGGCTGAACCAGGCGCGGCTGGCGGCGGTGCTGGGGCTGTCGGCGCCGATGCTGTCGCAGCTCATGAGCGGGCAGCGGGCGAAGATCGGGAATCCGGCGGTGGTGCAGCGGTTGCAGGCGTTGCAGGAGCTGGCGTGGCAGGTGGCGGAGGGCCGGACGGGGGCGATCGAGGCCGCGGCGCGGATGGACGAGATCCGGGAGCTGGCCGGGTCGTCGGTGCTGGGCGGGACGACGACGCACTCGGCGGCCGGGGAGCTCCCGGCGGCGCCCGCGCGGCAGGTGGTGCGGGGCATCCAGGACGTGCTGCGGTCGGTCGCGTCCGCGCAGGAGATCGAGCGGGCGGCGCACTCCCTCGCGCCCGCCCACCCGCAACTGGCAGAGTTCCTTCGTGTGTACGGCGCCGGGCGGACCGGTGAGGCGGTCGCGCACTACGAGGCGCATCAGGACTGAGGGGAGGGGCGCGCACCATGGGTGAGGTCTTCGCGGGCCGGTACGAACTGGTGGACCCGATCGGCCGCGGCGGCGTGGGCGCGGTCTGGCGCTCGTGGGACCGCCGCAGGCGCCGCTACGTGGCCGCCAAGGTCCTCCAGCAGAGCGACGCGCACGCGCTGCTGCGTTTCGTCCGCGAACAGGCGATGCGGATCGACCACCCCCATGTGCTGGCCCCGGCGAGCTGGGCGGCCGACGACGACAAGGTGCTGTTCACCATGGACCTGGTGCACGGCGGCTCGCTGTCGCACCTGATCGGCGACTACGGGCCGCTGCCGCCGCACTATGTGTGCGTGCTGCTCGACCAGTTGCTGTCCGGGCTGACCGCCGTGCACGCCGAGGGCGTCGTCCACCGCGACATCAAGCCCGCGAACATCCTGCTGGAGGCGACCGGCACCGGCACCCCGCACCTGCGCCTGTCGGACTTCGGCATCGCCATGCGCAAGGGCGAGCCGCGGCTGACCGAGACGGACTACGTGGTCGGCACGCCCGGCTACTTCGCGCCGGAGCAGATGCTCGGCGCCGAGCCCGACGTCCCCGCCGACCTCTACGCGGTGGGCCTGGTCGCGCTCTATCTGCTGGGCGGGCAGAAGCCGGACGCGCAGGCGATCTCGGAGCGCTTCCTGACGATGGGCATGCCGCCCGCGCCCGTGGGGGTGCCGGAGCCGCTGTGGCAGGTCATCGGCGCGCTGCTGCAACCCGACCCGCGGGCCAGATTCCGTACGGCCAACGGCGCGCGCAAGGCGCTGGCCGCCGCCGTGGAGCTGATCGGGGAACCGGCCGCGGGCGACGAACCGGTGGAGGTCTTCGACCAGATCGGCCCGCTGCCCGAGGGCTTCGGCCCGGACGGCCCGCTGGCCGCCAAGTCCTCGCAGTCCGCGGAACGCGCGAGGCACGCGGGGCCCGCGGAACCGGAACCCGCCGCGCCCGCCGCCCCGGCCGTCCCGGAACCGGCCCGCGCCCTCACCACCGGCTTCCCCCTCGCCGCCCCGCAGACGGCCACCCCGCAGACAGCCGCCCCGCAGACGACCGCCCCGCAGGCAGTCGCCCCGCAGACAACGGCCCCCGCCCCCGTACAGCCGGTCACCCACACCAGGACCCGCGCGGAGCCGTACACCCCCGCCCAGCCGCTCCCCCCGGCCGCGCCCATCGCCCGTACGGCCCCGACGCGCCCGCTGCCCGACCCGGCGGCCACCGGCCCGGCAGCCGCGGACCCCGCGGCCGGTCACAGCGCCGGTACGGTCTCGGCCCGCCTCCCGGTCCGCGCGCCCACGCCGGGCCCTTCGGCCAAGGTGGTCGTGCCGGTCCTCGTCGTCGCCGTCCTGTGCTTCGTCGTCGGCATCCTGGCCCTGCTGGCCTCCTAGAGCCGCCGTGCCTCCGCGCGGAAACGGGTAACAGCCGCCCTCCAGGAGAGCGACTATTACCGGCATCCGTACAAGAACCCGTACAAGAATCCGTCCGAGAGCCCGTACAGGACACCCGCTACCAGGCAGGCGGCGGCCCGTACCCCGGCTGCGGCGGCACCGCGTCCGCCGTCCGCGCCGCCCGTCGCCGCGCGGCGACGAACCACACCACGAGCGTGAGCAGCAGCACCGTCCCGGCGCCCATGGCGCCGAAGGCGAGGAAGCGCAGCCCCGAACTGCCGGACGACCCGGACGACCCGGTGCCCGAGCCGTTCGCCGCCGAGACGTCGTGCGCGCTGACGCCGATGCCGGCCGCGCCCGGATCACCGTCGTACGCGGGCGCGGGCAGCGCCTCGCCCTTGACGTCCACCCGCAGGGTGACCGGCACCGCGCCCGTCACCGCCTTGGCGACATCGGGGTGCACGGTGACCGCGAAGTAGTACCAGCCCGCGTACCGCACCCGCACCACATCGGTGGCGCTGCCCGCCCTGTTGGCGTACGACACCGGCGCCAGCCGCTCGTTCAGCGAGGTCGGCGCGCCGGAGTAGGAGTGGTCGACGGAGTCGATCAGCTCGCGAACCGGGCTGTACGCCGTCAGCCGCACGCCCTGGCCGATGTACGTGGCGCTGTCGCCGTTGGCCGGAGCGCTGGAGAAGTCCGAGAAGACGGTGGCCTGCTGGCCCCAGTCGACCGGGACCTTGTAGAAGCGCGTCTCGCCCGGCAGCACCTTGTCCTTCCAGATGCCGGTCTTGACGGCCGCCGCCGTCTCGAAGCTCGGGCCGCCGCGGGCCTGCCGCGGGGTGCCCGCGGTCAGCGGGGTCGGCGACGCGGAGCCGAAGTTCGGCGCGGGCTGCGCCGTCGTCCCGGCCTTCAGCGCGGGTTCGAGGACGAAGCGCAGCTCCAGCGGCCACGCGCCGGGGTCGGACGTCCCCGCGCTCGTCCGGTGCACCGACAGCGTGTACTGGTTGGCCTCCTGGCAGGACGTGCCGACGCCCGCCAGCCGCGCGACCGCCGAGCCGATCGGCCGGGTCGCGTCGTCGTCACGGAAGTTGGCGTCCCGGCTGTCGCAGGTGGTGCCGTCCGCGCTCTGGAGTTCAAGCTCCAGCCCGTCGTTGTACGCCACCCGCGAGCCGGTCGGCGGCAGCGCGAAGGCCGAGGCGTACGCCGAGGACGTGGCGTCGAGCGTGATCCCGTACATCCGGGTCTCGTTCGGCTTGATCATGTCCCGGTACGTGGTCGCGGCCTTCAACGGCGGCGCGTCCGCCGTGGTCTGCGCCCCCGAGACGGCGGTGCCCTCCGGCTTCCAGGTGGCCGGGGCCTCGGTCGGGACCCCCGTGGAACCGGCCGAGGCCGACCCCGACGCGGAGGACGGGGGCGCGGACGGTGACGCCGTGTCGGCCGCCGCCTGCCCCTGGAGCGCGGCGAGCGCGAGCACGCCCGCCGCCGCGGTGAACGTCAGTTGGCGCTTCATGCCCCACCCCTGTAGTCGTCGCCGGACTGAGTGCCCGGTTGAGTGCCGGACGGTGTGCCCGGCTGTGTGCCCGGCTGTGTGCCGGTCTGTGTGCCCGGCTGTGTGCCGGTCTGTGTGCCCGTCTGAGGGCCCGTCTGAGGGCCCGTCTGAGGGCCCGTCTGAGGGCCCGTCTGAGGGCCCGCCTGCGCACGGAACCGCTGACGGGCCCCGGCGCGGCGGATCAGCGCCGCCACCCCGACTCCGGCCAGCGCCACGGCGCCGCCCGTCCCCGCCGCGAGCAGGTCCTTGCCCGTGACCGAGCCGATGCCGGACCCCGCGGCGGAGCCCGTACCGTCACCGTCACCGTCACCGTCACCGTCACCGTCCCCCGCGGCCCGGCCCTTCGTACCGCCGTCGGCGCCGCTCGCGCCGTTCCGGTCGCCGCCCTGCCGGGCCAGCTTCGGCGCCTGGTACTCGGGGCCCGCCAGCTCGTCGCCGGTGACCGCGACCCGCAGGATGACGCCGACAGCGGCGTTCTTGGCCAACTGCGCCGCGTTCGGGCCGAGTCCGACCGCGATCCAGTAGTCGCCCGCGCTGTGCACGGTGTCGGCCGGGTCGCCGACCGTCCAGCGGTTGGTCCAGGTCACCGGGACCGTACCGAGGCCGACCGACAGCGGCTTGCCGAAGTACGAGCGCTCGCCGCGGGCGTCGGAGGCGCTCTCGATCGGGAGCCTGCCGGGCGCGAAGGCCGAGGTGGTGACGAAGGTGGACGCGTGGGACGAGGAGTCGTCCAGGACCGGCTCGTTGGCGAATTCCGCCGCGTAGGTGAGCTGCTGGCCCCAGCCGAGGTGGACCTTGTAGTAGCGGGTCTGGCCGGGCAGCAGGTGGTCCCGCCAGACGCCGGTGCCGACCCGTGCGGCGTCGTTGAAGCCGGTGCCGCCGACGAGGTCCTTGGGCGTGCCGGTGACGGGCGCGGGAGCGGTCCCGTAGTCGGTCCGCGCGGCGGCCGGTGTGGTGCCCGCGGACAGCGGCGCCTCGGCGTCCAGCCGCAGTTCGACCGGCCAGCGGCTCCGGTCGGAGGCGGGCGCGCTCGTCCGGTGCACCGACAGCAGGTAGCGGCCCGCCTTGTCGCAGTCGTCCTTGTGGTCGGCGGACGGCACCCGGCTGACCGCGCCGGTCAGCGTCATCGCGCCCTCGTTCTGCCCGAAGTGCGCGGACTGCGTGTCGCAGGAGTAGGCGTACTTGCCCGTACCCGTGAGCTTCAGCTCCAGGCCGTCGCCGTAGGTGACCGGCACGCCCGGCTGCGGGGCCGCGGTGACCGACGCGTCGGCGGTCGAGACGCCGTCCAGCGTGGCGGCGTACCAGCGCGTCTCGCCGGGGCCGATGGTGTCGAGGTACTGGCCGGTGCTGATCGAGGCGGCGTGCTCCGCCGAGTCGCCGCCGGTGATCCGGGTGCCCTCGAAGCGGTACGCGTCCGCGCTCAGTTGGGAGGCGCGCACGAGCTGGCGGGCGAGCGAGGCGGCGTCCGGCGCGTCGTAGTACGAGCCGTGCCCGGCGCGGGCGACGCACTCCAGCTCGTCGCGGGCCGCGCCCTTGACCTGGAAGCCGACCGTGTTGATCCGCAGGTCGATGCCGTCCTTGCCGTCGCCCGCGAGCCGCGCGGCCACGTCGCACGGCTTGGGCGCCCCGCAGTTGGACTCGCCGTCCGAGATCAGCAGGATCGTGCGCCGCCCGTCGGCGGGCAGGTCGTCGGCCGCCTTGGTGAGCGCGAGCGCCGTCGGGGTGTCCCCCTTGGGCTGTACGGCGTCCACCGCGCGCTTGACGGCGTCCCGGTCGAGCGGGGTGACCGGCTTGGCGAGCGAGGTGTCGTCGCAGCCGTGCGGCTTGCCCGCGCCGTAGACCCGCAGTCCGGTCGGGTAGCCGTCCGGCAGCGAATCCACGACGGAGCCGACGGCCTTGCGGGCCGAGGCGATCCGGGTGCTGCCCGAGCCGTCGGGGCCCGCCATCGAGCCGGAGGAGTCCAGCACCATGATCAGGCTGCCGTCCTGGCCGACGGCCGGGGCGGCGGGTGCGGCCGGGGCCGCGGCGGCGGTTCCCGCGCCGGTCAGCACGGCCGCGCAGGCCAGGAGCAGCGCCCCGAGCAGCGCGGCGGTGGCGGCTGCCCGCCCCGGTGGTGGTCGTCGTTCCATGCCGTCACATCCCCCTCGCTCCACTTCATTTGCAAGAGCAAACCTAAGGATTTGCTCAGGCAAACTCAAGCGGTTCCTGTCACGGTCCCGCAACAGCCGAGCCGGGCTCGCCCACACGCCCCGGCAGCGGCCAAGTCCCCCGACCCGCCCGCGACAGCCAAGCCCCCGACCCGCCCCCACGGCCCCCGGAAACAGCGAAGCCCCGGCGGCACTCACCCATGAGTGCGGCCGGGGCCCGAAGACAGTACGTACGGTTCACACGGTCGTGCTGGATCCCGCCGGAACCGTGTCGGTGGCTTCGGTCCACAGGTCCTGCTCGGCGCGGTCCGCCTGAATCTGTCGGTATACGAACAGTCCGGCGACGGCGGCCAGGGCGACCAGGAGAAACTTCTTCATCGCGTGACCTCCTCCTTGATTCCGTGGGGAGAGCTTCTGACGCGCCCGACTATACACAGCGGCCGATACCGAACGGTGACCTGTGCGGCCTTTCGTTCTACCCTCAACAGCGCGGCCTCACACCCCTCGTACACACCGAAGGCCCCCAACCGACTTGCGGTTGGGGGCCTTCACGCGGTGGGGCTACCAGGACTTGAACCTGGGGCCTCTTCCTTATCAGGGAAGCGCTCTAACCGTCTGAGCTATAGCCCCGCGCTGCACCGAAAGATTAGCGCACCCTGGGCCATGTCCCAAAATCGGTATCCGCCGCCCCGACCTGCCGCCCTGACGGACGGCTACTCGTCCTCCGCCAGCGTCAGCTCGACACCGCCGACGAAGCCCGCCGAGAGGTTGTAGACGAAGGCGCCGAGCGTGGCCAGCGCGGTGGCCAGGATGACGTCGATCACGGCGATCACACAGGTGATGACCATCACCCGGGAGAGCGACAGGAACGACACCAGGTCGAAGCCGCCGCTGCCGCCCTGCTCGGACGTGGTGGCCTCGCTGATGGTGTCGCCGACGGTGCTGAAGACGCCGATCGCGTCCAGCACCATCCACAGCACCGCCACGGCGATGATCGTGCAGATGCCCAGTGCGATGGAGAGCAGGAAGCTCACCTTCATCACCGACCAGGGATCGGCCTTGGCGATCCGCAGCCGCGCCTTGCGGGTGCGCGGCACCGACCGGGCCGCGGGACGCGGCCTGCGCACCCCCGCGGCGGCGGGCGAACCCGGCGTCGGCGGAGGTGTGGCGGGTGCCGGCGGCGCGTACGCCTGCGCCGGCTGGTGCGGCGGCGGCTGACGCGTGTCAGTCACGGTGTATCCCCCCTCTTGCGGGCCGTTGAGGTTGGCCGAGCCATGGGCACCCCCGGTCCTGCCCGCCCCACCTGCGGCGCCCGTGGCTCCACTCACGGCTTACTCCTCCGCTTCACCGGCCTCGGGCTCCAGGCCCGCGACCGCTCCGTCGTCCTCACCGGCTTCGGCCACGATGGCCGACTCCGGGTCGTCGTCCGCTTCGGCGTTCCGCGCGATGCCGACGACGGCGTCCCGCTTACCGAGGTTGATCAGTTGGACGCCCATGGTGTCACGGCCCGTCTCCCTGACCCCGTTGACCCGCGTACGGATCACCCCACCGCTGAGCGTGATGGCCAGGATCTCATCGGTCTCCTCGACAACCAAAGCGCCGACCAGAGAACCGCGGTCCTCCACGATCTTCGCCGCCTTGATACCGAGTCCGCCGCGCCCCTGGACCCGGTACTCGTCCACCGATGTGCGCTTCGCGTACCCGCCGTCCGTGGCGGTGAACACGAACGTACCGGGCCGGACGACATTCATCGAGAGGAGTTCGTCACCTGGACGGAAACTCATGCCCTTCACGCCCGAGGTGGCGCGGCCCATCGGGCGCAGCGCGTCGTCGGTGGCGGTGAAGCGGATGCACTGCGCCTTACGGCTGACGAGCAGCAGATCGTCCTCCGCGGAGACCAGCTCGGCGCCGATCAGCTCGTCGGAGGTGCCGAGCACCGCGCCCTCGCCGTCCGCGTCGCCGTCCACGGCGCCGGACTCGCGCAGATTGATCGCGATGACACCGCCCGCGCGCGGCGAGTCGTAGTCCTTCAGCGCGGTCTTCTTCACCAGTCCGGCCTTGGTGGCCAGCACCAGGTACGGCGCCGCGTTGTAGTCCTTGATCGCCAGGATCTGGGCGATCCGCTCGTCCGGCTGGAAGGCCAGCAGATTCGCCACGTGCTGGCCGCGCGCGTCCCGCCCGGCGTCCGGCAGCTCGTACGCCTTGGCCCGGTAGACCCGGCCCTTGTTGGTGAAGAACAGCAGCCACTGGTGGGTGGTGGTCACGAAGAAGTGGTCGACGATGTCGTCCTGCTTCAGCTTCGCGCCGCGTACGCCCTTGCCGCCGCGCTTCTGCGACCGGTAGTCCTCGGTCTTGGTGCGCTTGACGTAGCCGCCACGGGTGATCGTGACGACGATGTCCTCCTCGGCGATCAGGTCCTCCATGGACATGTCGCCGTCGAAGGGCACCAGCTTGCTGCGCCGGTCGTCGCCGAACTTGTCGACGATGGCCTGGAGCTCCTCGCTGATGATCTGCCGCTGCTTCTCCGGCGAGGCGAGGATCGCGTTGTACTCGTTGATCTTCTGCTGCAACTCGTCGTGCTCGGCGATGATCTTCTGCCGCTCCAGGGCGGCCAGCCGGCGGAGCTGCATCTCCAGGATCGCGTTGGCCTGGATCTCGTCGATCTGGAGCAGGCCCATCAGGCCCTCGCGCGCGACCTCGACGGTGTCGCTGCGCCGGATCAGCGCGATGACCTCGTCGATCGCGTCCAGCGCCTTGAGCAGACCGCGCAGGATGTGGGCGCGCTCCTCTGCCTTGCGCAGCCGGAAGCGGGTCCGCCGCACGATGACCTCGACCTGGTGGTTCACCCAGTTGCGGATGAACGCGTCCAGCGACAGGGTGCGCGGCACGCCGTCGACCAGCGCCAGCATGTTGGCGCCGAAATTGGACTGGAGGTCGGTGTGCTTGTACAGGTTGTTCAGCACGACCTTGGCGACCGCGTCCCGCTTGAGGACGATGACCAGCCGCTGGCCGGTGCGCGACGAGGTCTCGTCACGGACGTCGGCGATGCCGCCGATCTTGCCGTCCTTCACCAGGTCGGCGATCTTCTGCGCCAGATTGTCCGGGTTGGTCTGGTACGGCAGCTCGGTGACGACCAGGCACTGCCGGTTCTGGATCTCCTCGACCTCGACGATCGCGCGCATCGTGATCGAGCCGCGGCCCGTACGGTAGGCGTCCTCGATGCCCTTGCGGCCGACGACCAGGGCGCCGGTCGGGAAGTCCGGGCCCTTGATCCGCTCCATGAGGGCGTCGAGCAGCTCCTCGGGCGTGGCGTCCGGGTTGGCCAGGCACCACTGGGCGCCGTCGGCGACCTCACGCAGATTGTGCGGCGGGATGTTCGTCGCCATGCCGACCGCGATGCCCGCGGAACCGTTGATCAGCAGGTTCGGGAAGCGCGCCGGGAGGACCGTCGGCTCCTGGTTGCGGCCGTCGTAGTTGTCCTGGAGGTCGACGGTCTCCTCGTCGATGTCCCTGACCATCTCCATGGACAGCGGCATCATCTTGCACTCGGTGTACCGCATCGCGGCGGCCGGGTCGTTGCCCGGGGAACCGAAGTTGCCGTTGGAGTCCACCAGCGGCATCCGCATCGACCACGGCTGCGCGAGACGGACCAGCGCGTCGTAGATCGAGGAGTCACCGTGCGGGTGGTAGGTGCCCATCACGTCGCCGACGACGCGCGCGCACTTGTAGAAGCCCTTCTCGGGCCGGTAGCCGCCGTCGTACATCGCGTACAGCACGCGGCGGTGCACCGGCTTGAGGCCGTCCCGCACGTCCGGCAGCGCGCGCGAGACGATGACGGACATCGCGTAGTCGAGATAGCTGCGCTGCATCTCGGTCTCGAGCCCGACAGGCTCGATGCGCAGGCCACCCGACTCGTTGCGCTCGTCCATCTCGGACGGGGGTACGTCGGGCACGGGGGGAACGTTGGAGGTGTCGTCGGCCATCGCTGTCGATTAGTCCTTTCACACGGCCAGTGGGGGCCGACTCAGATGTCCAGGAACCGGACGTCCTTGGCGTTGCGCTGGATGAAGGAGCGGCGGGCTTCCACGTCCTCGCCCATCAGCACCGAGAACAGGTCGTCGGCCTGGGCCGCGTCGTCGAGCGTGACCTTGCCGAGCACCCGGTGGTCGATGTCCATCGTGGTGACCCGCAGCTCCTCGGCGTTCATCTCGCCCAGACCCTTGAAGCGCTGGATCGAGTCCTCGCGGATGCGCTTGCCGGCCTGCTTGCCGATCTCCACCAGCGCGTCCCGCTCACGGTCGGAGTACGCGTACTCGAAGTCGTCCCGGCCCCACTTGATCTTGTACAGCGGCGGGCGGGAGAGGTAGACGTGCCCGGCCTCGACCAGCGGCCGCATGAAGCGGAACAGGAAGGTCAGCAGCAGGGTGTTGATGTGCTGGCCGTCGACGTCGGCGTCCGCCATCAGGATGATCTTGTGATAGCGGAGCTTGGAGATGTCGAAGTCCTCGTGCACACCGGTGCCGAAGGCCGAGATCAGGGCCTGGATCTCGGTGTTCTGGAGGATCTTGTCGATCCTCGCCTTCTCCACGTTGAGGATCTTGCCGCGGATCGGGAGGATCGCCTGGTACTGCGGGTTGCGGCCGGACTTCGCGGAGCCGCCGGCCGAGTCGCCCTCGACGATGAAGATCTCGCACTTCGTCGGGTCGTTGGACTGGCAGTCGCTCAGCTTGCCGGGCAGCGACGCGGACTCCAGCAGCCCCTTGCGGCGGGTCAGGTCCCGCGCCTTGCGGGCCGCGACCCGGGCGGTGGCCGCCTGGATCGACTTGCGGATGATGTCCGCGGCCTCGTTGGGGTTGCGGTCCAGCCAGTCGGTCAGGTGCTCGTGCACGACCTTCTGGACGAACGTCTTCGCCTCGGTGTTGCCCAGCTTCGTCTTCGTCTGGCCCTCGAACTGCGGCTCGCCGAGCTTGACGGAGATGATCGCGGTCAGACCCTCGCGGATGTCCTCGCCCGCCAGGTTGTCGTCCTTCTCCCGGAGGAACTTCTTCTCGCGCGCGTAGCGGTTGACCAGGCCGGTCATCGCCGCGCGGAAGCCCTCCTCGTGCGTGCCGCCCTCGTGCGTGTGGATCGTGTTCGCGAAGCTGTACACACCCTCGCTGTACTGGGTGTTCCACTGCATGGCGACCTCGACCGACAGCAGCCGCTCCTTGTCCTCCGCCTCGATGTCGATGACGGTGGGGTGGATCAGCTCGCCCTTGCGCGAGTTCAGGTACTTCACGTAGTCCACGAGGCCGCCCTCGTAGTGGTACGTGACGGTGAGCGGCTTGCCCTCCTCGTCCACGTGGTCGGCGCGCTCGTCGGTCAGCGAGATCCGCAGGCCCTTGTTGAGGAACGCCATCTCCTGGAAGCGCCGCGACAGCGTCTCGAAGGAGTAGTCGGTGGTCTCGAAGATGTCCGCGTCTGCCCAGAAGGTGACCGTGGTGCCGGTCTCGTCGACCGCCTCGTTCTTCAGCAGCGGCGCCGTCGGCACACCCAGCTTGTAGTCCTGCGTCCAGCGGTGGCCCTCGGTGCGCACCTCGACCGCGACCCGGGAGGACAGCGCGTTGACCACGGAGACGCCGACGCCGTGCAGACCGCCGGAGACCGCGTAACCGCCGCCGCCGAACTTGCCGCCCGCGTGCAGCACCGTCAGCACGACCTCGACGGCCGGCTTGCCCTCGGAGGGGACGATGCCCACCGGGATGCCGCGGCCGTTGTCCACGACGCGCACGCCGCCGTCTTCGAGGATGGTGACGTCGATGGTGTCCGCGTGACCGGCCATCGCCTCGTCGACCGAGTTGTCGACGACCTCCTGGACGAGGTGGTGCAGGCCCCGCTCACCGGTCGAACCGATGTACATACCGGGGCGCTTGCGCACCGCTTCGAGACCCTCGAGCACGGTGATCGCGCTGGCGTCGTAGGACTTGCTGGAATTCTCGTTGGGGTTGCCGGAATCGGCCACGAAGCGCCCTTTCTGGCACAGCACGAGCCGTCTCCCGCGGGGCGGGATCGGCTGCGTCTTCGACATGTTCCGCTGGTGTCCCCCTGTCTGCTGCCAGGGGAGGGCGGTCTGCCTATCAGTCTACCGGTAGCGCCGACATGAATGGGGCTTTGGCGGTACCTGAGTTCCCATGTGCCGTCCCGAACCGCCGCCGCCCGACTCCCTACACGCGGCCCTGGTGCCAAAACCGCTCACACGGGCGTCCAGGGCTTCCGGCTGTCAACCCCCGGCTACGCTGAGCAGGGTCGGCGCGAAGTCGCTACGGGCGCCGTACGAACGCGCTCCCCGCCGTACGCGCGGCGGCGCGTTCTCAGCCGTACGTGTCGCCGGGGCCGACGCTGCCGGGGGCGCGCAGCCGTCCGTACGAGCGGGCCGGGCCCGCGGGGCCGAGCACCTTGATCAGCTTCACCGTGCCGTGGCCGAGATCCGCGTTGAGCCGGGCCACCAGGGTCGGCGCCAGCAGCCGGAGCTGGGTCGCCCAGGCGGTCGAGTCGCACTGGACGGTCAGGACCGAGTCCTCCTCGTCGTACCGCGCGGGCGCGCAGTGCAGCGCCACCTCGGGGCCGACGAGCTGCGGCCAGCGGCCCATCACCCCGCCCACCGCGGCCGGGGCCTCCCAGCCGCGCTCGGTGATCAGCCGGTTGATCGCGGCGCCCAGCGGCAGCGGGTCGCGGCCGTCGGCGCGCGCGCCGCTGCGCAGCCCGCCGCGCCTGGCCTGCTTCTTCTGCACGGCCGCCGCGCCACGGGCCCTGGCCTGCTCCTTCGCGGCGCGCAGCGCGACCCGCGCGAGGTCGACGCCGGTCTGCTCGGGGAGCGTGCCGGACGGTGTACCCGCGGGCGCTGCCGGAGCGGTGTCGGCCGCGCCGTCCGCCGGGAGTGCCGTGCCGCCCGCGCCCCTGGCCCGCTTCGCGCCGCGCTCGCTCATACCCGCTCCACCGTCCCCTGCTCCACCGCGAACCGGGCCCCCACCAGGACACCCGGCACATCGTCGTCCACCGCCGCCGTCACCAGCACCTGCTCGCCGGGCGCGACCAGCTCCGCCAGCCGCTCGCGCCGCTTGGTGTCCAGCTCGGCGAAGACGTCGTCCAGCACCAGCACCGGCTCGCCGCCGTCGGAGCACAGCAGTTCGTACGACGCCAGGCGCAGCGCGAGCGCGTACGACCAGGACTCGCCGTGGCTGGCGTAGCCCTTGGCGGGCATCGGGCCGAGCTTGAGCAGCAGGTCGTCGCGGTGCGGCCCGACCAGCGTCACCCCGCGCTCGATCTCCTGCCTGCGCGCCTCGCCCAGCGCCTCCAGCAGCCGCCCGTACAGGTCCTCGCGGCCCTCGGCCCCGGCCATCCTCTCGCCCATCGAGCCCCGGTACTCGAAGCCGACCGGGCCGCCGCCGGGGGCGAGCTGTTCGTACGCCTTGTCGGCCAGCGGCTGGAGCGCGGCCACCAGGTCCAGGCGCTGCGCGAGCAGTTCCGCGCCGACCCGCGCCAGATGCTGGTCCCATACGTCGAGGGTGGACAGATCGCCGCCCTTGCCGCCGTGCCTGCGGGCCATCGCGGCGGACTTCAGCAGGGTGTTGCGCTGCTTGAGCACCCGGTCGTAGTCGCTGCGGACCCCGGCCAGGCGCGGGGTGCGGGCGGTGATCAGCTCGTCGAGGAAGCGGCGGCGCTCGGTCGGGTCGCCCTTGACCAGCGCCAGGTCCTCCGGCGCGAAGAGCACGCTGCGGACGATGCCCAGCAGGTCGCGCGGGCGGCCGGGCGCCGAGCGGTTGATCCGGGCGCGGTTGGCCCGCCCCGGATTGATCTCCAGCTCCACGAGCTGCTGCCGGTCGCCCTGCACGACCTGGGCCCGGACGACCGCGCGCTCGGCGCCCATCCGGACCAGCGGCGCGTCGGTGGAGACCCGGTGGCTGGACAGCGCCGCCAGATAGCCGACGGCCTCGACCAGATTGGTCTTGCCCTGCCCGTTGGGCCCCACGAAAGCGGTGACGCCCGGGTCGAGGGGGACCTCGGCCCGGGCGTAGGAACGGAAGTCGGCGAGCGAAAGGTGCGCTACGTGCATCGCGTGCTGTGGCGCGGGACCGCGCCGACCTCCCTGCTGTCTGGCTTTCGTACTACTCGGCGGCGGTGACCGCGTGGCCGCCGAATTCGTTGCGGAGCGCGGCGATCATCTTCATCTGCGGCGAGTCGTCCTGGCGGGACGAGAACCGGGCGAACAGCGACGCGGTGATGGCGGGCAGCGGCACGGCGTTGTCGATGGCGGCCTCGACCGTCCACCGGCCCTCGCCGGAGTCGTCCGCGTGGCCGCGCAGGGCGCCCAGGTGCTCGTCCTTGTCGAGCGCGTCCACGGCCAGGTCGAGCAGCCAGGAGCGGATGACCGTACCGGACTTCCAGGAGCGGAAGACCTCGCGGACGTCGGTGACCGAGTCCACCGCCTCCAGCAGCTCCCAGCCTTCGGCGTAGGCCTGCATCATCGCGTACTCGATGCCGTTGTGGACCATCTTGGCGAAGTGGCCCGCGCCGACCTTGCCCGCGTGCACGGCGCCGGCGTCGCCCTCGGGCTTGAGTGCGTCGAAGATGGGCTGCGCCTTGGCGACGTCCTCGTCCTTGCCGCCGTACATCAGCGCGTAGCCGTTGGCCAGGCCCCAGACACCGCCGGAGACGCCGCAGTCGACGAAGCCGATGCCCTTGGCCGCCAGCTCGTCGGCGTGCCGCTCGTCGTCCGTCCAGCGGGAGTTGCCGCCGTCCACGACGAGGTCGCCGGGGGAGAGCAGTTCGCCCAGCTCGTCGATGGTCGACTGGGTGGCCGCGCCCGCGGGGACCATGACCCACACCACGCGCGGTCCCTTGAGGGAGTCCACAAGCTCCTGGAGGCTGTGGACGTCGGCGAGATCCGGGTTCCGGTCGTACCCGATGACGGTGTGCCCGCCGCGGCGGATGCGCTCGCGCATGTTGCCGCCCATCTTGCCGAGACCGATGAGACCGAGCTCCATCGCAGATCCTTCGTTCGAAGCGTGTCTGACCTGAGCCGAGCCTACGACGGCCCGCTGTGACCGGCTCAGCCGGACGGTGTGTCCGGCGGGCGGGGGCGGCCCCGGCGGCCGGCTGACGGCCGCCAACAGCCGTCAGCCGGACAGCCGGACCGGCATGATCAGGTACTTGTACGCGTCGTCCGCCTCGGCGTCGAGCGCGGGACGGCCGCTGAGCAGCGCGGGCTTGGTCGAGGTCGTGAAGGAGAGCTGGGCGACGGCGGAGTCGATCGCGCTGAGGCCGTCGAGCAGGAAGGTCGGGTTGAAGGCGATCGAGATGTCGTCGCCCTCCAGCTTGGCGTCGACGCGCTCCACAGCCTGTGCGTCGTCGCTGGAACCGGCCTCCAGGGTGAGCACGCCCTGCTCGAAGCTGAGCCGCACCGGGGTGTTGCGCTCGGCGACCAGGGCCACGCGCTTGACGGCCTCGACGAACGGCGCGGTCTCGATCACCGCGACCGAGGCGAACTCGGTCGGGAAGAGCGTGCGGTACTTCGGCAGGTCGCCTTCGAGCAGCCGGGTCGTCGTACGGCGGCCGGCGCCCTCGAAGCCGATCAGGCCCTCACCGGCGCCGGATCCTGCGAGCGCGATGGAGACGGTGTCTCCGCTGGTGAGCGACTTGGCGGTGTCCAACAGCGTCTTGGCGGGCACCAGGGCGACGGCGGAGATGTCGGCCTGCTCGGGCTTCCACAGGAACTCGCGGACCGCGAAGCGGTAGCGGTCGGTGGCGGCGAGCGTGACGGTGTCGCCCTCGATCTCGATCCGCACACCGGTGAGCACCGGCAGCGTGTCGTCGCGGCCCGCGGCGATGGCGACCTGGGAGGCGGCGGCGGCGAAGATCTCGCCGGGCACCGTCCCCGAGGCGTCGGGCATCGCGGGCAGCGCCGGGTACTCCTCCACAGGCAGGGTGTGGAGTGTGAACCGCGAGCTGCCGCAGACCACGGTCACGCGGATTCCGTCGGTGGAGATCTCCACCGGGCGGTTGGGCAGGGCCCGCGAGATGTCGGCGAGCAGCCGCCCCGAGACCAGGACCGTGCCCTCCTCCTCGACCTCGGCCTCCACCGACACCCGTGCCGAGACCTCGTAGTCGAAGCCGGAGAGGCTGAGCTTGCCCTCCTCCGCCTTCAGCAGGAGCCCGGCGAGGACGGGCACCGGGGGACGGGCCGGAAGGCTACGGGCTGCCCAAGCCACTGCCTCGGCGAGTACGTCGCGCTCCACCCGGATCTTCACCGGAACCGCCTCCTGCTTGTTGCTGGCTGTCGGGGAACAGTCTGACGCACAGCACCGACAGTCGGTGCGGGTTGGCGTCAAGCCGCGACACGAGCCGCAGGGCGGGTCCGGGCCGAGTTGTGCACACCCCCCGCTTCGAAGCAGGTTCCCATCTATCTCTACGTAGTCGTAGTAATAGGGGTTGTGGATACCGTGGATAAGTGGTTCCGGTGCAGGTCAGACCCTGTTTTTTATCCACCGGGCCTGTGGGCGGGGCATGGGGACAACCAGGGGGTCCTGTGGACGGCCGGAAGTTGTGCACACCCGATTCACAGGTGACCCCGGGTTCTCCCCAGCGCTGTCCCCAGAAATACCCAGGTTCTCCCCAGGCCAACCCACCACCTTGGTGTGACGCCTTTCACTCTTCCGTGGGACCAGGCGCGTTTCGTTGCCGAACAGTGGACAGAGATGTGGAGAAACGATCCCATGCTGTGCACAACGAGCCCCAACCTGTGGGCGAGCGGTGGACAACGCGAAGTGACCCCCAAGAGGTGTCCTTTCTGTCCACAGTCTGTGGATTCGGGTTGCCCACATATCCACACCCGGCTGAGCTGGGCGTACCTCCGTTGCGGCGCCCGGCCTGTGGAGACTTTCTGGACAACTCCGGTGTCCCCAGGGTGTGGACGGTCCATTTGCCACAGTCCTGTGGAGAACTGCCCCTCGGCGTACGGGAATCGAACAGGGCGCGGCGCGGCGGACAACGCGAAGCGCCCCGGGAGAGGTCTCCCGGGGCGCTCGGAGGGGCTGTGGGCGGCGCTTCTCCGCGCGCGGCTCAGCTCTTGATGCGGTTGGTCAGCTCCGTCACCTGGTTGTAGATGGAGCGCCGCTCGGCCATCAGGGAGCGGATCTTCCGGTCGGCGTGCATGACCGTGGTGTGGTCGCGGCCGCCGAAGAGCGCGCCGATCTTCGGCAGCGACAGGTCCGTCAGCTCGCGGCACAGGTACATGGCGATCTGCCGGGCGGTGACCAGGACGCGGCTGCGCGAGGAGCCCGACAGGTCGTCCACGGCCAGCCCGAAGTACGCGGCGGTCTCGGCCATGATGGCCGTCCCGCTGATCTCGGGCACCGAGTCCTCGCCGCCGGGGATCAGGTCCTTCAGCACGATCTCGGTGAGCTGGAGGTCGACCGGCTGCCGGTTGAGGCTGGCGAAGGCGGTGACCCGGATGAGCGCGCCCTCCAGCTCGCGGATGTTCCGCGAGATCCGGGACGCGATGAACTCCAGCACCTCGGGCGGGGCGTTGAGCTGCTCCTGCACCGCCTTCTTGCGCAGGATCGCGATCCGGGTCTCCAGCTCGGGCGGCTGGACGTCGGTGATCAGGCCCCACTCGAAGCGGTTGCGGAGCCGGTCCTCCAGGGTGACGAGCTGCTTGGGCGGCCGGTCGGAGGAGAGCACGATCTGCTTGTTGGCGTTGTGCAGGGTGTTGAACGTGTGGAAGAACTCCTCCTGCGTCGACTCCTTGCTCGCCAGGAACTGGATGTCGTCGACGAGCAGGATGTCCATGTCCCGGTACCGCTTGCGGAACGCGTCCGCCTTGCCGTCCCGGATCGAGTTGATGAACTCGTTGGTGAACTCCTCGGAGCTGACGTACCGCACCCGCGTCCCCGGGTACAGGCTCCGCGCGTAGTGCCCGATCGCGTGCAGCAGGTGCGTCTTGCCGAGCCCCGACTCCCCGTAGATGAAGAGCGGGTTGTACGCCTTGGCCGGGGCCTCGGCGACGGCGACCGCGGCCGCGTGCGCGAAGCGGTTGGACGCGCCGATCACGAAGGTGTCGAAGAGGTACTTGGGATTCAGCCGGGCGGTCGGCTCGACGGCGCCGCCGGAGGAGGAGCCCGAATGGCCCGAGTGGTTCTGGCGGCCCGAGGGGTCGGAGTGCCCGGAAGGCCCCGAGGGCCCGTCGAGCCGGCCGCCCGACAGATTCGGCGACGCGTGCCGCCCGGTGGACTGCGGCTGCTGGTCCGGCCGGCCCTGGCCCTGCTGCCGGTCCTGCTGCTGGTAGCCGCCGGACTGCGGCGCGTAACCGCCCTGCGGGGACTGCGGGTACGCCTGGTGCGGTACGACCGGGTAGCCGTCGTGCGTGTCCTGTCGGTACCGGTGGCTCTGCTGCTCCGGGTACGGCTCGCGGTCCTGGAAGCCGCCGCTGTTCTGCGCGGGCAGGGTCCAACTGTCGGTACGCGGCTGCCGCCAGCCGTCGTCGCTCTGCCGCGGCGGCCACTCATCGGGGCCCGCGTGCCTGCCCTGGCTCTGCTGCTCGGGGTAGGCGCGGCGCATCCGCATGCCGTCGTCCCCGAGGTCGCCGCCGTGCCGGTCGTCCCGCATGCCGTCGCGGTGGTCGTCGCGCAGCTCGTCCCTGTGATCCGCGCGGTGCCCGTCGCGGCGGTCGTGCCGCTCGTGCTGCTGCTCGTACGGGTCCTGGTCGTGGTCGGCCGGGGCCGGCTCCTGGTCGCCGCCGGACGCGACGGCGATGGCGATCCCGACAGGGTGACCGAACTCACGGCTCAGCACCTCGGTGATCAGCGGCAGCAGCCGCCCCTCCAGGACGCTCTTGGCGAATTCGTTGGGCGCGGAGAGGACGGCGGTGCCCGCGACCAGGGCCAGCGGCTGGGTGCGCTTGAGCCACTCCGCGTCCTTGGGCTTCAGGTCCTCGCTGTCCACCAGCAGTTTCTGGAGTACGCGCGGCCACACTGCGGCAAGATCGGCGGTTACGTCAGCCACAGGGCACGCTCTCTCGTCGCTTAATGGTGCAAGTGCGGGCAACTCCCGCGAAAGTGTGGTCCTGAAGACAGGCGGGAAGAGTTGGGAGTTCAGCCACGGTAGTCAGGGGGTAGGCGCGGTTCAAGTCGTTGTCCACAGGGTGTGTACAAATGCCGGGCCCGCGACCGCCGGGTTTGACCGGATGGCCTAGCCGCGCGTACCGTATCGAGGTCGAGTTGTCGATGGCTGCTGCCGCCTGCCTACCGATGGGCGAGGGTCTTCCGGAAGTCCCCGGATGATCGTCAAGCGGTGCACCTGATCTGTTCCGCGAGATTCTTCGTGGGCGCACGGTGACAGCCAGGCGACGCCCCGCCGGACACGATTTTCCCTGGAGCCCCCGAGTGAGCAAGCGCACCTTCCAGCCGAACAACCGCCGTCGTGCGAAGACCCACGGCTTCCGTCTGCGTATGCGCACCCGCGCCGGCCGCGCGATTCTCGCGACCCGCCGCAGCAAGGGCCGCGCCCGACTGTCCGCCTGATCGTCACAGGTCTCATGCCGTGCTGCCCACCGAGAATCGGCTGAGGCGGCGCCAGGACTTCGGAGAAGCGGTTCGCCGAGGACGCCGAGCGGGTCGACCGCTGCTGGTGGTCCATCTGCGCAGCGACATCACGGACCCGCATGTGCCGGGGGGGAGCACTCCCCCGGTGCGTGCGGGTTTCGTCGTGAGCAAGGCGGTGGGTGGCTCGGTGCAGCGCAATCTGGTCAAGCGCCGACTGCGTCATCTGGTCCGCGAACGCCTGTCGCAGCTGCCCCCCGGTAGCCTGGTAGTCGTACGAGCGCTACCCGGAGCCGGTGGCGCTGACCATGCGGAGCTGGCCCACGACCTGGACGCCGCCCTCGAGCGGCTGCTGGGTCGCGACACCCGAGGCGAAGCCGAGGGGAGGGTGTCTCGATGAAGTACCCGCTGCTGGCACTGATCAAGCTGTACCAGTGGACGATCAGTCCGCTGCTCGGCCCGGTCTGCCGGTACTACCCCTCGTGCTCCCACTACGGGTTCACGGCCATCGACCGGCACGGCGCGATCAAGGGCACCGCCCTGACCGCGTGGCGCATCCTGCGCTGCAATCCCTGGTCGCCGGGCGGCGTGGACCATGTCCCGCCGCGCAAGCGGCCGCCATGGCACGATCGGCTGCGCCGCGCACTGCGGGGCGGCTCCGACGGGCCCGTCACGCCCGAGCCCACCGGACCCTCTCACGCCCAAGGAGCCTGATCGTGGGGATTCTGAACCCCCTCTACGACGCTGTCTCGTGGATCATCGTCCAGTTCCACTCGTTCTACAGCCTGATCTTCGACAAGGACAGCGGCTGGGCGTGGGGTCTGTCCATCGTCTCGCTGGTGGTCCTGATCCGGATCTGCCTGATCCCGCTGTTCGTCAAGCAGATCAAGTCGACCCGGAACATGCAGGCGCTCCAGCCCAAGATGAAGGCGATCCAGGAGCGCTACAAGAACGACAAGCAGCGCCAGTCCGAAGAGATGATGAAGCTGTACAAGGAGACGGGCACCAACCCGCTCTCCTCGTGCCTGCCGATCCTGGCGCAGTCCCCGTTCTTCTTCGCGCTCTACCACGTGCTCAGCAACATCGCCAAGGGCCACGAGGTCGGCGTGATCCACGCCAACCTGGTCGACAGCGCCAAGAACGCGCACATCTTCGGTGCCCCGCTGGCGGCGAAGTTCCTGGACAGCGCGGCCAAGGTCGAGTCGCTGGGCGCCACGCAGACCAATGTGCGCATCGTCACGGTGATCATGATCCTCATGATGTCGGCGTCGCAGTTCTACACGCAGCGCCAGCTCATGACGAAGAACGTCGACATGACGGTGAAGACCCCGTTCATGCAGCAGCAGAAGATGCTGATGTACGTCTTCCCGGTCATCTTCGCCGTCATGGGTATCAACTTCCCCGTCGGTGTCCTCGTCTACTGGCTGACCACCAACGTGTGGACCATGGGCCAGCAGATGTTCGTGATCCGGCGTAACCCCACCCCCGGCAGCCTCGCGTTCCAGCAGCGCCAGGAGCGGCTGCGCGCCAAGGGCAAGCTCGTCGAGCCCCCGGAGGAAGTGGCCGCCAAGGAGGCCGTGGAGGTCGCGCGCGCCAACCGCACCCAGCCCAAGCGGCAGCCGAAGTCCAAGCGCCAGACGACCCCCACGGGCACGGGCGCCGGCGGCGGCGCGGCGGGCGGCACCGGTGGCGGCGGCGCTCCCAGGGCGGGCGGTGGAGCCCCGCGGGCGGGCGCTCCCAAGGCCGGTGCCCCGAAGGCGAGCGGCGGCTCGGCAGGCACAGGCAGGACAGGCGGCGGTACGAAGCAGGGCGGCGCTCCGGGCAAGCAGGGCGGTTCGCCCGGCAAGCAGTCCGGTGGCAAGTCCAAGCCGACCAACCTGTCGAAGAAGAAGTAAGAGGAGCCCAGGCGTGAGCGACGTCAACACCACCACCGCACCCGACAACGGCTCGGCCGCGACCCTGAACCGGCTGGAGCAGGAGGGTGATATCGCCGCCGACTACCTGGAAGGTCTGCTGGACATCGCGGACCTCGACGGTGACATCGACATGGATGTCGAGGGCGAGCGCGCGTCGGTGTCGATCATCGGTGACACCGGCACCCGTGATCTGAACAAGCTGGTCGGCCGGGACGGCGAGGTGCTGGAAGCCCTCCAGGAGCTGACCCGGCTCGCGGTGCACCGGGAGACCGGTGAGCGCAGCAGGCTGATGCTGGACATCGCCGGGTTCCGGGCGCGCAAGCGGGCCGAGCTGGCGCAGCTCGGCGCGAAGGCGGCGGCGGAGGCCAAGGCCAGCGGTGAGCCGGTGAAGCTGGACCCGATGACGCCGTTCGAGCGCAAGGTCGTGCACGACGCCGTGGCCGCCGCGGGCCTGCGCAGCGAGTCCGAGGGCGAGGAGCCCCAGCGCCGGGTGGTCGTACTCCCGGTCTGACCGGACGCTGTGTGGTACTGCTCTGTCGGCCCCGTCTGTTCGCAGGCGGGGCCGAACCTTGTGAGTGACCTAGGAAAGGACAGCCCCCGTGACGGAGGCAGCAGCGGAGCTTCCCGCGCCGCCCGAGCAGGCCAGGACGGTCTTCGGTGACCGGTTCGCCGACGCCCTGCGCTATGCCGAGCTGCTCGCGGACGCCGGGGTGCGCCGCGGCCTGATCGGCCCGCGCGAGGTGCCCCGCCTGTGGGAGCGGCACCTGCTGAACTGCGCGGTGCTCTCCGAGGTCATCGACGAGGACGTGTCCGTGTGCGACGTCGGCTCGGGCGCCGGCCTGCCGGGTATCCCGCTGGCGCTGACCCGGCCCGATCTGCGGATCACGCTGCTGGAGCCGCTGCTGCGCAGGACCACCTTTCTCGAAGAGGTCGTCAAGGTGCTGGGGCTGAGCAATGTCACCGTGGTGCGCGGCCGGGCCGAGGAGATGATGGGCAAGCTGCCCCCGGTGGACGTGGTGACCGCGCGCGCCGTGGCGCCGCTGGAACGGCTCGCGGGCTGGGGCCTGCCGCTGCTGCGCCCGCACGGTGAGATGGCGGTCCTCAAGGGCGACACCGCGCTGGACGAGCTGAAGGCGGCCAGGGCCGCGCTCGACCGGCTGGGCGCGGTCGACACCTCCGTGGTCCAGGTCGGCGAGGGCATCGTGGACCCGCTCTCCACCGTCGTACGCGTCCTGGTCGGCGAGAGCCCCGGCGGGGTACGCGCCGCGACCCGGCGGGCGAAGGCCGCGCGCGCGAGCCGTAACCCGCGGGGCGGCGCTCCCCGCCGTCGCCGCTGAACCGTCGTTCCTCGAACGGTCCCGCGCCGAACCCTCCCTCTACGCCATACAAACGGCCAAACAGACATAACCCGGAGTGTCTGCGGAGTTAGCGGTCCGGCGCTGTGCATCGTGTTCCACGTGAAACGTCGCTCGCTGCTACCAGGAGTCCTCAGCCGCGGCCGAGCCGCGGCCGAGGCACACGCCAACAAGCCCTCCAAGACGCCCCAGTCGGTGGATAGATCTACGGCTTCATCCACAGGCAGCCAAGTCTCGCTGGTTCATCACCCCTCCGGCATGGCAGGCTCTTCTCATAGCGAGCCTGAAGTCGAGGAGTGTGAGTCCTTGCGGTCCGACGCCAACATCGCGGGACCGATGGCCGATCCGGTCCCCGGTCCCCGCACAGCAGAGTTTGCCGGGGGCCCGATTGCCGTGCCCCCGGGGTTCGGAGACGGTGTTTCACGTGAAACATTGCCTCCCATGGATGACACCCCGATCGGCCGCGCCGCGCAGTTGGCCGTCGAGGCACTGGGACGCGCCGGGGAAGGACTTCCCCGGCCGGCCCAGACCCGGGTGATGGTGGTCGCCAATCAGAAGGGCGGGGTCGGCAAGACCACGACCACGGTGAATCTGGCGGCGTCTCTGGCGCTGCACGGCGCCCGGGTGCTCGTGGTCGACCTGGACCCGCAGGGCAACGCCTCCACGGCGCTGGGTATCGACCACCACGCCGAGGTCCCCTCGATCTACGACGTCCTGGTGGAGAGCAAGCCCCTGTCCGACGTCGTGATGCCGGTCCCCGATGTGGAGGGCCTGTTCTGCGCGCCCGCCACCATCGACCTGGCGGGCGCCGAGATCGAACTGGTCTCCCTGGTCGCCCGCGAGAGCCGGCTCCAGCGGGCGATCGAGGCGTACGAGCAGCCGCTGGACTACGTCCTGATCGACTGCCCGCCCTCGCTCGGCCTGCTGACCGTCAACGCGTTGGTGGCCGGGGCCGAGGTCGTCATCCCGATCCAGTGCGAGTACTACGCGCTGGAGGGGCTGGGCCAGCTCCTGAAGAACGTGGAACTGGTCCGCGCGCACCTCAACCCGAAGCTGCATGTGTCGACGATCCTGCTGACCATGTACGACGGACGGACCCGCCTCGCCTCCCAGGTCGCGGAGGAGGTGCGCACGCACTTCGGCAAGGAGGTGCTGCGGACCAGCATCCCGCGGTCCGTCCGGATCTCCGAGGCGCCCAGCTACGGGCAGACCGTACTGACCTATGACCCGGGCTCCAGCGGCGCGCTGTCGTATCTGGAAGCCGCCCGGGAGATGGCCCTGCGCGGAGTCGAGGCGTCCGTCGCCGTCGAGTACGACCCGCAGGGTGACTACACCCAGCACGATGAGCAGAACCCGCACAGCATGTCGGAGGGGATCCAGTGAGTGATCGACGCAGAGGGCTCGGCCGTGGTCTCGGCGCGCTGATCCCGGCCGCGCCGCAGTCGACGGGCGGCGCCCAGGGCGCCGCACCGGTACTGACGCAGGAACGCGGCGTCGCCGCGGCCAAGGTGGCCGGACTGGTGGACCGCAGAGTCCCCGAGGCCGTGCCGCCGCCCGTGGTGGACATCCCTGTTTCACGTGAAACAGAGCCGGACCTCTCCGACGCGAAGAACCCCGTACCGGGTGCCTACTTCGCGGAGCTGGACCTGGACTTCATCACGCCGAACCCGCGCCAGCCGCGTGAGGTCTTCGACGAGGACGCCCTCAACGAACTGATCACCTCCATCAAGGAGGTCGGTCTGCTCCAGCCGGTCGTCGTGCGTGAGATCGGCAAGGACCGCTTCGAGCTGATCATGGGCGAGCGCCGCTGGCGGGCGTGCCGCGAGGCCGGCCTGGAGCGGATTCCGGCGATCGTCCGGGCGACCGACGACGAGAAGCTCCTCCTGGACGCCCTCCTGGAGAACCTGCACCGGGCCCAGCTCAACCCCCTGGAGGAGGCGGCGGCGTACGACCAGTTGCTCCGCGACTTCTCCTGCACCCACGAGCAGTTGGCGGACCGGATCGGGCGCTCCCGCTCGCAGGTCTCCAACACGCTCCGGCTGCTGAAGCTGTCCGCCCCGGTGCAGCGCCGGGTCGCGGCCGGGGTGATCTCCTTCGGCCACGCGCGGGCGCTGCTCTCGCTGGACGACCCCGAGGAGCAGGACAAGCTGGCCCACCGGATCGTCGCCGAAGGGCTGTCAGTGCGCGCGATCGAAGAGATCGTGACGCTGATGAACAGCGACCCGAAGCCCACCAGGAAGAGCGCGGCGCCCCGGGCCGGGCGTCGGGTCTCCCCGGCGCTCACCCACCTCGCCTCCCGGCTCTCCGACCGCTTCGACACCCGGGTGAAGGTCGACCTGGGGCAGAAGCGCGGAAAGATCGTCGTGGAATTCGCGTCGATAGAGGATCTGGAGCGCATCCTCGGGGCGATGGCCCCGGGCGAGGGCAATGTGCTGGAGAACCGGCTCGAAGAGGAAACCGAGGACGAAGACGGCGAGTGACGCGGGCGCACCCCGGCGTTCGCGCCGGGGTGTACGTGGGCAGTTCGGTTCACGGCAGAGATGGGGTTCAGGCCACATGGGACGTCGGCTGGCACCACTGACACTCGACAATCTCCCGGACCTCCCCAAGCCCTGCCGCAGTTGCGTCTTCTGGGAACTGGACCCGGTCAGTGGCGAAGCGGCCGTCCAGGCGGGCAAGCCCGAGCTGGAGAAGGAGGCGTGGATCTCCGCCGTTCTGCTGGAGTGGGGTTCCTGCGGACGGGTCGTCTACGTCGACGAGGTGCCCGCGGGCTTCGTGCTCTACGCGCCCGCCGCGTATGTGCCGCGCTCCCTGGCCTTCCCGACCAGCCCGGTGTCGGCGGACGCCGTCCAGCTCATGACCGCGCGCATCCTGCCCGGCTTCCAGGGGCAGGGCCTCGGCCGGGTCCTGGTGCAGACTGTCGCCAAGGACGTCATCCGGCGGGGCTTCAAGGCGATCGAGGCATTCGGCGACGCCAAGTGGACCGCCCCCTCGTGCGTCCTGCCCGCGGACCATCTGCTCGCGGTCGGCTTCAAGACGGTCCGCCCCCACCCGCGCTATCCCCGGCTGCGGCTGGAGCTGCGCTCCACGATCTCCTGGAAGGAGGACGTCGAGATGGCCATCGACCGCCTCCTGGGCGCCGTCCAGAAGGAGCCTGCCCTCCGGCCCCTGTGAGCCGCCGTCACTCCCCACGGCCGCGCCGGGCACCCGGCCCGGACATGTGAGAGGGCCGACCCCGGATCGGGGGTCGGCCCTCTCGTGTTCCACGTGGAACAGCGTCCGCCGGTGAAGACGTCCGCCGGTGAAAGCGTCAGCCGGTGAGCGTCAGCCGATGAAGTCGGACAGGTCGCGCACGATGGCGGCCTTCGGCTTGGCGCCGACGATGGTCTTCACGACCTCGCCGCCCTTGTAGACGTTGAGCGTCGGGATGGACATCACGCCGTACTTCGCCGCGGTGACCGGGTTCTCGTCGATGTTCAGCTTGACGATGGTGATGTTCTCCGCGTGCTCCTCCGCGATGGCCTCCAGCGAGGGGGCGATCTGGCGGCACGGGCCGCACCACTCCGCCCAGAAGTCCACCAGCACGGGCTTGTCGCTGGCGAGCACCTCCTCGGCGAACGTCTCGTCGGTCACGTGCTTGGTGTTGCCGGCCACGGCGGTCTCCTCAGGTCGTGATGTGTGCGTGTCGGGGGTGAGGGATGGAAGCGGGTCAGACGGCGGCCTTGTCGGCCGACGCGTCGGCCGTCTCGGCCTTCTCGGCGTCGGCGAGGGCGGCCAGGTAGCGCTCGGCGTCCAGCGCGGCGGAACAGCCGGTGCCGGCCGCGGTGATCGCCTGACGGTAGGTGTGGTCCACGACGTCTCCCGCGGCGAAGACACCGGGGACGTTGGTCCGGGTGCTCGGCGCCTGGACGGTGAGGTAGCCCTCGCCGTCGACGTCGAGGACGCCCTTGAACAGCTCGCTGCGCGGGTCGTGGCCGATCGCGATGAACAGCCCGGTGACGGGCAGCTCCGAGGTCTCGCCGGTCTTCGTGTTGCGCAGGGTCAGACCGGAGAGCTTGCCGTCGCCGTGGATCTCGGCGACCTCGCTGTCCCAGACGAAGGAGATCTTCGGGTCGGCGAAGGCGCGGTCCTGCATCGCCTTGGACGCCCGCAGGCTGTCCCGGCGGTGCACGATCTTCACGGACTTGGCGAAGCGGGAGAGGAAGGTCGCCTCCTCCATCGCGGTGTCGCCGCCGCCGATCACGGCGATGTCCTGCTCGCGGAAGAAGAAGCCGTCACAGGTGGCACACCAGGAGACGCCGCGGCCGGAGAGCTGGTCCTCGTTGGGGAGGTTCAGCTTCCGGTGCTGCGAGCCGGTGGTGACGATGACGGTCTTGGCGCGGTGGACGGTGCCCGCCGAGTCCGTGACGGTCTTGATGTCGCCGCCGAGGTCGACCGCGACCACGTCGTCCGGGACCAGCTCGGCGCCGAAGCGCTCGGCCTGGGCGCGCATGTTGTCCATGAGGTCCGGGCCCACGATGCCGTCGCGGAAGCCGGGGAAGTTCTCCACCTCGGTGGTGTTCATCAACGCGCCGCCGGCGGTGACCGACCCCTCGAAGACCAGCGGGTTGAGGGATGCGCGCGCCGTGTAGAGCGCCGCGGTGTACCCCGCGGGCCCCGAGCCGATGATGATCACGTTACGGACGTCGCTCACGGGTGTCTTCCTCGTCTCTGCGGACAACTGCGGGGGCCCTGGCTGGACTCTCGTCCTGCCTAACGGATCCTACGGGTCCAGCATTCCCCGGACGGCGCGGCGCACGCCGTACGCCACGCCCCCCGGACGAACGGCTCAGCGCGGGTAGGTGCTCCGGAAGAGGACCGCGCCGGGACTGGTCGCCGTACAGGCGGCGCTGACCACGAACGCGTCGACCGCCGAGGCGTCACTCGGGTGCGGCAGCACCACAAGGTAGGAGTCCGTCCCGTGGAAGGACTCACGCTCGGCGGCCAGCGCCGGGCCGGTGCGCTGGGTGGCCTTGAGCACACACGGGGGGACGGTGGGCACCGCCTTGTCCGGGCTCATGGTGGCTCCCTCGCTGCTGACGCCCGGACCGCTGAGCATCGGGGAGTCGGACTCCCCGGCCGCGTGGTTCGGCGCCGCCTCATCGAGCAGCTCCCGCACCTGGACCGCGATCGGGTCGGCGGCGGTGGCCGCCTTCTTGCTGCTGGCGGTCGCGTCGCTCTGCGAGGTGGTGTCGTCGCCGACGTGATAGATCGTGACGCCCAGGCCGACGACGACCACGGCGGAGGCGGCGACGAGCAGTCCGCGCCGCCACCGCCGACCGGTGCGGCCGGGACCGGCGGACCCGGAGGCATGTCCGTCGGGACCGGTCGATGTTCCACGTGGAACATGCGTCGGTGTCGGTTTGGGTGACGGCCGCGATGTTCCACGTGGAACATCGGGCGTGGTGGCGTCGAGGAGCGCTTCGGCGGCGAGCGCCGCGTCGATCCGTCCGGCGATGTCGGCGGGCATCCGCTGCGGTCCCGGCAGGGTGCCGAGCAGTCCCCTGATCTCCTCCAGGGAGTCCCGGACGTCGGCGCACAGCGAACAGCCCGCGATGTGCTCGGTGACCTCCGTGGCGCGCTCGGGGCGGAGCAGCCCCTCGGCCAGGTCGGAGATCTCGGCGACCTCGGGATGCGCGTCGTGGTCCGCTGTCGATGTCACCGCTGTTCACCTCCACCCTGTTCCGGTCCCGTCTCTGGGACGGATGTCCCCTCCGCCCGGTTCCTTCCCCCGCCGCGATCGGCGCTATCCACGCCCTGCGCGCGCAGATGGGTGACGAGGGGAAGCAGTTTCGCCCGGCCTCTGGCGCACCGGCTCTTGACCGTACCGGTGGGCACATCGAGCACCGCGGCGGCTTCGGCGACCGAGTAGCCCTGCATGTCGACCAGGACCAGTGCGGCGCGCTGGTCGGGCGGCAGCGTGGTGAGGGCGGCTATCAGCTCGCGGTGGAGTTCCCCGCGCTCGGCCGGGACCTCGGCCGACTCGTGGGGTTCGAGCAACGCCTCGAAGTTCTCCTCGTCGGCCACCGGGGCCGTCCTGCGGGAGGCGGCCTTACGGGCCCGGTCGAGGCAGGCGTTGACCGTGATGCGGTGCAGCCAGGTGGTGACGGCCGACTGGCCGCGGAAGGTATGGGCGGCCCGGAAGGCGGACACCAGCGCGTCCTGGACGGCGTCAGCGGCTTCCTCGCGGTCCCCCAGGGTGCGCAGGGCCACCGCCCACAGCCGGTCCCGGTGGCGGCGCACCAGCTCGCCGAAGGTGTCGGGATCGCCCGCGACATGACGGGCCAGGAGATCGGCGTCGGCGACATCGCCGAGCGGGTTTGCCTCCAAGGCCGTTCTCCCCCGTCCCCTGCCCCTGTGGGTCTCGCCGTGGGTGTCCCCGCGGCCGTCGCCGCGGGGTCAGCCCGTCTCCGGGATCAGCCCGTCACGCTGATCTCGGAGATCCTGCCACGGAAGTGACCGGTCTCGGCAGGCGCCAGACGCGTCATCCACACCAGCACGTAGCGCGAGGTGAGATCGGCGCTCGGCTTGAACGTCACCGAACTGCCCGAGCCCTGGGCCACCTTGGTGAAGGCGTCGAAGGTGGTCGGCATCGCGGAGGTGCCCTTGGGCGCGGCCAGGAGCTGCGCGGTGACGTCGCCCACGAAGTCGACCTTCACCGTGCTCACGTGCTTGGCGCTGCCCAGGTCGACGATGACGCCGACACCCGGCTTGAGATTGCCCAGATCGGCGCCCAGGTAGTAGTTCGTCTCCCAGTACGTGGAGAGGTCGCCGTCGAACGCCTTGGGGAGATCCTTCGGATTCTCGCTGCCGTCGCCGAGCGGGTCGAAGTCCTTCAGCCCGGCGATCTTGATCGGGACCGGGGCCTTGCGCGTCGGGTCCTGGCTCGCCTTCTGGCCGGTCGTCGGGTGACTGGTCGGCCGGTCCTCACGCGACTTGAGGGTGTCCGCGAGCTGCCAGCTCCCCAGGCCGATCGCCACGATCACCAGTGCCGAGACCGCCCATTTCAGTGCCCGGCCGGTACGGCCGGGCAGGGCGGGCGGCGGAGCGGGGGCCGCGACCGCGGGCGGCTGCGGCGTACCCGGTGGCGCGGGCGGCTGGCGGAAGGCGGCGACCGGGTAGACCGGCGGTGCCTGCTCCGGCGGCCGGATGCGCGGGATGCCCGCGACGGCCTTGGCCAGCTCCTCGGGAGTGGTGCAGGGCGGGTCCTGCCGGGAGGCGGTCGCGCCGTCGTTGACGAGCGCGCGCATGGCCAGCTCGGACAGCCCGCGGTGGACGCCCGCGCGGACCTGGTCCGGTGCGACCAGGCCGACGCCCTTGGGCAGCCCCGCCAGACCGTGCGCGTCCTCCTCGTACGGCCAGCGCTGCGTGAGCGAGGCGTAGAGCAGCGCGCCGATCGCCTCGGTGTCCTGCCGCTGCGGACGCTCGGAGTTGAGCCCGCGCAGTGCGGCGGCGACCGCGAGGCCGCGGATGCGGTACTGCCCGGAGACCGTACGCAGCACGGCGCCGGGGTCGAGACGCAGGTGTGCCAGGCCCTCGCGGTGGGCGGCGGCCATGCCCTGGGAGACCTGGCTGACCATCTGGTACGCCTCGTGCGGCTCCATCGCGCCCGCGGCGAGCAGCTCGGCCAGCGAGGAGGCGTCGGGCAGCCACTCGTGGATGACGTACACCAGGTCGTTCTCCTCGACGGCGTCGAGGACCTGGACGAAGCGCGGGTCGCCGAGGAGCGCGGCGGACCGGGCGGCGGCCAGCACCTGGCGGGCCCGCCGGTGGTCGGCGGGCAGGATGTGGATGCCGACCGCCCTGCGCAGCTTCTCGTCGACCGCGCGCCAACTGCTGAAGCCGTCGATCCGGGTGACGCACTCGGCGAGCTGGTAGCGCCGGGCGAGCTTGTGACCGCTGTGCAGCTCGGGCTGCGCGCTGCGGACGGGCCTGGGCGCCGTGGTGGCGCTGCCGCCGCCCTTGGCGGGGCCGGCGGGCCGCTGGCCGTCGGCGGGCGCTGTGGAGGCGGCTGTGGGGCTTCCTGGGGTGGCCTCGGTCGCCGGGCGGTCCCCGTCCCCGGTCTTCTCGTCGGGGGCGAGCGTGGCGGTGCCCCCGGAGCCGGACGTCGAGGGCGCGGGGGACGGTGCGGACGGGGCCTTCACGGAGGCGACCGGCGTGCCCTTGGCGGGCGTCCCCTTGGCCGGGGTGCCCTTCGCCGAAGTGCCCATCGAGGAGGTGCCCTTGGCGGGCGTCCCCTTGGCCGACGTGCCCTTGGCCGGTGTCCCCTTCGCCGGGGTGCCCTTGGCAGGAGTGCCCGTCCCGACGGGCGCGGTCGCGGAGGCCGCCTTGGCGCCGTTCGTCGAAGCGGACGCCTTGGGGCTTCGGCCGTCCTTGACGGTCTGCTTGGCGGCCCTCTTGGCCGGGGCCTTGGCCGCCGACGTCGTCGCCGACGCCGTCGCGGGCTTGGCCGCGGTCGGTGCGGCGGCGTTGGCGGAGGAGGTGCCCGAGGAGGTGCCCGAGGGCGCGGGGGAGGTCGTGGTGGAGGCTCGGGCGGCGGTGGGGGTCTCCTCCGGTGACGGGGGCACCGCGGGCAGCACGGCGGTCGTCAGTTTCGTCGTCGCCGTGGGCGAGGACGCGGGGGCCGTCACGGGCACGGGCGCGGTCAGTTCGGCGGTCGCGGCCACCGCGGTGTCGACCACCACGGTCTCGCTGGTCGCGCTGTCGCCGTCGACCGCGGCCGACATCGAGGTTTCGGCGGTGGTCTGCGTGCCGTCCGACCCGTCCTGGGATCGTGTGCCGGAGTCGGCGCTGCTGCTGGTCTGGTCGTCCGTCGTCGTCCCGTCGGATGTGGCGCCGTCCTGCTGGGCGGCGAGCGGGGGCTCGCCACCCTCATTGGCCACTCCGACGGCGGCCGTGCTCCGATCCGCCACCGTCGTTCCTGCCTCCCCATCCATTGCGCGATCCCACATCGAGCCGATGACAATTGTGCCCACAGTCCGGCTCTATGCACGACACACAGCGAACCGTGATGGTTGCCCGCCGCTTCGCGACGGGTTCGTTCAGCGCCCGAGCCGTCCTCGCACCATGCCGATCATGGCGGTCATCTCCTCGATCCTCATCCGCTTGGCCGCGAAGAGGAAGATTCCGAGCAGCAGGCCGCCGCCCACCACGAGTGCGGCGAGCGAGCCCACGGCGCCGCTGCCCAGCGCCCCGAGCACGGCGTAGACGGCCAGCCCCGCGATCAGCGCGGCGGGTACGCAGGCGCCGGTCAGACGGGCGTAGGTGCGTACCACCCGCTTGCCGTCCAGGTCGCCGTCGAGCCGAGAGCGCAGCCGCTTGGCGGCCACCCCGACGCCCACGGCGTACGCGAGGCCGTACGCGGCGGCCATGCCGACCACGGCCCAGCGGGCGGGCAGCACCACGAAGCAGATGGCCGCCGCCGCCGCGTTGACCGCGGCCACGATGACCGTGTTGTAGAAGGGCGTGCGCGTGTCCTCGAAGGCGTAGAACCCGCGGAGGATCACGTACTGCACGGAGAAGGGGATCAGTCCGGCGCCGAAGGCCATCAGGATGAATCCGATGTTGCGCGCGGAACCGGTGCCGGTGCTCGCGTAGAGCAGGCTGCACATCGGGACGCCCAGGGCCAGGAAGGCGAAGGCGGCGGGCACGATGGCCACCGCCGAGGTGCGCAGACCGTAGGAGATGTCGTCGCGCACCGCGGAGACGTCGTTGTCCGCCGCGGCCCGCGAGATCCGCGGCAGCACCGCGGCCATCACCGAGACGGTGATGATCGCCTGGGGCATCTGCCAGATCAGCAGCGCGTTGTTGTACGCCGTGATGCCGGTGCCCTGGTTGCCGCTCTTGTCGGCGTTGGCGCCCGCCCAGGTGGCGAGCTGGGTGACGACGATCAGGCCCGCCTGGTTCGCCAGCACGAAGAAGAACGTCCACTTGGCGAGCTTGGCGGCCTTGCCGAGGCCGTGGCCGCGCCAGTCGAAGCGCGGCCGGAACTTGAAGCCCGCGTCCCGCAGGTACGGCAGCATCGCCAGCGACTGCACGGTCAGACCGAGCAGCGTGCCGATGCCGAGCAGCCGCGCGCCCTCGGGAGTGATGGTCGTCGCGTCCATCCGGGTGGTGCTGTAGGCGCCGTACACCCAGATGAACATGCCGAAGCTGAAGATCACCACGATGTTGTTGAGGACCGGCGTCCACATCATCGCGCCGAATTTGCCGCGCGCGTTGAGCACCTGGCCCATCACCACGTGCACGCCCATGAAGAAGATGGTCGGCAGGCAGTAGCGGGCGAAGGTGATGGCGATGTCGTAGGTGTCGGGGTTGTCGGCGATCTTCGCGGACATCAGCCGGATCAGCAGCGGGGCCGCGATCACGGTGACGGCCACGATGCCGCCGAGCACCACCATCACGACCGTCAGCAGCCGGTTCGCGTACGCCGTACCGCCGTCGTCGTCGTCCTTCATCGCGCGGACGAGCTGCGGGACGAAGACGGAGTTCAGACCGCCGCCGATGGTGAGGATGTAGATCATCGTCGGCAGCGTGTTGGCGACGGCGTACGAGTCGCCGAGGGTCGCCACGCCGATCGCGGCGGCGATCACCAGGGTGCGGACGAAGCCGGTGAGGCGGGACACCAGGGTGCCCGCCGCCATCAGCGCGCTGGACTTGAGGATGTTGCCCGCGCGCGTGTTGGAGGTGGCCTCCGCCGCGCGCGGCGGCCTGGCGGCCATCGGCGGCGCGGCCGGGATGATCGGGATCTGCCCGGTGGCGTCCAGCGCGGACACCGGCTCGCCGATGTACGAGGGCGTGTACGCGTACTGCACGGGCTGCTGTTGCTGGTTCGGGTACGGCAGATTCGCGTAGCCGTACCGCGGGTCGGCGTACCGCTGGTCCTGGTAGGCGGCCTGCCCGTACGCCGGATTCTCGTACGCGGGCTCGGCGTACCCCGTCTCGGCGTTGTCCGCGGGCGCGGGCGCCTGCCCGTACGCCGCCGGGTAGCCGGGCGGCTGCTGCTGGTGCTGCGGCGGATAGCCGTAGCCCTGCTGCGGCTGCTGCTGCGGGTACGCGTACCCCTGCTGGGGGTGCTGCGGCTGCTGGTACTGGGCGGGACCCGGCTGCTGGTACGGCTGCTGCTGTTGCCTGGGGTCCTGCGGCGGCGCGTACCCCTGCTGCGGCTGCGGGGCCTGGGGCTGTTGCGGCTGCTGCGCAGGCGCGCCGCCGCCGCGCTGGTCGCGGAAGAGGTGATCGAACGCGTCGTACCCCGGGTCCTGCTGGCCCTGGCCGCCCTGCTGCCCCTGGGGCGACCCGCCGACCAGGTCGTCCACGCCGACGTACTGGGTCGCGGAGTTGTCGCCGTACGGCATCTGGGGGTACGCCGAAGGCTGCTGCTGCGGATACTCCTGCCCGTACGGCGGCGGCGGGTGCGCGGCGCGGTCGTACAGCGCCTCGCCCACCGGGTCCTGCGCGGTGGGGTCCTGCTGCTGGTACGGGTCGTAGGCGTAGGTGTTCTGCAGATACGGGTCAGGGGGTGAGGGACGCTGCTCGGGCGATGGAGGCATCTGGCCCGCAGAGTCGCGATCACCGTCATACGGCGCGTTCATCAGTGCCCCACCTTATTGTCCGCCGGCTATCCCTCCACCTTCTCACCCGTCGGGGACAGCTCAACGCTTTCCCGACCGGTGTCCTCGGTGTCAGTGCCAGGGTCACCCGGCTGCCCCGGATCACCGTCCTCCTGCCCGCCGCCGTTGTCCCCGTCCTCACCGTCCCCGCCGTCTCCGCCGCTGTCCGCGGCTGCCTGCCGCTTCCGCTGACGGTAGATGCGAACGCCCGCGAGCACCAGAAGGAGCAGACCGGCGGCGATGATCAGCATCACCAGATCGGTGACCTTGGTGATCTTGACGTCGAACTCGACGGCGTTGCTGTTGCGGTAGAGCACGCCCTGCGCGGTGAAGAGCGCCGCGGTGACCCTGACCTTGCCGTTCGCGCTCGCCGACGTCTGGAACTTCAGGGTACGGGTGTGGCCGCCGTCGATCGCGATCGGCTGCTGCGGGTCCTTGATCTCCAGCCGGATGTCGGTGTTCGACGTGAGACGCAGCACAAGGTTGGTGATCGGCTGGTTCAGCTCGTTCTTCACCGTCACCGGAATGGTCCCGCTGCGGCCGGAGAGGGTGAGGGTGGTCTTGGGCAGGATGCGGACCGCGTTGATCAGGTCCTGGAGGTAGCCGCCGATCGAACTGCGGAACTCGGTCGCGTCGGCGGGGTCGCCGCGCCAGCCGGCCGACATGGCGCGCAGCACCGAGTTGCCGAAGGGCACCGTCACCTTGTCCTTGCGGGTGAGGATGGTGACGAAGTCGTTGAGATGGGTCTGCGTCTCGCTGAGCTGCTGGAAGGCGCCCACGGACAGCTCGTGCCTGCGCAGCGCCTTGGGGTACTTCTTCGCCGACGGCACCTTGCGGTTCGCGTCCGGGTCGGCCTTGGCCTTGGCGGCGGTGTCGAAGCCGACCGTGGCGGCCCACGGGCTCGTGCCGACCGTGCCGATCGCCTCGGCCATCGCCTGTGCCTGCGAGACCGTGGGCATGCGCTGCGGGGCGACCAGGATGGTGCGCTGCCTCTCCGGCGCCTGCATGGTGATCATCAGGGTCTGCGCGACGAAGTCCTGCACGGCGAGATCGGCGGGCTCCGCGCGCAGCATGTCGCCCGCGAACGCGGTGGACAGCGAGGCGTCGGCGACCACCGCGGTCACCCCGTGGCCGATCGGTCGGGCCGCGTTGGGCGTGTAGCTGAGCGCATCGCTCTCGCCGACGCTGTCGCTGCGGGCCACGATCCGCTTCGCGCCGCCGGTACGGGCCACCGAGACGATGGCGGGGTCGACGGCCCCGTCCACCGGCCAGGCCACGTCGGAGGTGGCCTGGACGCCGAGGACGGTGTCGAGGGTGCTCACGCCCAGTTCGGACGCGGTCTTGAGGTGGTTGAGGGTGCCGGGCACGCGCAGGCCGTTGTGCGCGACGGAGGCCAGGTCGGTGTCGGCGAACGGCAGCGCGATCACCTGGTCGCCCGCGACAGCGCTCTTGAGTGAGTTCAGCCAGGCCTTGGCGACCGCGCCGCCCGTGCCCTCGGTGGTGTGGGTGACGTCGCCGCCGGGGCCGGCGACCCGGTACGGCTTGGTCATGAAGTCGATCGAGGCGAGCAGGTCGGGGTCGATGATCCAGGTCACCGGCAGCGACTTGGCCAGGTCGACCATCACCTGGAGCCGCCCGCCGGGGGACAGCTCCTTGGCGAGGTCGTCGTCGAGGAAGATCGGGCTCTGCTGGGAGTCGGTGTCGCCGCGGGCGGCCACGTGCGGCCGGTCGGTGAGCGGCCACAGGTAGGTGATCTGCGTGGCCTTCGCGGTGGTGGTGTTGGTGTCGTACCAGGGCAGGAAGGTGCGCTTGATGCCCAGGACGTGCTCGCCGGGCTCCGCGGACGTCTCGCCGTCCAGCGCCACGCCGAGCTGGTAGACGCCCGAGGCGTCGAAGCCCAGGGACTTCACCGGGACCTTGAGGGAGAAGGGCTGGCTCTGCCCGGCCGGGATCTTCGGGAGGTCGACCGTGTGGCCGTCGATCTCCGAGCCGTCCAGGTAGCTGGTGTAACCGGTACGGTCCTGGGCGCTCTTCATCGCGCTGAGGGACGTCAGGGGGCCGTCCGGGGCGACCCTGACGCCCATCCGGGCGCCGGTGATCGTCGTCTTGCCGTTGTTGGTCACCGTGCCGGACACGGTGACGGAGCCGTCCTTGGCGGGGACGCGGGGGTCGACCTTGTTCAGCGCCACCGCGGCGGTGCGCGAGCCGCTGCCGACGGCGGCCTGCGCGCCGGGCGCCTGGAGCGTCTGGACGACCTGGAGCAGCCCGGTGAGCAGCGTGCCCGCGGCGATCAGGGCGACCGCCCGCAGCAGACGCGGCGAGCGCGCCGACGGGGGTCTTCCGGGTGCCTGTGCCGCCTCGCCCACGCGTTCGCCCGTCCCTCGTGTCGGATGTCGACGGGCGGGCGACGGTGGTCGTCGGTCCGCGCCCATCTGATGTGCGTGCTGGCATGTTAACGATCGGCGCTGTGCCAAAGTGCTGCGGAGTCCGGGGAAGAGGCCCGATGCGGCCCAGTCGAGATCTGGCCGGGGTCCGGCCGATGCCCCGCCGGGGTCCGCCGAGGTCCGGAACCGGACGGTATGCCCTCGGGACGCGCGCCGTATGCGCCCGCGACGCGGTCCCGCGGGGAAACCCGGCAGCCGTGGGCTCCGCGGACCCGTACCCTTTTACGTTGTGCCGAATGCCAACAATGCCGCTCAGACCCCGCGGGCCCGCCACCAGGTCGCGCCCGTCGCCGAGGAACTCGGCCACCGATTCCGCGACGCCGGATTCCGGCTCGCCCTCGTCGGCGGCTCCGTCCGGGACACCCTGCTGGGCAGGCTCGGCAACGACCTCGACTTCACCACCGACGCCCGCCCCGAGCAGGTGCTGAAGATCCTGCGGTCGTGGGCGGACTCGGTGTGGGAGGTCGGCATCGCCTTCGGCACGGTCGGCGCGATGAAGGACAGCTTCCAGATCGAGGTGACGACGTACCGCTCCGAGGCGTACGACCGGACCTCGCGCAAGCCGGAGGTGTCCTACGGCGACACCATCGAGGACGACCTGGTCCGCCGGGACTTCACGGTGAACGCGATGGCGGTCGCGCTCCCCGAGGGCGACTTCGTCGATCCGTACGGCGGCCTGGACGATCTGGCGGCGCGGCGGCTGCGTACGCCCGGCACCCCGGAGTCGTCGTTCTCCGACGACCCGCTGCGGATGCTGCGGGCCGCCCGCTTCGCCGCGCAGCTCGACTTCGAGGTCGCGCCCGAGGTGGTCGCCGCGATGTCGGCGATGGCCGACCGGATCGGCATCGTCTCCGCCGAGCGGATCAGGGACGAGCTGAACAAGCTGATCCTGTCCGACCACCCGCGCAAGGGACTGCGGCTGCTGGTCGACACCGGGCTGGCCGATCTGGTGCTGCCCGAGCTGTCCGCGCTGCGCCTGGAGCGCGACGAGCACTTCCGGCACAAGGACGTCTACGAGCACTCGCTGACCGTGCTGGAGCAGGCGATCGACCTGGAGACCGACGGGCCGGACCTCGTCCTGCGGCTGGCCGCGCTGCTCCACGACATCGGCAAGCCGAAGACGCGCCGCTTCGAGACCGACGGCCGGGTCTCCTTCCACCACCACGAGATGGTGGGCGCGAAGCTGACCAAGGCCCGGCTGACCCAGCTCAAGTACCCCAACGATCTGGTGAAGGACGTCTCCCGGCTGGTCGAGCTGCACCTGCGCTTCCACGGATACGGCAGCGGCGAGTGGACCGACTCGGCCGTACGCCGCTACGTCCGCGACGCGGGCCCGCAGCTCTCCCGGCTGCACAAGCTGACCCGTTCGGACTGCACGACCCGCAACAAGCGCAAGGCAGCCGCCCTGTCCCGCACCTACGACGCCCTGGAAGCGCGCATCGCCGAACTCCAGGAGCGCGAGGAGCTGGACGCGATCCGGCCCGACCTCGACGGCAACCAGATCATGTCGATCCTGGGCGTCCCCCCCGGCCCCCTGGTCGGCAAGGCGTACCAGCACATGCTGGAACTCCGGCTGGAGAACGGCCCGATGACCGAGGACGAGGCGATCGCCGCGCTCAAGACGTGGTGGTCCGAGCAGCAGTGAGAACGGCGGCGTGAAACGGCGGAGGGGCGATGTTCCACGTGGAACACCCCCCCCCCCCCCCCCCGACAACCACAACGCTCTCCAGGGGGCACCAGCGGCAGATCAAAAGCACCCGCACTAGCCCATCAGCCTCAAGAA
>NZ_JBVHLD010000010.1:139279-332885 GCF_055559175.1 Streptomyces sp. NPDC024632
CACCCCCAGATCGGTTGTGGGTGACGACTGTCGCTTTTGGCTCTTTGCGCTGGGTGGCAAAGGGGGAGGGGGGGGGGGGGGGGGGGGGCCTTCCCCCCCCCCCCCCCCCCCCCCTCCGCCGTCTCGCCGAACGCGATGTTCCACGTGGAACATCGGCGTCAGCTCAAAGGCATCGGCATGGCGCCATCAGCTCAAGGACGTCAGCTCAAGGACGTCAGCTCAAGGACGTCAGCCCACGCGCGTCAGGCAGAGCGCGTAGTCGCCGCCGCGCCCCGAGTGGTCGTACTCGGCGTCGCCGTTGGAGCAGGCGTCTCTGTAGTGCTTGCCGCCGTGCCGCTCCACGACGCGGTACGCGGCCGAGCCCGACGTGCAGTCGACGACCTTCAGGGTCGGGTCGGAGTCGGAGCCGCTCTTGCTGACGCAGTCACCGGCGGACGCCGAATTCGCGTCGTTGCCGCCCATCGCGACTCCCGCGACGATGAGGGCGAGCACCAGCAGCGGCGCCAGCATGACGTACGCGCCGCCGCGCAGGAAGATCGGCTTGCCCGGGTTCATGGGCGGTCCGAAGCCGCCGTTGGGCGCGGGCAGCTTGTTGAACTTGCCGCGCGGCCCGAGGTTGATCAGCACCGTGATCGGCGTGATGACGAACGAGGCGATGCTCCACCAGCCCTGCCACAACGTCTTGGTGGTCATCTCCCGGTGCGTGGCTATCCCGCAGGTGCGGCAGTAGTTCGCCCGTCGCTTCAGGAAGCGCATGATGATCAGGAAGCCCTGGTGGCCGCGGACCGTGGCCTGCACGGCGGGGAAGCCCCCGCAGAAGGTGCACGCCGGGCCGCCGTCCGGCGCCGTCTGCGGCCCGGTCTGCGGGTAGCCGAACGGCTGCTGCCCCTGGCCCTGCGGCGGCCCGTACGGGTTCTGGCCCGGCTGGCCCTGCCCGTACGGATTCTGCCCGTACGGATTCTGGCCGTAGGGGTTCTGGCCGTACGGGTTCTGTCCCTGCTGCGGAGGCGCGGGCGGAGGCGGTGCTGTCTGCTGTGCGTACGGCTGGCCGTAGGGATTGCGGCCAGGAGGTGGCGGAGTAGCCACGGTTTCCCCCATGTGTGGTGTGCGTCCCGGCGCGACGCCGGGGTCAGGAGCGGAGTCGGGTCATCGTGGCGGCCACCCCGGCGTAGAGCAGGGCGAGGACGGTGATCAGCGCTGGGGAACGGCCGTCGGGCGGCAGCATCAGGGCGGAGACCGCCGCGGCGCCTACGAAGGCGACGTTGAAGGCGACATCGTAGAGGGAGAAGACGCGCCCGCGGTAGGAGTCCTGGACGTCGGTCTGCACCACGGTGTCGGTGGCGATCTTCGCGCCCTGCATGGTGAAGCCCAGCACGAAGGCCGCGACCATCATCGGCCCGACGGCGAACGGGAGCGCCAGCGGGAGCAGCAGCACGGCGGACGCGGCGGCGCACACGGTGATCCAGCCGCTGGTGCCGAAGCGGCCGGTGGCCCACGGGGTGAAGACCGCCGCGGTGAAGAATCCGGCCGCGGACAGGCCGACCGCCAGGCCGAGCAGGGCGAGACCGGCGTCGGTGTCCGAGGGGTCGGACCAGGCGTAGCGGCTGAGCATCAGCAAGGTGACGGTCAGGGCGCCGTAGCAGAAGCGCATCGCCGTCACCGCGCCCATCGCCCGTCGCGCCGCGGGCCGTTGGCGCAGATGCCGCCACCCGGCGGCCAGGCCCTGCGCGGTGCCCGCGAGCGCCGTGCGCAGCCGCTGCCGCACCTCGGAGGGATCGGGCCCGAGCCGGTCGCGGCCCAGCGTCAGCGCGGACAGCCCCGCCACCAGATAGACGCCCGCGCCGAGCAGCACGGTCGCCGCGTTGGCCCCGGCGCCCTCGGGCAGGAAAAGGTGCACGACGAAGGCGACGCCGCCGCCCGCGGTCGCCGCGAGCGTCCCGGCCGTCGGGGACAGGGAGTTGGCGATCACCAGCCGCTCGGCGTCCACGACCCGCGGCAGCGCGGCGGACAGCCCCGCGAGCACGAAGCGGTTGACGGCGGTGACCGACAGGGCGGAGAGATAGAACAGCCAGTCCGGCACGTGCAGCAGGATCAGCGCGGCCGTCCCGCAGGACAGCACCGCCCGCAGCAGATTGCAGGAGAGCAGCACCTGCCTGCGCCGCCAGCGGTCGAGCAGCACGCCGGTGAACGGGCCGAGCAGCGAGTACGGCAGCAGCAGTACGGCCATGGCGGAGGCGATGGCGCCGGGCGAGGTCTGTTTCTCGGGCGAGAAGACGACATAGGCGGCCAGCGCGACCTGGAAGACGCCGTCGGAGAATTGGGACAGCAGGCGCACCGCGAGCAGCCGCCGGAAGCCCGACAGCCGCAGCAGCACGCGAAGATCGCGCACAACAGCCATGGTCACAGCCTCACATGACGCGGAAGGCCCCGGGCACGCGACCCGGGGCCTTTCCTTGGTACTGCGGTGGTGCCGTCCTGCGGCGGTGCGGTCCCGCGGTGACGCTGTGGCACCGTGCCGCCGGACGCGGCGTTGTCCGGCTCAGCCGGTCAGCGCTCGACCTCGCCGCGGATGAACTTCTCCACGTTGTCGCGGGCCTCGTCGTCGAAGTACTGCACCGGCGGGGACTTCATGAAGTACGAGGACGCCGAGAGGATCGGGCCGCCGATACCGCGGTCCTTGGCGATCTTCGCCGCGCGCAGCGCGTCGATGATGACACCGGCGGAGTTCGGGGAGTCCCAGACCTCCAGCTTGTACTCCAGGTTCAGCGGGACGTCACCGAAGGCGCGGCCCTCGAGGCGGACGTACGCCCACTTGCGGTCGTCCAGCCACTGCACGTAGTCCGACGGGCCGATGTGGACGTTCTTGGCGCCCAGCTCACGGTCCACGATCTGCGAGGTGACGGCCTGCGTCTTGGAGATCTTCTTGGACTCCAGGCGCTCGCGCTCGAGCATGTTCTTGAAGTCCATGTTGCCGCCCACGTTGAGCTGCATGGTGCGCTCCAGCAGGACACCGCGGTCCTCGAAGAGCTTCGCCATCACGCGGTGCGTGATGGTGGCGCCCACCTGGGACTTGATGTCGTCACCGACGATCGGCACACCGGCCTCGGTGAACTTGTCCGCCCACTCCTTGGTGCCGGCGATGAAGACCGGGAGGGCGTTGACGAAGGCGACCTTCGCGTCGATGGCGCACTGCGCGTAGTACTTGGCCGCGACCTCGGAGCCGACGGGCAGGTAGCAGACGAGGACGTCGACCTGGCGGTCCTTGAGGATCTGGACGATGTCGACCGGGGCCTCGGTGGACTCCTCGATCGTCTCCCGGTAGTACTTGCCGAGACCGTCGTTGGTGTGGCCGCGCTGGACGGTCACACCGCTCTGCGGGACGTCGCAGATCTTGATCGTGTTGTTCTCGCTGGCTCCGATGGCGTCCGCGAGGTCGAGGCCGACCTTCTTCGCGTCGACATCGAAGGCGGCCACGAACTCGACGTCACGTACGTGGTAGTCGCCGAACTGCACGTGCATGAGACCAGGCACCTTGCTGTCCGGGTCGGCGTCCTTGTAGTACTCGACACCCTGCACCAGCGACGCGGCGCAGTTGCCTACGCCAACGATGGCTACGCGAACCGAACCCATACCGGTTGCTCCCTGTGTAATCGTCACGCGGTTCCCCGGTTTTCGGGTCGGCCGCCGTTCTCTTGGTTGTTGTCGTGTGTGTCCTGCTCGGAGTCCGGGCGCGTGGTGCTGCGTCCGGCCCGCTCGGTCTCGATCAGCTCATTGAGCCAGCGGACCTCGCGTTCCACCGATTCCATGCCGTGCCGCTGAAGCTCGAGCGTGTAGTCGTCGAGCCGTTCGCGGGTGCGCACGAGTGAGGCGCGCATCTTCTCCAGCCGTTCCTCGAGGCGGCTGCGCCGCCCCTCGAGGACCCGCATCCTGACGTCCTTCGACGTCTGCCCGAAGAAGGCGAAGCGAGCGGCGAAGTGCTCGTCCTCCCAGGCGTCCGGGCCGGAGTGGGCGAGCAGCTCCTCGAAGTGCTCCTTGCCCGCGGCCGTCAGCCGGTAGACGATCTTCGCCCGGCGACCGGCGAGGGGTGTCGCGGGCGGATCGCTGTCCACCACCGACTCCTCGATCAGCCACCCCTGAGTGACCAGCGTCTTCAGGCAGGGATAAAGACTGCCGTAGCTGAAGGCGCGGAACACCCCGAGCGAGGTGTTGAGCCGCTTGCGCAGCTCGTACCCGTGCATAGGGGACTCGCGCAGCAGACCGAGAACCGCGAATTCGAGGATTCCGGAGCGCTTGCTCAATCCCTCGTCCCCTCGTTCCGGCCGGTCGCCGCTGTCCCGTACTGTGTGCCGACCCGATGCCTCCGCACGATGCATCGGAGCGATGTGTCGGTGCGATGTATCGAGTCGATACATCGGGACGATAGAACGGTTCGACACATCATGCAAGGCGGTCCGCGGTGACCGCCGTCACAGCGGGTGTCACAACATGAAACCTGTGAGGCGTCAACCGTCCGTTATGTGATGAACGCTCGCATCGTGCGTCTTTTGACCGTGCGTACTCTGTTCGCCATGCAGAGCACCGGGAACCCTGGGACGTCGGCGTGCGTCTTGGTCCTGGGTGCAGTGCGGCCTGACACAGCCGCACTCAGGGGGACAGACCGGAATGTCATCGATGCCTGCAGGCGATCCCGCCTGTCGAGGAGTAGCTGTTCATGAGCGAGCACCGTCGCAAGCCGCCGCAGTCGCCCTCCGGCGGCCGTGCTGCCGCCAGGCGCGGGGGACAGCAGCCGACGCCCCCTGCGTCAGGCGGCCGACGCGCGGTCGGCGGCCCCCCCGCCGGTTCCCCTAGCGGTATGCCCAGTGGCGGTACGCCGCCCGGCGGTACCCCGGGCGCCGTACCCGGCCGTCCCCCCGGCCCTCCCGGCGGCGTGCCCAGCGGTTCCCCTTCCGGCACCGGCGGCCCCGGTGTCCCCTACGAAGGACGCGCCGCGGCCCGCCGCGCCGCCCAGGGACGCGGCGGTGGCGGCAACGGCGGCGGTCGCCGCAGAGGCACCGGCGGCCCCGGTGAACCCGGCGGCCCCGCGGGCCGGGGAGGCCGCAGGCCCGCCAAGAAGCGCTTCATCGACTACCCGCGCTTCGGCAAGCAGGGCTGGCGGCACTGGGTGCCCTCCTGGCGCCAGGTCACCGCGCTGTGCATCGGCTTCGTCGGCACCCTGGTCGGCATCGCGGGCATCGCGTACGCCATGGTCGACATCCCCGACGAGAACAAGGCGGCCGTCGCCCAGAACAACGTCTACTACTGGGCCGACGGCACCCGCATGGTCGCCACCGGCGGTGACTTCAACCGGCAGAACATCACGTACGACCAGATCCCCAAGGCCATGCGCTACGCGGTGATCTCGGCCGAGAACAAGACCTTCGAGACCGACTCCGGTGTCGACCCGATGGGCATCACCCGCGCGCTGTTCAACATGGCCAAGGGCGGCGAGACGCAGGGCGGCTCGACCATCACCCAGCAGTACGTGAAGAACTCGATGCTCGACCAGTCGCAGACGGTCAGCCGGAAGTTCAAAGAGCTGTTCATCTCCATAAAGGTCGGCGCGAAGGTCGGCAAGAACGACATCATCACCGGCTACCTGAACACCTCGTACTTCGGCCGCGGCGCCTACGGTCTCCAGGCCGCCGCGCAGACGTACTACGGCGTGGACGCGGTCAAGCTCGACCCCAGCCAGTGCGCCTTCCTGGCGGCGTTGCTCAAGGGCCCGACGTACTACGACCCGATAGGCGCCACCAACATCGACACGTCGGCCACCGCCGAGGCCAACACCAAGCGCTCCACGCAGCGCTGGGCCTGGATCCTTGACCAGGAGGTCAAGTACGGCCACATGACGGCGACCGAGCGCGCCAAGTACACCAAGTACCCGATGCCCCAGGGGCTGAAGGTGCAGGCGGGCATGAGCGGTCAGATCAGCTACCTGGTCGACACGGTGAACAACTACGTCACCACGCACTCCTCGCCGAAGATCACCCAGAAGGACCTTGACCTGGGTGGATACCAGATCTACACGACCTTCGACAAGGCCAAGGTCAACGCCCTGAAGAAGTCCGTCGAGGCGGTCCGCAAGGCGAACATCAAGCCCGGCGGCTCGCACAAGTACCTGGGCGACGACCCCGACTACAAGGGCACGGACGCGGACAGCAATGTGCAGTTCGGCGCCGCCTCCGTGGTGCCGGGCGACGGCAAGATCGTGGCCATCTACGGCGGCGAGGGCTACGAGCACAACGAGTTCAACAACAACGCCAACACCGCCGGTGTGCCGGTCGGCTCGACCTTCAAGCCGTTCGTGCTCTCCGCGGCCATGATGTACGGCACCAACCACAGCGACGGCAAGCCCATCACGCCGGACAGCAAGTACAACGCCAACGACCTGCTGGTGATCAAGGACCACGACGGCAATGTGGTCCTCGACAAGGAGAACAAGCCGTTCCGGCAGAAGAACGAGGACTCGATCAAGCACGGCTACGTCACGCTGACCAAGGCCATGCAGAACTCGATCAACACCCCGTTCGTCCAGCTCGGCGAGGACGTCGGCCTGCCCAAGGTCAAGGCGACGGCGGAGAGCGTGGGCCTGCTCGACGAGAGCATGGCCACCATGGTGCCGTCGTTCTCGATCGGTACGTCCACGCCCAGCGCGATCCGGATGGCCGACGCGTACGCCACCTTCGCCAAATCCGGCGTGCAGGTGGACCCGTACTCGGTCACCAAGGTGATCCACAACGGTGACCAGATCAACGGCTTCTCGCGGCCCAAGCCCAAGCAGGCGCTGCCGGACAACATCGCCAACAACGTCACCAAGGTCCTGCAGAACGTGGTCGAGAACGGCACCGGCACCAAGGCCAAGGCCCTGGGCCGTACCGCGGCGGGCAAGACCGGTACCACCGACAGCCCCGGCGGCACCCGGTCCGCGTGGTTCGTCGGCTACACCCAGCAGCTCTCCACGTCCGTGGTGATGTTCCGCCAGGACACCAAGGCCAAGAAGCTGCTGCCGATGTCCGGCACCGGCGGCAACTCCTCCATCCACGGTGGTGACCTCCCGGCCACCATCTGGACCGACTACATGAAGGCCGCCCTCGGCAACTCCGAGGACCCCGGCTTCCCGGACGCCAGCAAGATCGGCGAACCGCAGAACGAGCCCGGCGCCCCGTCGCCGACGCCGTCCATGACGACGCCGCCGCCGAGCCCGACCGACACCGCGACCACCCCGCCGCCCACCACGACGACGCCGCCGACCACCCCGCCGACGACGCCGCCCACCACGCCGCCGACCACGCCGAGCGGCCCGTGCCTGCCGTGGGACCAGACCTGCAACACGCCGACGCCGAGCGACACCCCGACCACGTCGGGCAGCACCGGAGGACCGGGCGGCGGCGGAGGCAACAGCGGCGGAACATCCACCCGCAAACCCGGCGACGGAGGATGACGGACGGCGGCTGACGGGGGACACCAACCGTCGCTGACAGCAGACAGCGACGGTTGGTGTCCCCGGGGACTCTCGCTCACACAGACCGGTACGGCAGGATGTTCGCCATGACGAGCGTGCGCGACCGCGAAGAGGCCGACCGGCGAGAGCTCCCCGTGCGACCCTCCGACGAGGACCCGGTCGCCGCGGCCGGCAGTGAGTTCCTGGGCGGGCCCACCGGACGGTGGGCCCGCTCCGGCGGTTACCGCTGGTGGAACCCGGTCCGCGTGATGGTGCTCGTCGTCATCGGAATGTTCGCCCTCGGCATGGCGCAGAAAGCGTCCTGCTACTCCGGCGGCTGGTTCCAGGGCGGCTCCCCGCAGTACATCCACGCCTGCTACTCCGACATCCCGCACCTGTACTCGCAGCGCGGCTTCGCCACCGACCTGGTCCCGTACTTCGACCGCATCCCGGACTCGGTCTCCGGCAGCGGCTTCCACTACCTCGAGTACCCGGTGCTCACCGGCCTGTTCATGGAGGTCGCCTCCTGGCTGACCCCGCACGGCGGCGACCTCCAGCACCGCGCGCAGATCTACTGGATCGTGAACTCCGCGATGCTGATGATCTGCGCGGTCGTCCTCGTCACGTGCGTGGCGCGCACCCAGCGGCGGCGCCCCTGGGACGGCCTGCTCATCGCCCTGTCCCCCGCGCTCGCGCTCACCGCGACCATCAACTGGGACCTGTTCGCCGTCGCCCTGACCGCCGTCGGCATGCTGCTGTGGGCCCGCAGCCGACCGCTGGCCGCGGGCATCCTGATCGGCCTGGCCACCGCGGCCAAGCTCTACCCCGTCCTGCTGCTGCTCGCGCTGTTCCTGCTGTGCCTGCGCGCCGGGCGGCTACGGGCCTTCGGCACGGCGCTCGGCGGCGCCGTCCTGTCCTGGCTGGTGGTCAACGGCCCGGTGATCCTGCTCGCCCGGCACGGCTGGTCGGAGTTCTACAGCTTCAGCCGCACCCGCGGCGTCGACTACGGCTCGCTGTGGCTGATCGTCATGCAGCGCACAGGCAACCCGCTGACCGGCGTGAGCGCGTACGTGGCCGCCCTGATGCTGCTGCTGTGCGCCGGGATCGCCGCCCTCGCGCTGTACGCCCCGCGCCGCCCGCGCTTCGCACAGCTCGCCTTCCTGCTGGTGGCCGCGCTGGTGATCAGCAACAAGGTCTACTCGCCGCAGTACGTGCTGTGGCTGCTCCCGCTCGCCGTGCTCGCCCGCCCGCGCTGGCGCGACCTGCTGATCTGGCAGGGCGCCGAGGTGCTGTACTTCATCGGCATCTGGATGCAGCTCGCGTACGTCACCGGCGGCACCAAGCACCACGGTCTGTCCGCCGACGGCTACCACCTCGCCATCGCCGTGCACCTGCTCGGCACGCTCTACCTGTGCGGCATGGTCATCCGCGACATCCTCCTGCCGCAGCACGACGTACTGCGGCAGGACGGCGACGACGACCCCTCGGGCGGAATCCTGGACGGCGCGGAGGACGTGTTCGTGCTCGGCGCCGTCCACCACGAGCCGCGGCACGCGGCGCCCTTCGCCGGACAGCGGGTCGAGTGGGGCACCACGATGCCGACGGACTCCGCGCCCACGACGCCTTCGCCCGCGACGACTTCGCCCGCGGTGGACGAGAAGGACTAGACGGCTGGAGAAGAAGCCGAGGAGGGAGCGACAGGCGTCCTACGACGGGTGGCGGTCCACGACCCGGTCGAACTGGGTCGTGGTGTGCCGCAGGTGCGCCACCAGCTCGTCGCCCACCGCGGGCGGCGCCACGTCACCCGGCAGGAACAGGATCGACACCTGCATGTGCGGCGGCTCCGCGAACCAGCGCTGCTTGCCCGCCCACACGAACGGCGACAGATTGCGGTTGACGGTCGCCAGGCCCGCCCGCGCGACCCCCTTGGCCCGCGGCATCAGACCGTGCAGCGCCTTCGGCGCCTCCAGGCCCACACCGTGCGAGGTGCCGCCCGCCACGACCACCAGATGGCCGTCGGCGGCCGACTTCTCCTGCCGGTAGCCGTACCGGTCGCCCTTGACGATCCGCGTGACGTCGAGCACCGCGCCGCGGTACTCCGTCGCGTCGTGGTCGCCGAGCCACATCAGGGTGCCGATCCGCGCCCGGAACCTGGTCTGCGGGAACTGCTGCCTGAGCTGCGCCAGTTCGGCCGCCTTGAGGTGGCTGACGAACATCGTGTGCAGCGGCAGCCGGGCCGCCCGCAGCCGCTCCATCCAGGCGAAGACCTCCTCGACCGCGTCCGTACCGTCGGTGCGGTCCAGCGGCAGGTGGATCGCGAAACCCTCCAGGCGTACGTCGTCTATCGCCGTGTGCAGCTTGACCAGGTCGTCCTCGGCCACGCCGTGCCGGCGCATGCTGCTCATCACCTCGATGACCACCCGCGCGCCGACCAGACCGCGCACACCCTCCACCGAGGACACCGAGCGGATCGCCCGGTCCGGCAGCGGCACCGGCTCCTCGCCCAGCCGGTACGGGGTCAGCACCAGCAGGTCGCCGCTGAAGTAGTCCTTGATCCGGGCGGCCTCGTACGTCGTGCCGACGGCGAGCATGTCGGCGCGCAGCCGGGTCGCCTCGTCGGCGAGGCGCTCATGGCCGAAGCCGTACCCGTTCCCCTTGCATACCGGCACGATGCCGGGGAACTGGTCCACCACGGACTGGTGGTGTGCACGCCAGCGTGCGGTGTCGACGTACAGGGTGAGGGCCATGGCCTGGTCGGGACCTTTCCTTGAGCGAGCCTTCGGCGGGCCGCGCGCGGGCCTTGTCGTGGCCCATGCGCGGGCCCGGGGTCAGCGACGCGACATGTAGATGTCGAGCGCCTTGTGGAGCAGCTTGTTGAGCGGGAAATCCCACTCGCCCAAGTATTCGGCAGCCTGCCCGCCCGTGCCCACCTTGAACTGAATCAGACCGAACAAATGGTCGTTCTCGTCCAGGGAATCGCTGATTCCGCGCAGATCGTAGACGCTGGCGCCCATCGCGTACGCGTCCCGCAGCATCCGCCACTGCATCGCGTTGGACGGCCGCACCTCACGCTTGTGGTTCGCCGAGGCGCCGTAGGAGTACCAGACGTGCCGGCCGACGGTCAGCATCGTCGCCGCGGCGACCGCCTCGCCCTCGTGCACCGCCAGGTAGAGCCGCATGCGGTTGGGGTCCTCTGCGTTCAGCGAGGTCCACATCCGCTGGAAGTACGACAGCGGGCGCGGCCTGAAGTGGTCGCGCTCGGCCGTCACCTCGTAGAGCTTCTGCCAGGTCGGCAGGTCGTCGTAGCCGGCCTGGACCACCTCGACACCGGCCTTCTCGGCCTTCTTGATGTTGCGCCGCCAGAGCTGGTTGAAGCCCTTGAGGATGTCGTCCAGCGAACGGTTCTCCAGCGGGACCTGGTACACGTACCGCGGCTGTACGTCGCCGAAGCCCGCGCCGCCGTCCTCGCCCTGCTGCCAGCCCATCCGGCGCAGCTTGTCCGCGACCTCGAAGGCGCGCGGTTCGATGAAGTCGGCCTCCACGTCGCGCAGCCGCTTGACGTCCTGGTCGGCGATGCCGGTCTTGATGGTGTTCGCCTCCCACCGGCGGATGATCACCGGCGGGCCCATCTTCACGGTGAAGGCGCCCTGCTGCTTGAGGTGGGCGAGCATCGGCTTCAGCCACTCGTCCAGGTTGGGCGCGTACCAGTTGATGACCGGGCCCTCGGGCAGATACGCCAGGTACCGCTTGACCTTCGGGATCTGCCGGTAGAGCACCAGACCGGCGCCGACGATCTGGCCGGTCCTGTCGTCGATCCAGCCGAGATTCTCCGACCGCCACTCCGACTTCACATCAGCCCATGCCGGGACCTGGCAGTGGCTTGCCGAGGGCAGGCTCTGGATGTACGCCAGATGCTGCTCGCGGCTGATGGTCCTCAGGGTCAGGCTCATGCGGGGCGCTCCCCAAACTCACGACGAACTCACGACTGCGGGCTGGAATGCTCACTACTTGCTTGTGGTGGGTTTCCGGTGCTGTTTTCTGGCCCGAAGCCTACTGCGCGGGGGAAGCGCCCTCGCTACTGCTCGCCGGTGCTGTCGGCGACTGCCGGCCGCCGCTACCAGAGCCCGCCGAACAGCCCGCCGTGCGCGACACCGATGTAGAAGCCGACCGCCGCCATGCCGAGGCCGATGACGAGAGCGAACCGCTCCGCCGTGGTCGCCGAGATGAACTGGCCGTAGCCGCCGGTGAGGATGCCGACCAGACCGGTCCAGGAACTGAGCAGATGCAGGCTGTTAAAGGCCGAGGAGATGATCGCGATCGCGCCGAGGACGACGGTCACCGCGACCAGCGTGTTCTCCAGCGGGTGCGGCCGGCCGTCGGTGTTGAAGGTGAGGTGGTGGGTCCGTTCCGCGTGCTGTGCCATGGGGCACCTCCGTGACGGAGTAGATGTGTCCAGATTGGGGGCAAAAGGGGGCGGATTTCAACCCGGGGGACCTGTGCGGGTAGTCTGTACGGTCTGCACCGGTGTCTGTGCGTGGGCCGGGCCTCGCCCGACTCGGCGGAACGGTCCTCGGACCGATCCGCCGCTCGACTGTCTGTCACTCGACTGTCAGTGCCCCGCGCTACCGTTGCGACGCAGATACAAACCCTCCTGCCACGGAAACGCCGTGGCCGCCTGAGTCCAAAGGAGGTGGGTTCCCCTATGCGTCACTACGAGCTCATGCTCATTCTCGACCCCGATCTTGAGGAGCGCGCTGTCTCCCCGCTGATCGAGTCCTTCCTCGCCGTCGTCCGCAATGGTGGCGGCAGCGTGGAGAAGGTCGACACCTGGGGCCGTCGTCGCCTCTCCTACGAGATCAACAAGAAGCCCGAGGGCATCTACTCGGTCGTCGACCTCAAGGCCACGCCTGAGGTCGTCAAGGAGCTCGACCGTCAGCTCAACCTGAACGAGTCGGTTCTGCGGACCAAGGTCCTCCGCCCCGAACTGCACTGAGCTCTCCGCTCAGCGCACCGGGGCAGTAACCGAGTAGTAGCCAGCAGTAGTCAGTAGCAGCAGCCAGAAGCAGTCAGCACACCGCCGAGAGGTCATCCCATGGCAGGCGAGACCGTCATCACGGTTGTCGGCAATCTTGTCGACGACCCCGAGCTGCGCTTCACCCCGTCGGGTGCGGCGGTCGCGAAGTTCCGAGTCGCGTCCACTCCGCGCACCTTCGACCGGCAGACCAACGAGTGGAAGGACGGCGAGAGCCTGTTCCTCACCTGCTCGGTCTGGCGGCAGGCGGCCGAGAACGTCGCCGAGTCGCTCCAGCGAGGCATGCGCGTCATCGTGCAGGGCCGGCTGAAGCAGCGGTCGTACGAGGACCGTGAGGGCGTCAAGCGGACGGTCTACGAACTGGACGTCGAAGAAGTCGGCGCCAGCCTGAAGAGCGCGACGGCCAAGGTCACCAAGACCAGCGGTGGCGGTCGTGGCGGTCAGCAGGGCGGCGGGTTCGGCGGAGGCGGCGGCCAGGGCGGCGGCGGCAACTGGGGCGGAAGCTCCGGTGGCGGCCAGCCCCAGGGCGGCGGCGGTGCTCCCGCCGACGACCCGTGGGCGACCAGCGCGCCGGCCGGCGGCGGCCAGGGCGGCGGTGGCGGTAACTGGGGCGGCGGCTCCGGTGCCGCTTCTTCCGGCGGCGGCTACTCGGACGAGCCGCCCTTCTAGGGCGGGCATCCTCACTTCTTGATCGCAAGATCGCATTAGGAGAATCACCATGGCGAAGCCGCCCCCGCGCAAGCCGAAGAAGAAGGTCTGCGCGTTCTGCAAGGACAAGACCGTGTACGTGGACTACAAGGACACGAACATGCTGCGGAAGTTCATTTCCGACCGCGGCAAGATCCGTGCCCGCCGCGTCACCGGCAACTGCACGCAGCACCAGCGTGACGTCGCCACGGCCGTGAAGAACAGCCGTGAGATGGCGCTGCTGCCCTACACGTCGACCGCTCGATAAGGAAAGGGTGACCTGAAGCATGTCGAAGATCATCCTTACCAACGAGGTCAGCGGCCTGGGTGCCGCGGGCGACATCGTCGACGTCAAGCCGGGCTACGCCCGCAACTACCTGATCCCGCGTGGCTTCGCCATCGCGTGGACCAAGGGTGGCGAGAAGGACGTCGAGCAGATCCGCCGCGCCCGCCGCATCCGCGAGATCCACTCGCTGGACGACGCGAACGCGGTCAAGGCGCAGCTCCAGGGCGTCAAGGTCCAGCTCAGCACCCGCGCCGGTGACACCGGCCGGCTGTTCGGCTCGATCACCCCGGCCGACATCGCCGCGGCGATCAAGACCGCCGGTGGTCCGGCCGTCGACAAGCGTCGTCTCGAGGTCGGTTCGCCGATCAAGACGCTGGGCGCGCACAAGGTGACGGTGCGGCTGCACCCCGAGGTCGAGGCCGTCCTCGACCTGGAGGTCGTGGCCGCGTAATCGCGACCGCTGTGTTCCACGTGGAACAGGGAGGGCCGGGCACCCCGATTGCGGGGGTGCCCGGCCCTTCGTCGTTCCGGGGTTCCGGGGGCGGCGGGCGCTGTGAGGTCTGGCCGCTCGCTGTGAGGTGTGTCGGCGGGCGGCTCGGCGGGCGGCTCGGGCTCTCGGCGAGTGCCTCGGGCTCCTCGGCGGGCGGCTCGGGCTCTCAGCGGGCGGCGCCCGTGACGATCCAGCGGCCGGAGCGGGCCCGGAGCCACAGGGCGGCGAGCCGGGTCAGCATCATCAGGGTCATCGCCCACCAGAGCGCGGTCAGCCCCCAGCCCAGGGCGGGCACGGCCAGCGCGGCGGGCGCGAAGACGGCCAGCGTCCCCAGCATCGACCAGGCGAGATACGGCCCGTCGCCCGCGCCCATCAGCACGCCGTCCAGGACGAAGACGATGCCGCAGACCGGCTGCGCCAGCGCGACCACCAGCAGCGCGGACGCCAGCGCGTCCCGTACGGCCGGGTCCGAGGTGAACATCGGCCCGATCAGCGGCCGGGCCAGCGTCACCAGCAGCCCCAGGACGACCCCGCAGGCCACTCCCCACTCGATCATGCGGCGGCAGGCGGCGCGGGCGCCCTCGGGGTCGTCCGCGCCCAGGTAGCGGCCGATGATCGCCTGTCCCGCGATGGCGATGGCGTCCAGGGCGAAGGCGAGCAGGGACCAGACGGTGAGGGTGATCTGGTGGGCGGCGATCTCGGCGTCGCCGAGCCCCGCGGCGACGGCGGTGGCGATGAGCAGGACGGCCCGCAGGCTGAGGGTGCGGACGAGGAGGGGGACGCCGGCTCGGGCGCAGGCGCGTATGCCGGCGGGGTCGGGGCGCAACAGGGTCCACAGGGCGGAGCGTGCACCCGTACGGGCGTCCGTCGCGGGGTCGTGTGGCGCGGGGTCGTCTCGCGGCGCGAGGTGCGGCTTGGCGAGGTGCCGCTTGGCGCCGCGGATCACCACCCACACGTAGACGGCCGCCATGCCGTTCTGGGCGATGACCGTGCCCCACGCGGAGCCCGCGACGCCGAGTCCGGCGCCGTAGACCAGGCCCGCGTTGAGCCCCGCGTTGGCGGCGAATCCGCCGACCGCCACGTACAGCGGGGTGCGGGTGTCCTGGAGGCCGCGCAGGACGCCGGTCGCCGCCAGCACCATCAGCATCGCGGGGATGCCGAGCGAGCTGATCCGCAGATACGTGGTCGCGTACGGGGCGGCGGTCGGCGACGCGCCGAACAGGTCGACCACGGCCGGGGCGGACGGGAGGACGACGGCGATCACCAGCGCGCCCAGCAGCAGCGCGAGCCAGATGCCGTCCACGCCCTGGCGGATCGCGGCGGGCAGGTCGCCCGCGCCGACCCGGCGGGCGACGGCGGCGGTGGTCGCGTACGCCAGGAAGACGAAGATGTTGACGGCGGTGGTGAGGAGCGCGGCGGCGACGCCGAGGCCCGCGAGCTGGGCGGTGCCGAGATGGCCGACAACCGCGCTGTCGGCCATGACGAAGAGGGGTTCGGCGACCAGCGCGCCGAAGGCGGGGACCGCGAGGGCAAGGATCTCCCGGTCGTGGCGGCCCCGGGCGGGCGTGCGGGGGGACGAGGCCGGATCCTTCTCCACTGCGGGCTTGGCGAGCGGATTCACATGCACAGGGTAATCGTCCACAAGTAAGAGGTAAAGGCCGCCCTCGACTATTACGGGTGACTGCGTAGAGTGATCTCCTCCGCGTTGTTTGTGGCGATCTTGGGCCGACCGTGAATTTTTTTCTCCTGCACAGGCTATGGATGGAGAAAGGCCAGGTCAGAGCCGTTCCCTTGAGTAGATTGTCAGCTTGTCCACAGCGTCGTCCCAAGGGCTGTACACAGGTTGGGGCCACTTCTCCACAGGTATGCCGCCGCCGTCCACACCCCCTGTGGATAACCGGGTTGGTCAGGGCCGCCGAGAGCCCTACCGTGGACCGTCCCCCGACGCGCCGCGAGCGGCCCCGGGTGACTCAAATGTCGGCGCCGTGCCGTAAGAAAGAGCCGTGCCCCACGAACGCGTGGCACGTAACGGGGTGCGGTCGAACGCGGTCGAACGGTCCGCAGGGACGGGAGGAGGTGGCGCGGATGAGCCAGCCCGAACCCGCGGACGAGCACTGGGGGGAAGCACCCCCGGAAGCCGGTCCGAGCGACCGGCCCCCCGTCACCCGCTTCCGCAAGAAGAACGGCAACGACGACAGCGACAGCAACCGCTGGTCCGAGGGCGGCGGCGGCTTCGAGCGCGTCCCCCCGCAGGACCTCGACGCCGAACAGTCCGTCCTCGGCGGCATGCTGCTCTCCAAGGACGCCATCGCCGACGTCGTCGAAGTCCTCAAGGGCGCCGACTTCTACCGCCCCGCCCACGAGACGATCTACGCGGCGATCCTCGACCTCTACGCCCGCGGCGAGCCCGCCGACCCCATCACCACCGCAGCCGAACTCACCAAGCGCGGCGAGATCGCCCGCGTCGGCGGCGCCCCCTACCTCCACACCCTCGTCAACGCCGTCCCCACCGCGGCCAACGCCGAGTACTACGCCGAGATCGTCCACGAACGCGCCGTCCTGCGCCGCCTCGTCGAAGCCGGCACCCGCATCACCCAGATGGGATACGCCGCCGACGGCGACGTCGACGAGATCGTCAACAACGCCCAGGCCGAGATCTACGCCGTCACCGAACAGCGCACCTCCGAGGACTACCTCCCCCTCGGCGACATCATGGAGGGCGCCCTCGACGAGATCGAGGCCATCGGCTCCCGCAGCGGCCAGATGTCCGGCGTCCCCACCGGCTTCACCGACCTCGACTCCCTCACCAACGGCCTCCACCCCGGCCAGATGATCGTCATCGCCGCCCGCCCGGCGATGGGCAAGGCCCTGGCGCTCGACACCCCTCTGCCCACCCCGACCGGCTGGACGACGATGGGCGCGGTCCAGGTCGGCGACCACCTCCTCGCCGCCGACGGCACACCGACCCGAGTGGTCGCCGCCACCGACGTCATGGTCGGGCGTCCTTGCTACGAGGTCACGTTCTCCGACGGTACGAAGGTCCTGGCTGACGCGGACCATCAGTGGCTCACCTGGGACCGGAACACTCGCGAGGCATTCGACCACGCGAGGCCAGAGGCCACCTCCTACCCGGACAACTGGCCGTCCTGGTCTCCCTCACGGTCATCCGCCGGCACCAAACCCGGCAGGACCGCGGGAGCCGCCCAGGAGCAGTGGAATCGTCCCGAACCCGAGAGCAAGGCAGTCAGGCCGCGCAGCACCAGGGAGATCGCCGCCACGGTCCGTGCGCTGCACGAGAACAATCACGCGATCCCGGCCACGAGGGCTCTCGTCGGCCCTGAAGTCGATCTGCCCGTCGATCCGTACGTGCTCGGCTACCTCCTCGGAGACGGCGATACCGCCGGAAGCGGGCGTGTCGCCTGCGATCCACAGGACCGCGACTGGCTGATCAAGGAGTTCGACGCGGCGGGGTATGACGCTCGTCGGCACAGCAGCACCGGCCACTTCGGTGTGCGTGGGCTGAGGGACGCGTGGAGCCAGCTCGGTGTGTCCGCTGGCAAGCACATCCCGGCCGGGTACCTGCGCGCGTCCTTCGACCAGCGTCTGGCGCTGGCGCAGGGCATGGTGGATTCGGACGGGACCGTCGATGGCGACGGGGCCTATCGGTTCACGAACACCCATCGCGAACTGGTCGACGGATTCTGTGAGCTTGTCGTCTCCCTCGGTTGCGTCCCGCGGGTTCACCACCGCACCGGGCGTACCAGGGCCGACGTGATCGGCGCGGACTCCTGGGACGTCATCGTTCCGACGAATCTTCCTCTTGCCCGGATTCCGCGTAAGGCGAGTTCCGCTCGAGGGCAGTGGAAACGCGAGCAGGTCACGCGGTACATCACTTCCGTCACCCCGGTCACGAGCGTCCCGGTCCGCTGCGTGCAGGTGGACAACCCGGACCACCTGTACCTGGCCACCCGCTCCATGGTGCCCACCCACAACAGCACGCTCGCGCTGGACTTCGCGCGGACGTGTTCCATCGCCAACAAGATGCCCAGCGTCATCTTCTCGCTCGAAATGGGGCGCAACGAGATCGCGATGCGGCTGCTGTCCGCCGAGGCGCGGGTGGCGCTGCATCACATGCGGTCGGGGACCATGACGGACGACGACTGGACGAAGGTGGCCCGGCGGATGTCGGACGTCACCGAGGCGCCGCTCTACATCGACGACTCGCCGAACCTGTCGATGATGGAGATCCGCGCCAAGTGCCGTCGCCTCAAGCAGCGCAACGACCTGCGCCTGGTCGTCATCGACTACCTCCAGCTCATGCAGTCGGGCGGCTCGCGCCGCCCCGAGAGCCGTCAGCAGGAGGTCTCGGACATGTCCCGTAACCTCAAGCTCCTCGCCAAGGAGCTCGAAGTCCCGGTCATCGCGCTCTCCCAGCTCAACCGTGGCCCCGAACAGCGCACCGACAAGAAGCCCATGGTCTCCGACCTGCGCGAATCCGGCTCCATCGAGCAGGACGCCGACATGGTGATCCTCCTCCACCGCGAAGACGCCTACGAAAAGGAGTCCCCCCGCGCGGGCGAGGCCGACCTGATCGTCGCCAAGCACCGCAACGGCCCCACCGCCACCATCACGGTCGCCTTCCAGGGCCACTACTCCCGCTTCGTGGACATGGCCCAGACCTGATCGGGGACGCTGTAGGGTCTCAGATTTCGTGTCCAAATCTCAGTATGGATGTCCGGACTGAGGCCGGTAGGACGCAAATCTGAGACTGGCAGCTCAGGGCCGTCACCCGTTCGGATGAACAGCACGCAGCGCTGCCCGTCTGAGACGAGCGTGCTGGCACCGTGGGTCTATGGGCAAGGGTCCATGGGCCGGGGGTGTGCGCGATGGACAGTGCTACTGCAACTGTGAGTGTTCGCTGCCGAGATGGCGAAGTGATTGATGATCAGGAATGGGCTGCGGTCTCGATTGACCTGCTGCAGTCCGCAGTGCCGTGGCGGACGTTCCGCTGGTACAAGGGGCAGAAGCATTACTCCGGCACCTACTGGTCCGCGACCATGCAGGACCACGTGATCTACGAGTCGCGCTTGGAGCTGAGCCGTTTACTCCTTGCAGACTTCGCCCCCTCGGTGAATCGCATCATCGCCCAGCCGTTTCTGTTGACGGTCACGGTGCGAGGGAAGGCGCGAAGGCACATACCGGACTACCTGTTGATCACTGATCAGGGCCCGGTGGTGGTAGACGTCAAGCCGCTGCGTCGGTTGTCCAGGCCCGAGGTTGTCTTCACTTTCGACTGGACGCGAGAGCTGGTGGAGGCTCGGGGGTGGACGTACGAGGTGTCGAGTGAGCCGCCGGTTGTGGAGCTGGAGAACATTCGGTTCCTGGCCGGCTACCGCAGGGACTGGCTGGTCAGCCAGGAGCTCCTGGGATGAGATCCGCAATGCCGAAATGGACGGTGTCGCAACGGCCCAGGCGATGTCGTCCCTTCTTCCGTACCCGGAGCCGTTGGTGCGAGCGGCAATCCATCACCTTCTCTGGACCGGCTACTTCACTGTCGACCTCGGTAGACCCCTCAGCTCTTCGAGGGTGCTGAGGAGGGCCGCATGAGCAGGGCTGGAGCCCGAGTGGGAGTCGGCAGCCGCCTTCGCTATGACGGGGAGACCGTCGAGGTAATCGAGATGGCTGCAACGACGGCGGGCAACGAGGTGGTGTTGAAGGACGGCCGAGGCCGACTTCTGCGTCTGTCCCTGAAGGAGCTGTTGTTCTCCGACCGTGCCGCTGTCATTCCTGACGAGCCCGGGGCATCGGCGGACGATGTCGACGTGATCGCCTCGGTGGTTCTCGGGCAGCTCGATACAGCGGAGAGAAGCAGGGTTCTGGACCGAGCCGAGCACGTCCGTGAGGTTCTGACGGGCTTTCGCTCGGGCTTCTCCGAGCTCGCTCGTGAGGGTGAGCCGCGCCCGGAGTACGTGTCCACGCTGTCGATGGAGACACGGCAGGAGGCGAAGGCGACTGAACTGGGTATCGCCGCACGCACGGTGAGGCGATGGGTCGCTGATTTCCGTGAGCACGGCGAAGCCGGCCTGGTAGCGAAGAGCGGACCTTCCCGGAAGTCCCATGGCAGGGCCGATGACCGTTGGGTGGAGACCGCCCTTGAGGTGATGGTCGAGCACACCGAGGAGTCGAAGCCGTCGCGGACCATGGTGATCGAGCGGACCCGGGCCCGGGTCATTGCGAGGTACGGTCCGGAGGTCGTTCCGCAGCCGAGTCGAGCAGCAGCTTTCCGGGTGCTGGCGGAGTTGGAGCGGCGGCATCCACTGTTCCGGCTGAGCACGAAGCGCAACCGCGATATCGCGGGCCGGCCGGACGGGGTCTACGGCAAGCTGCGTCCGACCCGGCCGGGCGAGTACCTGGTGATGGACTCCACCCGGCTGGACGTCTTCGCCTTCGATCCGTTGACGCTGCGATGGGTTCAGGCCGAGCTCAGTGTCGGTATGGACTGGTACACCCGGTGCATCACCGGGATCACGCTCACGCCGGTGTCGACGAAGGCAGTGGATGTCAGCGCGGTGCTCTACCAGTCCTTCCGGCCTCGGCCGGCTGGGCAGGACTGGCCCAGCCACGCGGTCTGGCCCGAGCACGGCATTCCCCGCACGGTCCTGGTGGACGTTGAGAAGGCTGAGGGCCCGGGGCTCGCCTCCCCGCCGCTGGTGCCGGAGACCCTGGTGGTGGACCACGGCAAGGTCTACGTGTCGGAGCATCTGACGAGCGTCTGCCCCCGGATGGGGATCTCGATCCAACCGGCGCGGCTGCGGACGGGACGGGACAAGGGACCCGTCGAGCGGTTTTTCCGGACCATCCGCGAGGACCTGCTGCAGGCGCTGCCCGGCTACAAGGGGCCCGACATCCACTCCCGGGGAGAGAAGCCGGAGGACGAAGCGTTCTTCTTCCTGGACGAGTTGGAGACGATCATCCGTGAGTGGACCGCGACGGCCTACCACTCGCGACCCCACTCCAGCCTCCTCGATCCGGGTCTGCCCGGGATGAGGATGTCTCCGGCGAAGACGTTCGAGCACGGCATGGCCAGGGCCGGCTACATCGAGGTCCCCCGGGACCCGGACCTTGCCTTTGAGTTCCTTGAGACCAAGTGGCGCACGATTCAGCACTACGGCGTTGAGATCGACCGCCGCCGCTACAACGGTCCCGGGCTCAACGCCTGCCGCAAGCTCAAGAGCCCTTACGACGGCCCGGGCAAGAACAGCTGGCCGTTCCAGGTCGACCCGGACGACGTCACCCGGATCTACTTCCGGGATCCCGACACCAGGCGATGGCACACACTGCTGTGGGAGCATGCGCCGTCCATGCAGATGCCGTTGAGCAAGGAGGCCCTGGACTTCGCCAGGAAGCTGGCGGCCTCCAAGTACCGCTACCCAGATGACCGGCTCGCGGTCGCCGACCTGCTGGAACGCTGGAACCTCGGACTTGGTACGACCGTGCCCGAGCGACGCATGGCCCTGCGACTCTCCCGTGAGCAGGCGGCCATCGAATTGCCGGAGACCGAAGCCGAGACCGTCATTTCGCTTCCCTCGGTACGCAAGGCCCTCGGGGTGGCTCCGGAGATGCCGAGAGGCGAACTGCCGGAGTCTGCGGAGGGTGGGGACGACGACGAGGCTGACCTGGAGGACCTCACCGACGAGGACGACTTCTACGAGGACGCGTTGGAGGACGTGTGACCGACACGGCAGGCATGCCCAGCCCGGCGAACCTGGCCCTATCGCGCAAGGAGGACTTCAAGGCGTTCGCCGAGGCCCCGCGCCGCATCCGGCCCGAGCATCTGACCATGGCACAGGTCGCGGCGCTGAGCCTGGCCGCGAAGGCTGAGTACGACCTGCTGAGACGTGAGTGGCATGCCAATCTCGGGCCCATCAGGACGCCGCAACTGTCCGAACTCCACGAGGACTTGTGGGACATCGTCGACAGCAACCTGCAGGATGGCGACAAGGCCAAGGGCGCCGTCGCACTCGATGCCTTCCCGGGCCTCGGCAAGACCACCTCAGTGCTGGCGTTCCTCCAGGAATTCCACCGCAGGGAGATCGCCGAGCGGGGACAGCTGACCGCCCAAGGACACGAACGCCTGCCCGTCTGTCGCGTCGGCCTGACCGGCAACACCGGCATGAAGGACCTCAACCGCTCCATGCTGGAGTTTTTCGGGCACCCCGGTCGCAACCGTGGAACCACCGCTCAACTTGGTCATCGGGCCCTGGACTGCATGCTCTCCTGCGAAGTCCGCCTGCTGGCTCTCGACGATCTGCACTTCCTGAAGTGGCAGAGGACGAACGGCATTGAAGTCAGCAACCACCTCAAGTGGATCGCCAACGAGTTCCCGGTGACCTTGCTGATGATCGGCGTCGGACTGGCCGACAAGGGACTGTTCAGCGAGGGCGAAACCAGAGGCGACGCCGCCATGGCTCAGACCGGCCGCCGCACCACTCGTCTGGGGATGCGGCCGTTCACCATCGAGACCGAGGAGAACCGCCGGGAATGGCGGCAGATGCTGCTGGCCTTGGAGCAACGCGTGGTCCTGGCCGGCAAGCACCCCGGCATGCTCGCCGACGATCTGTCCGACTACCTCTTCGCCCGCAGCACCGGCCACATCGGCTCATTGATGACGCTGATCAATCGAGGTTGCCAGCGAGCCGTCCGCAACGGGCAGGAATCGCTCAGCCGAGACCTGCTGGACGGCGTGAAGAACGATGAGGCATCCGAGCAGGCACGCAAGGAACTCGAAGCCGCTCTAGAAACAAGGAAGTTGACCAGTCGGCCCCGGGTCACCCGCAAGAAGGCTGCGTGACAGCCGCCCGCAGAACGCTCCCCGTCCGACTGGCCCCCTTACCCGGCGAAGCCCTCGACTCATGGCTCGAAGCCCTGGCACTGCGCCTGAGCACCCCCCTGGGCGATGTCCGGTCGCACCTCGGGTTCCCGGTGAGGAACAGGTCCGGGAACCACCTGCGGGACATCCCGCCCGACTGGACAATCGCGCTGCGAGAACAGGAAACCGCGGCCCTCGCCCATAGCAGTGGGCTTTCGTCCACCGCGATCACGGCCATGACACTGGCCCACTACGACCAACGGGCCCTTCTCATCGACCTGGAGCACCGGCACGTCAACCGCCGGGTGTTCTGGGGCAGGGCACGAGGCTCGCGGTTCTGCCCCGACTGCCTGGCGGACTCCGGCGGCCGCTGGCAGCTCACCTGGCGTCTGGGCTGGGCCTTCGCCTGTCTCCTCCACCAACGCCTTCTGGCCGACTGCTGCCCAAGGTGCGACCGTGTACAGCGCGAGCGGCCTCGCTCTGGCTGGACAGTCCCTCAGCCAGGCATCTGCGGCAATCCCCCCACCGCCCCGGACCGGGACCCCTCCGGCGGTTGCGGCTTCGACCTGACCCTGACCCGGACCCTTCCGCTGCCTGCAGACCATCCGGCACTGAGGGCCCAAGACCTCCTTCTGCAGGTCATCGAGTCCGGGACGGCCGCCTTCGGTTCCTACGTCAGCAACCCGCAGCCGGCACACAGCGCTCTCGCGGACATCCGAGCCATCGGCGGCCGTGTGCTGGCAGACCTCCCGGGCGGCACCATCGCGGACATGGTGCCGCCCGATCTCGCCGAGGGGCATCTCGTGCCGAATGCCGGTTCGCGCCTGGCATCCCGGGCCATCGAACGGCCCGGCTTCATGGCTCCTCCGCGGGCCGTGAGCACAGCTGTTGCGGTGACCATCGCGCTCCGAGTCCTCGAACACCGCGATGTCCATGAGGCCGGGGCCGAGATGCGGGGCCTGCTGGAGACGATGCGCGAGGAACTCGGGCAGGTCAGCGCCACCAGCATTGACGATTGGGGGCGCGGCCTGAGCCCCATCCTGAACGCCGTCCACCTGGCGGCTCTTGGCCCTTCGCTCCGGCCCAGCGACCAACTTCGCTTCCGCGCGGTGACCGCCATGCCGAGCAGGCCGAACCTCACCGATGCCGAAGCGACGCGGCGGGCCCGGAAGATCCCCGGTATGTTCTGGCCGTCCCTGGCAGTACGACTTGCGCCGCCCGACGGTGTCTACCCCCGAGTTCTCGCCCCCGTTCTGGCCAGCGCACTGCTGGTCATCGGAAACAAGATCAAACTCGACGCCGCCGCCCAACGCCTCGGCGCGGTCACCGAGGGCATCGATGTCTCTCGCATCCTGCAACTGCTGGACAATCAGCCGCACTGGCCGGCCACGATGACTGCCCTGATTCGGTTGGCCGACTACCTGGACACCCACGACGTCCCCATCGACTACCGGCGTCGCCGCCGCTTGAACTACACCGGCCTGATGCCGCATGAGCACTGGGTGGCCGTCTGCCGGCGCACCGGCACATCACCGGGCCATGGTCGGCGCGAGCTGGTCATCCGGTCGCAGTTGTTCCAACGCATCAGCGGCCATCCCATCGAAGCCGCACCTGGATACCCCAGCGGAAGCGAAGCACACTTCAGAGCGGATGCCGCCCGCACTGCTGCCCTGCACACCCCCGAGCTGGCGGCAGAACTCGACCAAGTGGCATACGAGTTCCTCGCCGACCAGGGCATCCGCGATGAGCCGGTGACCTGGCAGCCACCCGTGTCCCTGCTCGACGGACTCGACCTTCCCGGCCCCGACCCTGCGCGCATCGACCTTCCCCACCTGCACCGCATCGTCCGTCAGCAGAAGAACCCGGTCCAGTACGCGGCGGAATTCCTCGGCACGAGCATCGAGGCGATCCGCCTCATCCTGGACGAGCACCCCGCGCCAGCCGCACTGCTGTCATCATCCGCAGCCAGGGCGACCGGCGGCATCCGCCACAAGGCCCGCCAGGACCTACCCAGAGAGGCTTTCGCCCGCCTCTACCTTGACGAGCACCAGTCCCTGAACGAGATCGCCGTCCTCACCGGATTCGGTCGCGGCGTGCTGACCAGGCTCGCCCACGAGTACGACATCCCCCTGCGAGACGGCCCCCAGGACTACAAACGCCGAGGAGAGGTCGAACGCGACTGGTTGATCGAGCAGTACGTCAACCAGCGTCGGACTCTGCCCAACCTCGCCCGCGAGAAGGGCATGAGCACCGCGAACATGGCCCGCTGGGCCAAAATCCACGACATTCCGCGGCGATCACCTGGGGGAGCCAGCCACAACCAGACTCTTCGCGCTGCTGACGAAGTCCACCAGGCACCGCGAATCCTCCGCCCGGCATTCCTCGGTCAAGGTGACCGTGAACGCCTGAACCGATTCGCAGCCGCTTCCGCCTACCCCAGCATCGGCGCGGCGGCAGCTGACCTCGGACTCAACACGTTCGCCCTCGTCGCACAGATCAACCGGATCGAACGAGAACTCGGCGAACCGCTGTTGGTCAGAGCCGAACGCGGCCGGCCCATGGTGCTGACCCCCTTCGGGAGGAGAGTGCTCCGAGCCATTCGCACCCTTCGGGATAGTGCAACGTGATGAAGACCGCCGCAGAGCGCACCGTCCGCAGGAGGGGCCAGGTTCGATAGATTGGTAGTCGACACGAGAGAAGAGTTCACATGGACTCCCGCATACCCCGCCTGCGGCGCAAGCTGGCCAAGGTTCCGTTTGCTCCGCAGCGAAGCCACTCGTTCGGTGAGGAAAAGCACCAGTTCCGGCTTGCTCCGCCCCTGTCCGCAATCCAGGTGATGCGTTTCGAGGCCGAGGCCCAGATCGAGCTCCCCGTCGCCTATCGCGCGTTCCTCACCGAACTCGGCGGCAGCGGGGCTTCACCCTTCTACGGCCTGTTGCCCTTGAAAAAGTGCGAGCTGTTCACCATGAACCCCCAAGGGGAGCACGGCAGCCCGCGGGCCTTCACAGAAACCAACCGAAGGAGGGCAGAGGGCGACCTCTTCCTGAACATCATCGAAGCCGGGTGCAGCGACCTCGTGCTCCTCGGCATCACCGGACCGCTCACCGGGCGAATCCTCACTGGGAACAGCGACGGTTTTTGGGGACCCGACGTCTCCTCGGCGAGTGATTTCCTGGCCTGGTACGAGCGCTGGCTCGACCAGATGGCAAGCGGATGCGACAACCGGGCACTGGAACTCACCTCCCCCGCTGCGCGACACCAATCAAGCCGCCTCGCCGTGCGAAGTTCTGCCGCCAGGAGTGACTGACCACGTGACGACCAGGATCCGCTGCTACTGGGGCGCGGAAGACGTCTGGTTCTATTCGAGGTCGACTCCGAAGGCTGGGTGACCCGGCAGGTCGAACTCCAGGGGCCTGACTTGACACCGATCGCAGCCGCCTCCCTCGATGAACGGCAGCAGGCCCGCGACGCAGGCCGCCTCGATGAGTACCAGCAGGTTCGGGATCACAGCCGAGCTGCCCGTCTCAGAATGGGAAGACTACGATCCCGAACAGCTCACCGCCGAAGAGTTCGAGGAAGTCTGGGGTCCGGCCCGGCGTCAGATCGCATCCCGGCCCCGCTGACCCCCGGCATGACCCGTACCCTGGCTGGCAAGATGCGCTCGTGAACTGAGTTGCTAGCGGGCGCCGTTTCCTTTACCGAGACACAACTTGGTCCATGAAGGTCTCATAGGTAGTTCGGTTGTGCTTACGTGCTGCTACCACCTGAGAGCGGAAATTACGCAGCGCCGTGTCGACCGCCTGCCGGTTGCGAAGAGACGCTGTCACCAGCGGGTCTCTTAGCTGGCCTGGGGCAAAGGCAAGCAGGGACTCCACGATCGGCTCCCACACTTTGGCCGCCTCGGACATAGCTAGGTTCTTCTTGAACCGCATCACGTAGGCATCGCTGACGGCCTCTCCAGCGAGAGTTTCCCGCGTGATTCCGATAGCCTCTGCAGCGATCATGATCGACCCACGCAGACTGAACCACTCAAAGAGCTCGCTCTCGTCCTCGGTCCGCGCACTCTCGGTGATTCGGCCGAGTCGTCCCTTCTCCGTCTCGATGGCACGGAGCAGACTCGCTACGAACACGATGTGCTCGGCTGTGACGCGTTCGGGGAAGACTCTGCTGTAAAGGGCGTCCTGCTCCCAGATCTTGCTCTTCTCGTGATACGCAACGCCGGACTCCCCGTGGAACGCGGCAAGAGCTTGTGCTGCGACCTCGGCGGAGAGCTGGTTTTCTCCCGGACGTCGGATCACATCTTCGGCGCCGCCTCGCCGTCCCCCGTTGTAGCCGACAACCCCCAACTGTTGAAACTCGCGGACAAGGCGCCTTTGTACGCTGTCGTTGCTGCGAAAGTCTGACGCCTGGGTGGGATTTTGACGATTATTGAAGCGAACGATGCTTCCAACGGTCTCGGGGTCGTTGCAGCGGATGAACCGGGTGAGGACATGACTATCCTGACCGATGTCCTCCGCAGGGACCGAGCCGATCGCTCCGGTCGTCTGGGCACCATTGACGATGCCGAGTCCGGTGATCTTGACGACACCTTCGATGAAGCTGAAGTCGTGAACTAGTGCAGTGATGCCGTTGTTGTAGGCCCAAAGGTTTGATGGCTCGGTGAGTACGGTTTCCTGGATACCATTGTTGATGTTGCTCTGTGACCGGCGGCTTCCCAGGTAGTCGCGAACGTTCGACGAAAACAGCGAGGCACCATGCTGCTCGAATTGCTCATGCAGCCAGCGGACTGGCACGCTCGTGCACAAGGCTGTCCACTTGTCGCCACGTTCCTCGAACGCCCCTGGAACTTCGATCGTGAAGGTGTCCGCCACGAGGATCGGCGTCTGTGAGTTCTCGTAGCGCTCGGAAAGCCGCTCGCGGCCAAGTTCTTCGCAAGAAACATCGATCTCACTGTGCGGATAGCCCTGGCGCAACTGGGCGTACGCAGCATCGCGAGCTGCTTGGAGTTCTCCGAGGACCTGTTCAGACTCGGGGAGGTTGTGGACGTACCAGATCGCCACATCGCCGATGACGTCGTCTGTCAGCGCATCGTGAAGTTCGCGCCAGGCGACGCGTAGGGCGTCCGGCACGCCGCTGGGCTCACTCTTGCTGAACAACCAATTGACCGCCTGGTGAAGGCTGGCGGCCTTCCTCCCTGGTGCCTGCAACTTCGTGTTGTTCGCGGACTCATAGCCCTGGGCGAGAACAACACGGCCGGTGCCGCGATCGATGTAGAGCAGATCGCACGACTTGTCGTTGGGGTGGTCTGTCAGCGAGGTGGCCGCAACCGTACCGATGTCCTCAATATCGAACATGAGTTGCAGCGCAAACAGGAGGCGCTTGTTGGAGCCGTACTGATCGAGGTCAGCGCGCTTCTGCAGGGCAACTTCAAGGCCATCCGTCACACCGTCAGAGTACTGGCTCATCGCAAGCTCGACTGACGCTGCCCACCGCTGCCCGAACGCGATCTTGAGCAGTAAGCCGACAACGTCCCTGTGGCGTGGGTCAAGCCAAACGCATAGGTCGTGCCTGCCGCACGTCAGGTACTCATCCCGGCCGGCGGCTGCAGCCGATACCGTCGCCGCTGAACCGACCACAAGGGGGAACCGATGCGTAGCAAATGGCTATGGGCCGCGCTGGGCGCAGCCGTAGTTGTCAGCCAACTCGCCGTAAACGCACGGCCGCGCGCCGCCGGCGAGTCAGACGAGGCGGTCATCCGCAGATTTCGCGACGACCCGGGCAGCTTCGGTACCCACTCGAACAGCGGCTCCGGCGGGTACCGGGCGTGCGGCCACGATGCGTGCAGCAAGAAAGCGAAGGATTCCATCACGAGTCACGACTGCTGTGGCCGGTGCCGGATGGCGAACTACCGAGACTGCGCGGGCAAAGCGATGCGCGACTACGACGGGCCGGGCAGTTTCTACCATGACTTCCACGACGGGATCATGCAGCCTGGGGTATGTACCACCTGCGGTGAACCGCAGGAAGCGCACTGACTCGAAGCGATCCGATTCCAGCGCATTACGTATTCACTGACGTCCGCTTAGTCGCAGGTCAGCGGCCCGGGGCGGCTCCGCCGCGCGCCGTGGGGTAGACACATGAGCGGGCCGAACTCCCCGGGCCTTGATCAACACCGCATCGCGGGGGCGACGCAGAAGGCGGAGGTCAGCTGGTCAGCTACCTGCGGTTTTACCGACGTCGGCTGGTACTTATGCGCCAGCGGATCGCGCTCGGTGAGCTTGCCGAGGATTTAGACACGGTCCTGAGACTGAACTGCTAGACACGGCGTAAGACTTCACGAGAAGCCGCAGGTCACAGCCTCAGCCTAGGCCACGAGCCGCGAGATCCTACAGACGCTGTGGGATCCCAGGTCCCGTGTCCTTTTCCCACCGGAGATGTCCACCGCGTGGCCAATAGGATAGGGGGATGGGATTCATGCCCCGTGAGCGAGCAGTTCCCCTCTTTGTGTACGGGACCGCCCCGTTCAGCGTCTGCGTGCGTGGCTGGGGCAAGACCCCGGCGTTACGCGGCCAGCGGGGCCACCTCCGGAAACGCGGGGTTGGTGGTCCGATGGGTACAGCGGTGGCCGCGCCGGTACGGCAGAGTGTCCGGCGTGGTGACGAGTCCGTGGTGGAGGACCTGGAGTGGCCGTCGGTGCCGCTCGGGCTGCTGCGGGAGGCCCGGCCGTGGCGGATGTTCCGCTGGTACAAGGGGCAGCAGCACTATTCGGGCACGTACGGGTCGGCGACGGTGGGCGACCACGTGATCTACGAGTCGCGGCTGGAGCTGGGGTGGCTGCTGTTCGCCGACTTCGCCCCAGAGGTGCGGCACATCATCGCCCAGCCGTTCATGCTCAAGGCCGACGTGGATGGCAAGGTTCGCAAGCACATCCCGGACTATCTGCTGGTGCCGGACGACGGGCCGGTGGTCGTGGACGTCATAGCCGCGTCACCGGCTTGAGAAGCCGGAGATCGCGTTCAGCGCACGTCTGGCCCCGTTGGTGTTCCGGCTGGCAGCCACCCCGCGCAGTTCGTTGGCTCAAAAGCGCAGAGAATGGCCACGTGACCATATTTCGCTGCGCCAACTGCCGACAGCCTCTAACGAACGAGTTGGTAGCAGGAGAGCCAGTCAGGGGCCCCGAGCGGCATCCGAGCCACGAGGTGGTCCCACCCCGGATGGCCCCAGGAAACTTCAAGGTCAACTTCGATGCCAGCCTCTTGATCCTTCACCCGGACGACGCTCCGGGGACTGCGGTTCATACCGATCCGCGGCGTCTCGCTGGTTGCTGCGGACTCGCCGGCCAGGACGGACCTAACCTCATGTGTATTGGCTGCGGTGTTGAAGTCGCCACCAAGGAGTCCGACTGCTGGACCGACAATCTTGTGGCGCTTGTCGCCGCTGCAGTGACCGGTGAGCCCGAGGTGTTGTAGGCCTGGAACGCTCGACGGCCTCCCGAGGCATGGCGGCTGTGGATGATGATGCGGTGACGAACATCAGGGACGACCACATAAAGGTCCACTTCCGGCTGGAGACAGATGAGGACGGCTGGCCGCCGGTGAGTGTGGAGAGCCTTTGAGCGGTAGACCTCGGCGACGGCACCGTGCGCTTGGAGTCACCGCTGCATGGAGGGCCACAGCCGCAGCATGACCGCCTTCTGGGCGGCGAGTCTTCCTCCCACTCCGCCGGGCAGGCTAGGTAAATGACACGGAACTGGGATTCCAGCGGATGACATGGCGTGGGATGCCCGAGAACTGACCAGGTCAGAGGCGCGGCAGATGACACCGGCCGTGGGAACCTACAACGCTGTAGGGTCTCAAATTTCGTGTCGGAATCTCACGGTCGATGTCGGATGGAAGTCGGATCCGACATCGACCGTGAGACACCGCAGTTCAGCGGAGCGCGGTGCCTGCAGGGGTGCCGGGTGTTCGTAGAGTCGCTCGGCCGAGCGAAGAAGTGGAGGAAGCATGCGGGTCGCCATTGATGGGGCACAGATCGGAAGCCAGGCGGACCTGCACCGGCTTCTTGCCGGGCCTCTGGACTTCGGTCCGTACTACGGGCACAACCTGAGCGCCCTGTGGGACCGTCTGAGCAGGGATGTTGAGCGCCCAGTCGAGATTGTCTGGGAGAACGCAGCAGTCAGTCGTGACCGCGTGGGCGATGAAGCGTTCGAGGCAATCGCGTCCGTCCTGGTTCGAGCTGCCGCGGAAGACGAGTCGAACGCGCCGGACGAGAGGCTGACCGTGCGCTTCACCTGATGTGGAGTCCGGCGGCCGGCGCCGCCTGCGACTTCCGACGTGGAGCTGAGACGCTGAGCGTCCGACACAGCGTGAGACGGCGGACGGGGCCGTAGGTCATGCCCTATCGAGGGTGATCGCCCGGTTCGGCACGGAGGTGGTGCCGCGGCCGAGCCGGGCAACCGCGTTCCGGATCCTCCGAGAACTGGAGGGCCGCCATCCGCTGTTCCGGCTGAGCACGAAACGGAATCGGGACATCGCCGGCCGACCGGAGGACCGTACGGGAAGCTGCGGCGCACGCGGCCGGGCGAGTACGTGCTGATGGACACCACGCGGCCGGACGTATTCGCGCTCGACCCGGTGACACTGCGGTGGATGCAGGCGGAGTTGACTGTTGCGATGGATTGGTACACCCGCTGCATCAGCGGTTTGCGGGTGACTTCGGTGTCGACAAAGGCCATCGACGCGGCCTGACCGTCCGTGAGCCCGTTCGTGGGCGGCGGGTGCCGGGGGCGGGGTTTGTTATGGGGTGGGCGGGGTGTGGTGGTAGAGGGCTACCAGGACGCCGTGGACGGGCTGGGATTCGGTGTTTTCGGGGGTCTCGTCGACGAGTTGGGTGAGGGTGTCGCCGAGGTGTTTCGCCTGGGCGGGGCTGAGGCGGAGGTGGCGGAGGGTCAGGTGGGGGGCGACGGGTGAGCGGTCCAGTTCGTGGGCGACGGCGGCGAACATCGCGGCGGTGCCTGCCGCTTGGGGTTCGGCGACGAGCATGCGGCGGGCCGTGCGCTGGTAGGAGTGCTCGGTGCCGCCGCGGACCTGGCGGGTCTCGGCGATGTGGACGAGCCCGGCCTCGCGGAGCACTTTGAGGTGGTGGGCCACGTTGCCCTTCTTCGCGTCGAGTTGGGCCGCGAGCCGGCTGACGGTGGCGGGCCGCTGGCCCAGGGCGAAGAGCAGCCGCTGGCGCAAGGGGTGGGAGAGCGCCGCGAACTGCTCGGGCGCGCTGATCTCCAGGACGTCCTCGGGAGGCGGCGGGTAGGTCGGCTGATCGGACATACCGAAAGTGTCTAAAGTCTTTGACGCTTTCGCAAGGACGGTGCTCTACTCCCAGCCATGACGATTCCGACGAACCTTCACCCGGCCCCTGTCATCGACGAGACGGCCCGGCTGCTCACCGAGCACTACGTCTTCCCCGAGACGGCCGAGCAGCTCGCCGCCCTGCTGCGACGGCGTCTCGCCGAGGGCGCGTACGGCGTCGACGACGCCGAGGAGCTGGCCCGGCTGGTCACCGCGGACCTCCAGTCCGTCAACGGCGACCGGCACTTGAGGCTGAAGCACCACGCCGACCCGGTCTCCCCGGAGCAGGGGGCGGCCGGCCTGGCCGCCATGCGCCGGGACTTCGACACCTCGCTGGGCGGTGTGCCCCGGCTGGAGCTGCTCGACGGCGGCGTCGCCGTACTGACGCTTGGGCCGATGCTGTTCCCGCTGGAGTGGGCCGCGGAGCCGCTGGGCGCCGCGCTCACCCTGGCCTCCCGCGCCCAGGCGCTGATCGTGGACCTTCGCGCCAACCGGGGCGGCGACCCGGACACGGTCGCCTTCGTGTGCAGCTACCTGCTGGACGAGCGCACCCACCTCAACACCATGTACTGGCGCGGCGATGAGCGCGGCGATGGGGGTGGCGATGAGCGCGGCGGCGAGCGCAACGGCGAGCGCGGCGAGCAGTCCTGGAGCCTGCCCCACGTCCCCGGCGCCCGCTTCGGCGGCAGCGGCCCGGTGTACGTGCTGTCCAGCGAGAGCACCTTCTCCGCCGCCGAGGAGCTGGCCTACGACCTGCAACAGCTCGGCCGCGCCGTCGTCGTCGGCGAGCGCACCCGCGGCGGCGCGCACCCGTGCAACGGCTGGACCGTACACCCGCACCTGGAGGCCACCATCCCCGTGGGCCGCGCGGTCAACCCCGTCTCCGGCACGAATTGGGAGGGCACCGGTGTGCGGCCGGACGTCTTCTGCGCCGCCGCCGACGCCCTGGACCGCGCGCACGCGCTGGCCCTCGCGCGACTGGCGGGCTGAGTCCTGCCGGGCGGTCAGGCCGGTTGGAAGAACGCGAGCATTCTCCGGCCGGCGTCGGGCGACGTCAGGATGTCGTGGACGCGGGCCGACTCGCGGGCGGCGGCGCCGGTACGGGCGAACATCTCGCGTTCGTACTCCGCGACGGCGCGGGGGATGTCCTCCGGGTGCGCGGCCAGGGCGAGGCCGAGGAGGGCGCCGTCGAGGAGGGCCATGTTGGCGCCCTCGCCGACCGGTGGCATCAGGTGGGCGGCGTCGCCGATGAGCGTGACGTCCGGTGTCGACGGCCAGGTCAGGCCGACCGGGAGGGTGGTGATCGCCCGTGGCACGACGGTGTCGTCGCAGGCCGCGATCAGGGCGGTGAACCGTGGGTGCCAGCCGGGGAGCAGGTCGATCAGGCGCGCCCGGGCGGCGGCGGGGTCGTCGAAGGGGATCTTGCTGGTGGCGAACCAGTCCTCGTCGGTGTTGTAGAAGCTCAGGCCGATACGGACGCGGCCGTCGCCGTTGCGCTGTGCGGCCAGCGACAGTCCGCCGCCGAGCACCCAGTAGTTGCCGCGACCGACCATGGCCGCGAGGTCGGGGTGCGTGCGGTCGATGTCGGGGATGCCGAGCTCGACGATGTTCTGGCCGATGTGCGCCGGGCGGGCGTCGGTGAGCAGGGGGCGGACCCGGGACTGCGCGCCGTCCGCGCCGACCAGCAGGTCGTACGTCGTACTGCCGCCGTCGGCGAAGCGCAGCAGGCCGTCGGCGGCGGAGGTGAACGCGTGCCCCCAGCGCACCGTGTCCTCGGGGAGGGAGTCCAGCAGCAGGTCGCGCAGGTCGGCGCGGTCGACCTCGGGGCGGTCGAGCGGGGCGTCCTCGGGGGTGTCCTCCTGGAGCAGCAGGGTGCCGTCCGGTTCGAGCAGGCGCATGTCCTGGCCTTCGCCGCGGGCTATCGCGTGGAATCGGTCGATGAGCCCGGCCTCGCGCAGCGCCCGCTGCCCGGAGTGGATGTCGAGCATGCCGCCCTGACCGCGCGCGGCGCGTGACGCCTCGCGTTCGTACACGACGGCGTCGATGCCGTTGACGTGCAGCACGCGGGCGAGGGCCAGGCCGCCGAGGCCGGCCCCGACGATGGCGACGGCCGCGGTCGGGCTCGGGCTCGGGGTCGGGGTGGTGGTCGTTGGCATGGGTGTCTCCTTCGGTTCGATACACCGTACGAGTCGATACACTGTATCGTGACAATGCGATGTACCGTATGCGGCATGTTGGTGTGGGAGCGGCCCGAGCCGCCGAATCGACCCGTACCGGCCCCCCTGGACCGGGAGCGGATCGTCCGCGCCGCGATCGAGCTGGCCGACGCGGACGGCCTGGACGCGGTGTCGCTGCGCAAGGTCGCCACCGCGCTGGGCGTCGGACCGATGCGGCTGTACGGCTACATCGAGAGCAAGGACGAACTGCTCGACCTGATGGTCGACGCGATCCACGCCGAGATCCGGCCGGTCGGGGACACCTGGCGGGAGGTTCTGCGCTCGCTCGCCGAGACCACCCGGCAGGCCGCCCACGACCACGAATGGCTCGCCGACCTGCTCGGCGGCCGGCCGCAGCTCGGCCCGCACGCGCTGGCCAGGGGCGAGGCCGTGGTCGCCGCGCTGGACGGGGTCCACGTGGACGCCGTCATGCCCGTGGTCACCGCGGTCGACGCCTACGTGACCGGCGCCGTCCGCCGCGAGATCGCCGCCCGCCGTGCGGAGCGGACCACCGGCCTGGACGAGAAGCGCTGGCAGGCCGCACTGGGCCCCTACCTGGAACGCGCCTTCGCCACCGGCCGCTTCCCCGCCCTGTCCACCGTGATCCACGACGCCGCCCACCTCGACGCCGACCACACCTTCCGCCTCGGCCTCGACTTCCTCCTCGACGGCATCGAGGCCCACATCTCGCGCTAGGGCTGGCGCGGGCGCCGCGTCTTGAGCGCGGTCTCGAAGCTGCGGACGCAGGCGTGGTCGCCCTCGACCGCGATGCTCACCGGGGAGGCCCCGGCCCCGGCGCCCCCGCGGGAGGGCACCGGAGCCGGAACGGAACCGGCTAGGTGGCCGTCCAGACGAACGTCACCGGTGCGGACGCCGCAGCCGAGGACGTACGGGCGGTGACCGTCACCGTGTACGTACCCCGCTCAGTGGCCGCGCCCGTGAACCGCCCCGCCGAGCTGAGCGAGATCCCCGGCGGGAGACCGGTCGCCGAGAAGGCCGTGCCGCTCGGGGCCTTCCGGTCCAGCGCCCAGTCCACCGCCGTGTGCAGCGGGCTGCTCATACCGTGCGGATTGGGCACGGCGTACGAGGCGTCGCCGCCCCCCACCCGCGCCGCCGCGGCGTTCACCTGCGTCGGCACGCTGAGCGTGCCGCTCAGCGGGAGATTCCGCGACGAGTCCCCCACCAGGATCTGGTAGCTGCCCGCCGCCGTCGTCCACCCGTTGGTGCCGGTGTTCCAGTACGCCAGGTCGTGCGTGGACACCGTGAAGGTCAGCGTCTGCGACTGGCCCGGATTGAGCGTGACCCGCTGATAGCCGCGGAGCTGGTGGACCGGCTCGCCGGTGGAGGCCGGGTCGCCCACGTAGAGCTGCGCGACCTCGGTACCCGCCCGCGTCCCGGTGTTGGTCACCGTCGCGCGCACGGTGGCGTTCCCACCGGACAGCGCGCCGACCTGGAGCCCGGAGAAGGAGAAGGTGGTGTACGACAGGCCGAAGCCGAACGGATACAGCGGCTCGATGTTCTGCGCGTCGTACCACTTGTAGCCGACCTTCAGCCCCTCGCTGTACTGCACCGTGCCGTTGGTCCCCGGCCACTGCGCCGGGGTGTGCGCGGGCACGTCCGCGAGCGACTTCGGGAAGGTGACGGGCAGCTTGCCCGACGGGTTGACGTCACCGAAGATCAGCGCCGCCATCGCCGTGCCGATCTGCTGGCCCGGATAGAAGCCCTCGAAGACGCCCGCGACCTGGTTCAGCCACGGCATGTTGATCGCCGAGCTGTTGTTGAGCACCACGATGGTGTGCGGATTGGCCGCCGCCACCTGGGCGATCATGTCGTTCTGGTTGGTCTGGGCGTTGCCGACCGGCGGCAGGTCGAGCGTGGTGGTGTCGTGCTCCTCGTTGCCGTAGTTGTCGCTGGCGAAGACGATCGCGACATCGGAGGAGCGGGCCAGCGTGACCGCCGACGCGAGATTCGACGCGTCGTTGTACTGCACGGTGGTGCCGGTGCCCGCGACCCGGTTCTGGATGCCGGTGATCGGCCAGACCGTGCCGGAACTGGTCACCGTCGCACTGCCGCCGCCGATGGACTGCACGCCCGCGCCGCCGTCCCAGCCGATCACCGCGATCGAGTGGGTGGTGGCGGTGGACAGCGGCAGGATGCCGTTGTTCTTGAGCAGTACGGTGCCCTCCTCCGCGCCCTGGAGCGCGGTCGCCACATGCGCCGGGGTGGTGACGACGGCGTCCCGCGAACCGCTGGGCGCCTTGTCGAAGAGACCGAAGGCGAAGAACTGCGTCAGCAGCCTGCTCACCATCGTGTCCAGCGTGGCCTGGCTGACCGTCCCGTTGGCGACCGCCTGCGCGAGGAAGTCCGCGTAGAAGTAGCCGTTCGGCATCTCCACCGTCAGACCGGCGTTGGCGGACTCGACCGTGGAGTGCGCGCCGCCCCAGTCGCTGGTGATGAAGCCGCCGAAGCCCGCCTGCTGGTAGAGCCCGACGTTCATCAGCGCCGGATTCTGGCAGGCCGGTACGGAGTTGACGACGCTGTACGCGCACATCGCCGCCGCCGGCGAGCCCTGCTGCACCGCCGCCTGGAACGCGGGCAGATACAGCTCCTGCATGGTCCGGCTGTCGACGACGACCGTCCCCGCCGGATTCTCGATGTTGTAGACGGCCACGTGCTTCATCTCGGCCATCACACCCTGGCTCTGGATGCCCCGGATGTCGGCCGCCGCCAGCCGCCCGTTGAGGTACGGGTCCTCGCTGAACGTCTCGAAGGCCCGGCCCCAGCGCGGGTCGCGCACGATGTTCAGCGTCGGGCCGAGCGCCACCTGCACACCCTTGCCCGCGAACTCCGCGCCGATCGCCGCGCCGTACTGCTGCTCCAGCGCGTCGTCCCACGTCGCCGCGGACGCGTTCGCCGACGGCATCTGCGTGACGCCGCCGAGGCCGTCACCGACACCGTGCGGCCCGTCCTGGAGGCCGATGTTCGGGATGCACAGCGACGGTACGCCGGTGATGTTGCCGATGTACGGCGTCGCGTTGTTGTTGCCGTGCAGGATCGAGACCTTCTGCGCGGTGGTCATTTGCGCCATGACCTGCTGGACGCGGGTGGCCACCGGAGCCGTGGAACCGACCCACGGGCAGTTGCCGTTGCCCCCGCTCGGCGGCGGGGAGGTCGTACTGCCACCGGGCGTCAGGATCGTGAACTCCCACAGCGAGTAGCCGTACTGCGTCGCCCGCTGCGTGCCGTACATCCGCACATAGCGGCCGGTCGCGTTGAACGACAGATTCTCGGTGCCACCGGCCCCGGTCGTCGTGGAATACGCGTTGTTCCACGTGGAACCATCGGTCGAGACCTGGATCTGATACGCCTTCGCGTACGCCGTCTCCCACGTCAACTGCGCGCCGCACAGCGTCTGCGACGAGCCGAGGTCGACCTGGACCCACTGCGGGTCGGAGGCCGCGCTGGACCAGCGGGTGCCCGCGTTGCCGTCGAAGGCGGCGGAGGCGGGGGTCCCGGCGTTCTCGGTCGAGGACGCGGTGGCGGGCCTGCCGAGCGCGGCGGTCGTGGTGCCGCAGGTCGCCGGGGGCGTACCGCCGCCGGAACCGCCGTAGACCTGGAACTCCCAGAGCGAGTAACCCCATTGGGTGGCGCGCTGGGTGCCGTACATCCGCACGTAGCGGCCGGTGCCGGTGACGCTGAGCGTCTGGATGCCGCCGGTGCCGGTGGTGGTGGAGTAGACGTCGGTCCAGGCGGTCGCGTTGTCCGAGACCTGGATCTTGAAGGCTTTGCCGTACGCCGTCTCCCAGTTGAGGACGACCTGCGTGATCGGCTGCGACGAGCCCAGGTCGACCTGGAGCCACTGCGGATCGGACGCGGCGCTGGACCAGCGGGTACCGGTGTCACCGTCCACGGCGGCGCTCGCGGCGAACGCGTCCTGGACGGATGACGCGGTCGCCGGCTTGCCCTGCGAGAGCAGGGTCGGCGTCGCCGCGTGCGAGGAGGTGGGCGCCAGGGACAGATACGCCGAGGCGATCAGCACCAGCGCCATCAGCAGGACGCCCTGCGGTGACCGTGCGAGAGGGAACCGGAAACGTTTACGGTGCGCGGAGAGCCCTCGTGGGGTGACCCTCATGTGTGCTCCTACGTGTCTACGTGTCGGATGACGGCTCGCGGAAGCCCGCGAGCACGGGCGCGAGAGGTGAGAAACCGACAACGAGGGCACGTACCGCCGTCCTTGCGGAGATCCGCGCGTGGCGAGCGCGCGGCCACGCACGTGACAAGCACGTGACAAGCACGCGGCCGGCGTGCGGCGAGGTGCGCCGCGTACGCGCGAGCCTCCGGTTGGGGGGTGGACGTCGGTGGTGCCCTGCTGCGGTGTGCGGCACCGACCCCGGTCTCGCGGCCACGATCGGCGTTCGTGCGCGGTGCGGCTGTGCGGAGGTGCGGTCGTGCGCGTGCGGTCGTACGGCGGTGCGGTCGTGCGGCGCCCGAGGGCGCTGTCCCGCCGCCTCGCCGGACGGCTGTGAGAGCGCTCTCTGGCCGACGTGATGTCTACGCCTGGCGAAAACCGCTGTCAAGGTTCCGCGCAGCCGTGACCGGACGGCGCCGCTTTCTTCAAGCGGGCCCAACGCGGGCCGGGGGCAACGGGGTTGCGAAGTACCGCCGTGGCGGGCACGGCCGGGCGCGGCGGCGAGTGGGATCGTAAGGGGATGGACGACAACGACGACGTCGGTGGTGGCGTGAGCGGAGACGGCCGGGACGGCGACGGGAGCGGGGCGGCCGGCGGCGACGAGGGCGGGACCGGCGGCGTCGGCCGGTTCAAGGTCGAGCTGGAGGGCGTACCGGAAACGCTGCTGTGGAATCTGTACAACCGGGCCGCCGAGGCCCGGCGGCCGGGGGCGCGACTGCTGGACGACCCGCTCGCGGTGGAGCTGGTCGACCGTATCGACTACCCCTTCGAGCGGTTCGGCGGCTCGGGCATGGCACAGTGGCACGCGCTGCGGGTGCGGTGCCTGGACGACGAGGTACGGCGGTTCGTCGCCGAACACCCCGACGGCACGGTGGTGGCGCTCGGCGAGGGCCTCGAAACGCAGTTCTGGCGGGTGGACAACGGCCGGGTGCGCTGGCTGACGGTGGATCTGCCGGAGACGGTCGAGGTCCGAGACGCTCTGCTTCCGGACGATCCGCCACGGCGCCGTTCGCTGGCCCGCTCGGCGCTGGACCTGGACTGGATGGACGAGGTCGACGACTCCGAGGGCGTACTGGTCACCGCCCAGGGCCTGTTGATGTATCTGCCGCCGTCCGACGTGAAACGCCTGATCGCCGCCTGCGCGGAACGTTTCCCCGGCGGCTGGATGCTCTTCGACGCCCTCCCCCGGGGGATGGTCGCCCGCAGCCAGGCCCAGGCCGACGACCGGGCCCGGGCGGACGCCCAGGCGCGGGCCGAGGCGCGCAGGGACGCGGACGCGGGCGGGACGGGGCCGGAGGCGGGGACGGAGGCGAGCCCAGAGGCGGGGACGGAGGCGGGCGGGAGCGCGGCGCGCCCCGGCTATCGCGCGCCGCGCTGGCTGTGGGGCATGGACGGCAAGGAGTACCGCAAGGTCGCGACCGCCTCCCCGCGCATCGCCGAGGTCCGCAGCCTGCGCCTGCCGCGCGGTCGCGGCCCGTACGCCATCGCGCCCGTCTCGCATCTGATCCCGCTGCTGCGCGGGATGCGGATGTCAATTGTGTCGCTCCGCTTCGGCACCGCCGATTACCGTAACGGCGACCGTCCGTAGGGGAGTCCAGGTCGGCCGGGCGCACGGATCCGGCCACCGGGCCCGCCCCGGACCCCCGTACCGAGACAAGAGGCGCGCGCCGAGTGACGACCGATTCCCAGCACCCACCGCAGTCCCCCGACCGGCCCCGGCCCGCGGCCCCCGCCCCGTACGCGCTGCCGACGCCCGGCCCCGCGCCCGCCGCGCCGGACGGCGAACTGCTGCCCGCCACCCGCCGCGCCCTGCTGCGCCGGATCGCGGTCGGCCAGGCCGAGGGCCGTACGCCGTCGATCGTCGGCGCGGTCGTACGGGACGGGCGGATGGTCTGGTTCGGCTCGCGCAGCATGATCGAGGGACACGCGCCGGACGCCGACACGCAGTACCGGATCGGCTCGATCACGAAGACGTTCACGGCGGTGCTGGTGATGCGGCTGCGCGACGAGGGGCTGCTGGAGCTGACCGATCCGCTGGCGCGGCACCTGCCGGACCTGCCGGACGACGCGGAGGACGTGGCCGGTCTGACGATCGGCCAACTCGTCACCCACACCTCCGGCCTGGCCTCCGAGACGCCGGGCCCCTGGTGGGAGCGGACCCCCGGCGACCTGCGGCCGGAACTGGCCGACATCCTCGGCCCGGCCCCCGTCAAACACCCGGCCGGACGGCGCTACCACTACTCCAACCCCGGATTCGCGCTGCTCGGCGCCCTGGTGGAGGCCAAACGCGGCGTGCCGTGGGCCGAGGCCCTGAAGGCCGAAGTGCTCGACCCGCTGGGCATGCCGCGTACGACGGCGCTGCCGCAGGCCCCGGCCGCCGGGGGCTTCGCCGTCCACCCGTGGGCCGACGTGATGCGGCCCGAGGTCGTACAGGACACCGGACTGATGGCGCCCGCGGGCCAACTGTGGTCGACGGCCCAGGACCTGGCGCGCTGGGCGGGCTTCCTCGCGGCCGGGCACCCGGACGTGCTGGCCGCGGCGACACTGGCCGAGATGCGCGCGCCCGCCGCGCCGCCGGACGCGGCCGACCCCGACTCGGGTTACGGCCTCGGGCTCCAGCTCACCCGGCACGGCGACCGCCCGCTCGCCGGCCATACGGGCTCGATGCCGGGCTTCCTGGCCACCGTGTGGGTGAGCGTCGCGGACGGCGTGGGCGCGCTCGCGATGGCCAACTCCACCTCGGGGCCCGCGATCGGCACCATCGCCGCCGACCTGCTGGCGATCACCGCCGACGCCGAGCCCGGCCTGCCCGCGCCCTGGCGGCCCGCCGACGCGCTCGACCCGGCGCTGCTCGACCTGGCGGGCCCCTGGTACTGGGGCACGTCCGGCTACAGCCTGCGCGTCCACGCCTCCGGCGACCTCGCGCTCGCGCCGCTGACCGGCCAGGGCCGCGGCGCGCGCTTCCGCGCGGAATCCGACGGCACCTGGACCGGCCTGGAGGGGTACTACGCGGGCGAGACGCTGCGGCCGGTGCGGCGCGCCGACGGTTCGGTCGGCCATCTCGACCTGGGGTCCTTCGTGTTCACACGCGTGCCGTACGACCCTTCGGCGCCGCTGCCGGGCGGCCCTGGCCCTGGCCCCGGTCCCGGTCCCGGTCCTGGCTCCGGTTCCGGGCAGGGGAACTGGCCGGTGCGCTGAGGCCGTTGGCCTCGGGAGTGCGGTCGGCGCCGTCCTGAGCGCCGTCCTGAGCGCTGTCCTGCGTGCCGTTCCGCGTGCTGTCCTGCGTGCTGTCCTTCGAGCCGTCCGAGGACGGGGGCCTGAGCAGGACGGCGGCGACCGCGGCGCCGAGGGCCAGCAGTCCGGCGGCGACCACGAAGGCCAGGTGGTAGCCGCTGGTCAGGGCGGCCGGTACGGAGTGGCCCGCGGCGAGCTTCCGGTCGGTGCGGGCGGCGGCCAGGGCGGCGAGTACGGAGAGGCCGAGCGCGCCGCCGATCTGCTGGGCGGTGTTGAAGACGCCGGACAGCAGCCCGGAGTCTGCGGGGGTCGCCTCCGACATGCCCAGCGTCATCAGGGAGGGCATGGCCAGGCCGAAGCCGACGCCGAAGACCAGGATCGCCGGGAGGATGTCGGCGGGGTACGAGGCGTGCGCGGAGGGGGCCCTCGCCAGGATGAGGAAGCCGCCCGCGAAGAGCAGCAGGCTGGGCAGCAGGACGGCGCGCTGGCCGAAGCGGGCGCCGAGCCGGGCGGACAGCAGCAGGGACATCACGCCGATCATCGCGCCGGTCGGCGCCAGCGCGAGCCCGATCCGCACCGGGCCGTAGCCGAGCACCTGCTGGAGGTAGAGGCTGGTCATGAACTGGAAGCCGAAGCCGCCCGCGACCATCAGCGCCAGCACCACGTTCGCGCCCGAGACGATCCGGGAGCGGAAGATCCGCAACGGCATCAACGGCTCGGCCGCCTTGGTCTGACGGATCAGGAACCCGGCCAGCAACAGGGCGGACAGCGCCGCGAGTCCTGCGGTGGCGGGGGACGTCCAGCCCCGGCCGGTGGTCCCGACGATGGTGTAGACGCCCAGCATCAGGGCGGCGGTGACCAGGACGGCACCCGGCGCGTCGACCCCGGGACGCGTGCTCCCGGCGCGGGGCTCGCGGGGCTCACGGGGCTCACCATTGGGCTCGTGGGGCGTGCGGGGCTCGCGTACGGCGGCCGGGCGGTCGTCGGGCAGCAGGCGCAGGCTGAGCAGGGCGGCGGCCGAGCCGATGGGGAGGTTGACGAAGAAGATCCAGTGCCAGTTGATGGCCTGGGTGAGGATGCCGCCCACGAGCAGGCCGAGGACGCCGCCCGCGGACTGCACGAAGCTGTAGACGCCCATGGCGCGGGCCCGGCCGCGGGGGTCGGGGTAGAGCGCGATGACCATGCCGAGGCTGACGGCCGAGACCATCGCACCGGCCGCGCCCTGGACGAAGCGGGCCGCGATCAGCAGCCCCGCGGAGTCCGCGAACCCGCACAGCAGCGAGGCGACGGTGAACGCCGCCAGGCCGGTGACCAGGATTCTGCGGCGGCCGAACAGGTCGCCGAGGCGGCCGGCGAGCAGCAGCAGCCCGGCGAAGGCGATGAGGTAGGCGTTGACCACCCAGGCGAGGCTCGACTGTGAAAAGCCCAGGTCACGGCGGATGGACGGCAGCGCCACATTCACGATCGTGCCGTCGAGGATGATCATCAGGGTGCCCGCGCTGAGCACCGCGAGAGCCGCGCCGCGCGACGATCCGGCGGCATGGGGACGGAGTGGCATGAGGTCGCCTCCTGGCGAAAGGGATACCAGGAGTGACCGTAGCAGATGGTTTTGTTGGAGACTATCTCTTACGGGCTTACCTTGCGGGTGCGTGCCCGGCGGTGGAGCGGACCGGCGCGGTGCGGTGCGGTGCGGTGCGCTGCGGTGCGGGGTCGGGGGCGGACCGCGGCGGGGCGGGCTACTTGCGGGACTGGCGCGGGCGGCGCACTCCCTGGCCGCCGTCCGGTGCGCCCGCGGGGGTCGCGAGATGGCCGTTGACCAGCCGGTTCAGCGCGGAGACAAAGGCGGTGCGCTCGCTCTCCGGCAGTGCGCCGAGCACGTCCTCGTGCACGTGGTCGACGATCTCCTGGCCCTCGGCCACGACCTTCTCGCCCGCCGGGGTCACCTTGATGATCCGCGCGCGCCGGTCGGTCGCCGACGGCACCCGCTCGGCCAGCCCCGCCCGCTCCAACTGGTCGACGGTGACGACCATCGTGGTCTTGTCCAGGTCGGACAGCTCGGCGAGCTGCGCCTGGGTCCGCTCGGCCTCCAGCGCGTGCGCCAGCACGCAGTGGGCGCGCGGCGACATGCCGATCTCCGCGAGCGCCGCCGACATCTGGGTGGCCAGTACGTGGGCGGTGTGCTGGAGCAGGTACGACATGTCGGCGGTCCGCGCCGACAGGGGGACGTGCGCTGCGGTGGTCACGGCCTCTGCGGTCGCTGCTGTCTCTGCGGTCATGCGTCGAGACTAGCAAAATAGGTCTGCTACGGGACGATCCCGTAGTGGACCTATCGGGGGCGGCGGGACGGGACCCCGTGGAGATCTGGAGACCTGGAGATCTGGAGACCTGGAGACCTGGAGACACGGACTCCGGGGACGGCGCGGCGGATAGTACGCGAAACCGTTTCTCCGGTGGTGACGCTTCGCGCTATTCGTCCGGTGCCCTCACGCAGCGTGGCACGCTCACACGGCACCGCAGGCGAGCTGAGCGAAGGATCGACCACCGGGAGTTCGGGGCCACGTGATCATGGATGCCAAGACCACCGACCCGGCCTCACCGGCGTCTCCGCAGCCCAGGGGGCGGCGCCGCAAGATCGCGCAGCCCCGGCAGGAGCCCGCCGCACCCATGACGCGGCCCGCCGCCGCGCAGCGGCAGGAGCCGGGACCAGCGCCGGAACCCGAGCCGGAGCCGCGCGCTTCGGCGCCGACCGAGCCGTCCGCGTACACACCGGCGTCGATACCGGCGTCGGCGTTCACGGCCGCACCCGCATCCGCATCCGCACCGGCACCGGCACCAGCACCCGCACCGGCACCCGCGTTCGTACCGCCTCCCGTACCGCGGATGCCCGGACCCGAGACGCCCGCGTCCCCGGCGGCCTCCCCGGCCGGGTCCCCGTCGCCCGACGCGCTCCTCATCCGCCGCACCATGGAGGAGATCGGGCCGGTCGCGGACCGGACGGTCTCGTACTTCTACGCGCTGCTCTTCATCCACCACCCCGAGCTGCGCGACCTGTTCCCCGCCGCGATGGACGCGCAGCGCGACCGGCTGGTCAAGGCGCTGCTGACGGCGGCCGAGCACATCGACGACCCGGCGGCGCTCGGCGACTACCTGTCGCACCTGGGCCGGGGGCACCGCAAGTACGGCACCCGCGCCGAGCACTACCCGGCGGTCGGCGAGGCGCTGCTCGGCGCGCTCGCCCGGTACGCGTCGGCGGTGTGGGGCCCGGAGACCGAGGCGGCGTGGGTCCGCGCGTACGCCGCGATCTCGCAGACGATGATCGACGCGGCGGCCGAGGACGAACGGCACGCGCCGCCCTGGTGGCAGGCCGAGATCGTCAGCCACGAGCTGCGGACCCCCGACGTCGCGGTGGTCACCGTACGGCCCGACCAGCCGTACGCCTTCCTCGCCGGGCAGTACACGATGGTGGAGACCCCGTGGTGGCCGCGGATCTGGCGGAACTACTCCTTCGCCGCCGCGCCCCGCGACGACGGCCTGCTGACCTTCCACATCCGCGCGGTCCCGGCGGGCTGGGTCAGCAACGCGCTGGTCGGCAGGGCCCGCCCCGGTGACGTCGTGCGGCTCGGGCCGCCCTCCGGTTCGATGGTGGCCGACCACGCCTCGGACGACGGCATGCTCTGCCTGGGCGGCGGCACTGGCATAGCGCCGATCAAGGCGCTGGTGGAGGACGTCGCCCGGCACGGGCGGCGGCGCCCGGTCGAGGTGTTCTACGGCGCCCGCCGCACCAGCGACCTCTACGACCTCGACACGATGCTGCGCATGCAGCGCGAGCACTCCTGGCTGTCGGTCCGCACCGTCGTCGCCGACACCCCCAGCGACGCGCTGTCCGGGCCGCTGCCGGACGCCGTACGCGCGCACGGGCCGTGGGAGGCGTACGACGCGTATCTGTCGGGGCCGCCGGGGATGATCCGCAGCAGTGTGGACACGCTGGTGCGGATCGGGATGCCGTCGCACCGGATACGGCACGACCTCGTGCAGGAACTGGTCGCGGCGGGGGACTGACGCGACCGGCCGCCGGTCCCCTCACGGCTGTCAGCCGAGGTCGGGGCCGAGCAGGCCCAGCACCCCTTCGATGTTCGCGTCCAGGTAGTGCCGCAGGGTCAGCGGCACGATGTCGACCGAGGCCAGGCCCATGCGGCTGAAGGGCACGCGCACGATCTCGTACTCCCCGCAGGGCTCGTCGATCTCCGGGCCGTGCCGCTGGTCGAGGTCCATCGACTCCAGGCGGCAGGCGAAGAAGTACTGCACCTTCACGCCGTGCGAGCCGTCGTCCGCGATGTGCTCGACGGTGTCGACGAAGGCGGGCACCACATCGGTGACCTTGGCGCCCAGCTCCTCGTCGACCTCGCGGTGCATGGCCGCGACCACGCTCGCGTCGTCGTCCTCGACCCCGCCGCCCGGCGTGAGCCAGTACGGGGCGAGGCCGGGCTTGGTGCGCTTGATCAGTACGAGCCGGTCGCCGTCGAGAACGATGGCGCGGGCCGTGCGCTTCACCACCGGCCGGGTGGTGGGGCCGTCATGCGTGTCCGGGGGCATGGTGGACATCTGCCGCAGTGCGCGCGGCGGCAAACTTGCCGCACCGCACAATTCCCGGCGCCGCCCCGGCGAATCGGAGCGCACCCCTCCGCCGCCGTGCCACCGCCGTGCCGCCGTGCGCCCGCGCGCCCTCACCCGTACGAAGACGCGACTGAGCGCGCGGACGACCACACGCTCACCCGTACGAAGACACGCTTCGGCCCACGACGCCCACGCCTTCACCCGTACGAAGACGCGCCTCGCCCCCCGGCGCCCGCGCGCTCACCCTGACGAAGACGCCGCTTCGTCCAGCGCGCGCAGCACATCGGCCACGATGTCCTCGGGGTCCTCGACGCCCACCGAGAAGCGGACGAAGCCGGGCGGTACGGCGTCGCCGCCCCACCGTCCGCGGCGCTCCGCGGTGCTCTGGACGCTGCCGAAGCTGGTGGCCTCTGAGGTGAGGCGCAGCGCGGCCAGGAAGCGTTCGGCGTGGGCGCGGTCGGGGAGGGTGAAGGAGACGACGCCGCCGAAGCGCCGCATCTGGGTGGCGGCCACGGCGTGCGCGGGGTCGGACGGCAGGCCCGGGTGACGTACGTCCGTCACCTCGGCGCGGTTCAGCAGCTCACTCGCGAGGGTGAGCGCGTTCGCGGACTGCCGGTCCACGCGCAGGGCGAGCGTCGCCAGCGAACGGTGGGCGAGCCACGCCTCCATCGGCCCCGGAATGGCGCCGACCGTCTTGCGCCACTGCCTCACGCTCGCGTTCAGCCCGGAGTCGCGCGTGGTGACGTAGCCCATCAGCAGGTCACCGTGCCCGTTGAGCGCCTTGGTGCCGCTGGCCACGGAGAAGTCCGCGCCCAGGGCGAGCGGGCGCTGCCCGAGCGGCCCCGCGAGGGTGTTGTCGACGGCGACCAGCGCGCCCGCCGCGTGCGCGGCGTCCGACAGCCGGCGGATGTCGCACACGTCCAGGCCCGGATTCGACGGCGTCTCCAGCCACAGCAGCCGCGCGCCCTCCAGCGCCGCGAGCTGCCCGTCGCCGACGGTCGGCGCGAGCCGTACCGTCACGCCGTACGACTCCAGGCGCTCCCGCAGCGAGCGCGTCGCCTGGTAGCTGTCGGACGGCAGCACCACGGTGTCGCCCGCCCGCACCTGGGAGAACAGCACGGCGGCGACCGCGCCCATGCCGGAGGCGAAGGCGAGCGTCGCGGCGGCCGGGTCGCCGGGGCACTCCAGCTCCGAGACGGCCGCCTCCAGCCGCTCCCAGGTCGGATTCTCGTCCCGGCCGTACGTGTACGGGCCGCTGGCCTCGCCCGGCAGGTGGTAGTGCGAGACGAAGACCGGGCCGGGGAGCGAGGGTTCGTACGCGGTCGCCGGGGGCCGTCCCGCGTGCACGCTGCGGGTGCTGTCGCCAGCGGCCTCCGGCCGGGCGGCCTGATGCCGTTCGGCCGCCCGCTGTGCCGCTTCGTGTCCCGCGGACCCCTGGTCGGTCCCCCGCCCGGTCTCCTGGTCGGTCCCCAGCTCGATCTCCCGCCCGGTCTCCTGGTCGGTCCCCAGCTCGGTCTCCCGCCCGGCCCCTTGTGCCGCCCCCTGCTCGGTCCCCTTCTCAGGGTGGTGACTGGTCACTCGTCGTCCGGAAGGACGACGGCCAGCGCCCAGGAGACGATGCTGATGATCAGACCGCCGAGCACCGCGGTCCAGAAGCCGTGGACGTGGAAGTCGAGGCTGAGTTTGTCGGCCAGCCAGGAGGTCAGGAGCAGCATCAGGGCGTTCACCACCAGGGTGATCAGCCCGAGGGTGAGGATGAACAGCGGGAAGGACAGAACCTTCACGACCGGCTTCACGAGCCAGTTGACGACGCCGAAGACCAGGGCGACGAGGATGAGGGTGAGGACCTTGTGCCAGGTGCTGTCCCCGGTGAGCGTGATGTCCTTGAGCAGCCAGACGGCGACCGCGAGGGCACCGGCGTTCGCCAAGGTCTTGACGATGAAATTCTTCATGGTGTGATCGTCGCAGACCTGATCACGCAAGCAAGAGACCGGACAAGTACCGGACGGAGTCCGGACAAGGGGAGTACGCGATGAAGGTGTTCCGGCTGGACGACCTGGACGCGGAGCGGGCCGCCAACGAGGGGGCGTATCTCCGTTTCCTGCGCGAACGCACCATGTCGGCCGGGCTCTACGCGCTCAAGGCCGGGGAGAACGACCCCCAGCAGCCGCACGCCCAGGACGAGATCTACCTGGTGGTCAGCGGCCGGGCGGCGATCACCGTGGGGGAGGAGACGACCACCGTGGGTCGCGGCAGCGTCGTCTACGTACCGGCCGGGACCCCGCACCGCTTCCACCACATCACCGAGGACCTCAGGGTCATGGTGGTCTTCTCACCCCCGGAGCCCTAAGGGTGCGTTCAGGGTCGTATCCGGCCTCCTGGCCCTCCGCCGGAGGCATCGGTGGCCCTACAGTCGAAGTATCGGCGGAACACCGCCAGGACCCGAGAAGGAGAAGGAGACCGAGGACATCATGGAGAAGCTGCTGAAGGGCCTGCCGTGGTGGGTGAAGTGGGTGGCCATCCCGGTCATCGCGCTGATCGTCTTCGGCTCGCTGATCGCCAGCCTGGTGAGCATCGTCTTCGGACTGCTCTTCAAGGTGATCGTGTTCGTGGTCCTGGTCGGGGCGCTGGTGCTGGTCGTCAAGCGGGTCACCGGCGGCGGTGGCTCCTCCGGGTCGGGGCGGGACTGGTAGGTCCGGCGGGGCCGGTCGCGCCCTTGCCGCCGTTGTCGTCACCGTTCTTGCCGCCGCTCCTCTCGTGCCGGTCGGCGCTGACCACCAGCGCCGCCAGGGCCGTGGTCAGCGGCACCGAGGCGACCAGGCCGATGCTGCCCACCAGGGTGCGGACGATCTCCTCCGCCACCAGTTCGCTGCTGGCCACCCGCAGGACGCCGCTGCGCGCGATCGAGAAGAGCAGCAGCAGCGGCAGCGCGGCGCCCGCGTACGCCATCACCAAGGTGTTGACCACCGAGGCGATGTGGTCGCGGCCGATCCGCATACCGGCGCCGTAGAGTTTGCGCCAATTCGCGCCGGGATCGGCGTCCTTCAGCTCCCACACCGCCGAGGTCTGGGTGACGGTGACGTCGTCGAGCACGCCGAGCGAGCCGATGATGACGCCCGCGAGCAGGACGCCCTTGATCTCGATGCCGGGATAGAGGCTGTGGATCACGCCCGTCTCGTCCGAGGTGTTGCCGGTCAGCCGCGCCCAGTCGATGAAGACCGAGCCCAGGACGCCGATCAGCAGCAGTGAGCAGAGCGTGCCGAGGACGGCCACCGAGGTGCGGGCGTTGACGCCGTGGCACATGTACAGCGCGATGAGCATGATGGCGCTGCCGCCGACCACCGCCACCAGCAGCGGATTGTCGCCGCGGAGGATGGCCGGAAGGATGAAGAGGGTCAAGATCCCGAACGAGACGATCAGTGCGATCAGGGCCATCAGACCGCGCAGCCGTCCGACGACGATCACCGCGACCGCGAAGATCCCGGCGAGCAGCGCGAGCGGGAAGCCGCGGTCCACGTCGGTGACCGAATAGCGCAGCCCGGCGGGGGCGTTGGGCGCGTACGCGAGGACCACGCCCTCGCCCTTGGTGTAGCGGCGGGACTGGTCGGGGTGCACGATCTCGGTGAAGGTCGTCCCCTTGTCGGGCCCCGACTCGACCTCGATGGTGGCCTTCTGGCAGGTGTCGCTCGCGGCCGACGACGACTGGCCCGGGTTCTCCGCCTTGCAGGACACGTCGACCAGTCGCACCACCTTGCCCTGCCGGGTCTGCTGGTCGAAGCCGACGCCGCTGCGGGCGTGTTGGGGCGCGCCGCCCGGCCACAGCACGATCAGGCCGACGACGACGGCGGCGGCGAAGGGGACCAGGATCGCGGCGATGACCTTGCGCAGGTGCTGGGAGACCGGCGGCACGGGGCCGTGACCGTGGCCATGACTGTGGCTGTGTCCGTGACTGTGCCCGTGGCTCGCGCCGGGGCCGGGGCCGGGGCCAGGGCCGTGGCCGGGTCCGGGGCCGGGACTTGGGCTCTGCGGGGGCTCTTCCACGGGCTGATCATCGCAAGATCCCTGGTGCCTGTCCTCGCCGAACCGCTACCGTGGGGGCACCTTTGCAAACGCGGGAGCTCGGAGCACCGGGCTGAGAGGGCGCTGAACCTGTTGCCGGCACGGCATGACCGCCGGGACGAACGCTGCGCCGACCGCTGAACCTGTTACCGGGTAATGCCGGCGTAGGGAGTGGGTCTCATGACCATGCAGGACGCGCACACGCCTGGATCCGACGGGGACGAATCCGCCCGTACGGAGTCGGTCGGCTCGAACCGTACGGAAGCGGAGGGCTCGATCCGTACGGAGTCGGCCGCCTCGAACGGTACGGAAGCGGACGGCTCGAACCGTACCGAAGTGGACGGTCCCGTACGGGACATCGGCTGGCACAAGTCGTACGTCGTCGGATCGCGGCCGGACCTGCGGGTGCCGGTCCGGCAGGTGCACCTCACCAATGGGGACGACGTGACGCTGTACGACACGTCGGGCCCGTACACCGATCCGTCCGTGGAGACGGACGTCCGGCGCGGGCTCGCCCCGCTCCGGGAGCACTGGATCATCGCGCGCGGCGACACCGAGGAGTACCCGGGACGGCCGGTCCGCCCCGAGGACGACGGCCTCAAGCACACCTCGCCGCGCGGCGGGCTCCGCAATCTCGACGCGGTCTTCCCCGGCCGCCCCCGGCTCCCCCGCCGAGGCCGTACCGGGACGCCCGTCACCCAACTCGCCTACGCCAGGCGGGGCGAGATCACGCCGGAGATGGAGTACGTCGCGCTGCGCGAGAACGTCCCGTCCGAGATCGTCCGGGACGAGATCGCCGCGGGGAGGGCCGTACTGCCCGCCAACATCAACCACCCGGAGATCGAGCCGATGATCATCGGCAAGTGGTTCCTGGTGAAGGTCAACGCCAACATCGGCAATTCGGCGGTCACTTCCTCCATCGAGGAGGAGGTCGACAAGATGACCTGGGCCACCCGCTGGGGCGCCGACACGGTCATGGACCTGTCCACCGGCCGCAACATCCACACCACCCGCGAGTGGGTGCTGCGCAACTCCCCCGTCCCCATCGGCACCGTCCCGCTCTACCAGGCGCTGGAGAAGGTCGACGGCCGCGCGGAGGAGCTGAGTTGGGACGTCTACCGCGACACCGTCATCGAACAGGCCGAGCAGGGCGTCGACTACATGACGGTGCACGCGGGCGTGCTGCTCCGCTACGTCCCGCTGACCGCCCGCCGCAAGACCGGCATCGTCTCGCGCGGCGGCTCGATCATGGCCGCGTGGTGCCTGGCGCACCACCAGGAGAGCTTCCTCTACACGCACTTCGAGGAGCTGTGCGAGATCCTGGCCGCGTACGACGTCACGTACTCGCTCGGCGACGGCCTGCGCCCCGGCTCCATCGCGGACGCCAACGACGAGGCGCAGTTCGCCGAACTGCGCACCCTCGGCGAGCTGAACACCATCGCCAAGCGGCACCAGGTGCAGACGATGATCGAGGGCCCCGGGCACGTGCCCATGCACAAGATCAAGGAGAACATCGACCTCCAGCAGGAGATCTGCGAAGAGGCCCCGTTCTACACGCTCGGCCCGCTCACCACCGACATCGCCCCCGCCTACGACCACATCACCTCCGGCATCGGCGCCGCGATGATCGCCTGGTGGGGCACCGCGATGCTCTGCTACGTCACCCCCAAGGAACACCTCGGGCTGCCCGACCGCGACGACGTCAAGACCGGTGTGATCACCTACAAGATCGCCGCCCACGCCGCCGACCTCGCCAAGGGGCACGAGGGCGCCCAGGCGTGGGACGACGCCCTCTCCGACGCGCGCTTCGAATTCCGCTGGGAAGACCAGTTCAACCTCGCCCTCGACCCCGCCACCGCCCGCGCCTTCCACGACGAGACGCTCCCCGCCGAGCCCGCCAAGACCGCCCACTTCTGCTCCATGTGCGGCCCGAAATTCTGCTCGATGAAGATCTCCCACGACATCCGCCGCGACCACGGCGCCCCTGTCGCCCCCGCCCCCGCCTCCGAGGCCGAGCTGGGCATGGCCCAGAAATCCCGCGAATTCGCCGCCGCCGGCAACCGCGTCTACCTGCCGCTGGCGGACTGACACCCGAGGGCCCCGGCACCCCGGTGCCGGGGCCCTCACCCCAGATACGGCCGCTCCCGGCCCTCCAAGTAGTGGGCGATCCGGAGGCGTTGGGTGTGATGCATCGGCAGCTCGTCCACCTCCCGGGCCGCGACGAAGCGCACTTCCGTGGACTCGTCCGAGACGGCCAGCTCCCCGCCGATGGCCCGGGCGGTGAAGCAGACGTTGAACTGTCGGCGTACCTCCCCGTCCGTGTACGCGATCACGTGGCGCGGATCGGTGTACGTGCCGACGAGCCCGGTGATCTCCACGTCCAGGCCCGTCTCCTCCTTGACCTCGCGCACCGCCGTGCCGGGCAGGGAATCGGTCATCTCCATGCCGCCCCCGGGCAGCGCCCACAAGCCGTTGTCGCGGCGCCGCTGGAGCAGGATGCGACCCTGCTCGTCGGTGACGACGGCAGACGCGGCGACGACGAGACTGTTCGGTGCGGGGGCGTCCGGATCGTCGTAGAACTCGGTGCGTGCCATGGCGTCAGTGTTCCCGAGGCGCGGGCTGCGCCGTGGCCCATACGGCGTCGAAGCTGTCGGCGTAGGTGTCGAACAGGCTGCCGTCGCCGTGCTGCCGCAGGTGCCAGACGGGAGCGCTGTACGCGTTCACCCCGAAGACGTGGGCATTGACGACGACCTGGTCGTCCGCGCGGTAGAGGGAGTTGTAGAGCGTGGTCCCGTGGGTGCGGATGTCGATGCCCGGAGTCCCGATGAGGGGCCGGTAGTGCATGAGGGCGAGTCGGCAACGGGACTCGATGCCGTGGCCGAATCGCTCTTCCCGGCCGCGTTGTCGGACGTTGGGGCTGTCGGCGTCGCCGACCGCGATCCGGACGGTGCAGCCGTCGGCGGCTCGCTCCCGCAGGAGGTCGTTGAGGCGCGGGTACGCCTCGTGGAGGAAGACGGCCGCGTAGACCAGTACGTCGATCTGCTCGCGTGCCTGCGACAGCACGTCCACGATCGTTGATACGGGGACGTCGGCGCGTTGATCGTAGAGCGCCACCAGTTCCGGGCTGACCGCCCGTGCGGCCCGTGGCTGGCGGAGCGTTGGCCATAGCGCGTGCACGTCTTCTCCTAGCGTCTCCGCCGCCAGCATGGCTGTCGCCCGGCGCGGGGTGCGGCCGAGGTTGACCCAGCGCTCAACGGATTTGGGGTCGACGTCGGTCTTCGCTGCCAGTGCGGCGTACGTCCAACCGCCGCTTGCCATGGTGGCGCGCAATCTCTCGTTCGGCATCGCAGTCTCTCCCTCTGACGTGGGACGGCGCTAGGGACGTTCTATCCGACATGGGACGTCCCAAAGTGGGGAATGGTGGAGGTTCCTCCGTCCTGATGAACTCGGCGACGCTCGCCGCATGGGTGACACGGAATTGACCGGTGGAGACGACGAATCGACGCCGGGTCGCGAGTGGGAGCGCGCCTCGGACTCGGTGTTCGTGAAGAGATGGGCACGTAGCCCTCGATGCGTGGGCCGGGCGCGTCACGAACTCCGGCTGGCGGTGAACGCGTGGGGCATGACCGGACTGGCGGACACCGCCGTACTTGTCCTGTCGGAGTTGTTCACCAATGCCGTGCGGCACGCGCGGGGGCCGGAGGACCGGCTGGTCGAGACCCGGTACGAGCGGCTGACGGACGGCGCGCTGCGGATCGAGGTGCACGACGCCAACAGCGTCCGGCCCGAAGCCCGGGAGCCGTCCGTGGACGCCGAATCCGGGCGCGGCCTGGCCCTGGTCGACGTACTGACCGCCGGACGCTGGGGAGTGAGTGAACGCTTAGGCGTCGGGAAACTCGTCTGGGCCGTGTGCGCCGACGACACCGCTGACGAGGTGCCCCGGTGAGCCTGCGGGAAGCACTGCGGCTACGGGCACGGGAACCGTCGTACGAGGCGGGCGACCCGTGCGAGGACTGCGGCAACGCCCTCGTGCTGTGCGTTCAGTGCGGTGAGGACGTGCGCTGTCCGAACTGCGTTCCGTACGAACGGCCCTCGGCAGGGGACGAGGCCCTGCGCGCCACGGTTCGGCTGGTGCGGGACCGTCCCGAGGCGGGACTGCTGGCCGGGGCGCTGGCCTGTTCGCCGCCCGCCATGCTCGGCTGGGTCGGTATGACGTTCGTCGCACCCGGCCTGCTGCGCACCGGGGGCGCTCTGGCAGGGGCCGTCGCGTGCGGTGCCTTTCTCGCCATGGGCGCGACGGCGGGCGGGTTGCCGCTTGCCGGGGAGGTTCCCACCTGCCGGATCAACCGCACGACAGCGCCGTACGACCGCTGGTCGTGGACCGGAGCCGGGGCGGTGGCGGTCCAGATCGTCCTGGTGTCCCTCGGTGTCGCGGCTGCCTGAGCCCGCCCCGATCCCTGACGGCCGCTTCGGGCACCGGCCACGCACTAGCCTGAAGCCGAAGGCCCCGGCGCGATATGTCGGGGCCCTCGGCTTGTGTACGGCCGCTTCCGCGTGCGTACGGGAGGCCGGCGGAGGCGGCTCCGGCCTTGCGGCGCAGCTTGCGGCGGGCTGGCTGGCGCTGCTCGGCGAACAGCACGAGGGGCACCTCGGTGAAGACCTGGTGGACGGGCTGTTGGGGGAAAAGGGGGGTGGGGGAGAATCGGGCGGGTCGGGTGGTGGGTGGGGAAGAGGGCAGGGGATGGGGCAGGCGAGGGGTGAGGGGCGGGATATCGAGTCCGCCGTCGTGATCTACACGGCGGTGGCGAACGGCGGTGGGGCTCCGTACGCGGGGCTGGCGGGGCTGGTGGGGCTGGACGAGGGGCGGCTGGAGTCGGGGCTGCGGACCTTGAAGGGCATGGGGCTGGTCCGGCTGGTGGAGGGGCGGGTCGAGACCGTCGACCCGGACGCCGCGCTGGCGGTGGCGATGGACACGTATCTGGGCACGGCCGCGGCGCAGTTGCGGAACGCGGCGGAGCTCAGCGAGACGACGCAGGCGCTGCTGACGGTGTTCCGGCCCGCGGCGGCGCGGCTCCAGGAGCAGGTGGTCGTCCAGAACTTCGAGGACCTGGAGACCCGGCTGAGCGCGCTGGCCGACATCGACGCCACCGCGCGGGAGTCCGTGGACTCGCTGCACCCGGGCCCGATGCCGCAGGACATGGCGGTGCTGGAGCACTCCCTGGCCGGGGACGCGGCGATGGTACGGCGCGGGGTGCGGGTCCGCGCCCTGTACCCGCGCTCGCTGCTCCAGATCCCGAAGTACAGCAAGTATCTGAACGACCTGACCGACGTGGGCGTCGGCGTCCGGCTGATCGACCACGGCCCGCACGACCTGCTGGTGGTGGACCGGCACACCGTCGTCCTGCCGGGCGTCCCGCACGTACGGTCGTCGATGACGCTGGTGCGCGGCGCGGTGCTGGCCCGCTCGTACGTCTCGGTCTACGAGGACTACTGGCTGCGGGCGAAGCCGATGCCGCACATGGCGCGCGGCGGCCAAGCCACCCCCGCCCCCGACAGCGACGACGACCCCGGCGCCGCCACGGACTTCACCGACCAGGAGCGGACCATCATCCGGCTGATGGCCAACGGCTACAGCGACGACCGCATCGCCAGGACGCTGGGCGTCGCCCGGCGCACCGTGCAGCGCGTGATGACCAAGCTGATGGAACGGCTCCAGGTCTCCAGCCGCTTCGAGGTCGGCCTGAAGCTGGCCCGGCTGCTCGACCCGGACGACCTCTGACCGGCCGCACCGTCCCCCGCGGGCCGCACCGTACGGCCGTGCGCCGCCACCGTCCATCCACCGCATCCGGGACGCCCACCGCACCCGGGACACCCACCGCACCCGGGACACCCACCGCACCCGCGTGACCACCGCATCCGCGTGACCACCCCGCGTGACCACCCCACCGTACTGGTGAACCACCCCACCACCCCACCACCGAAGTGTGTCGCACTTGGGACAGTGCCCGATGTGGACAAGGCGATTCCGGCGGCTCGCGAGCATCCCCGCTTAGCATGAGCGGGGGCGCGAAATCGCAGGCCGCGGACGCCGGGTGACCCCTCACCCCCAAGGACGCGGCAGCCGAGAAGATCCGGGGGACAAGCCATGGACCGTCGTTCCGACGAGGACCCACCGCTGATCCAGGAGTTCCTGCGCGAGGCCCGCAGAAATTTCGTGGGCGAACCCGAGCCCATCACGGGCCACAACGGTTACCGCCCGCCGGGCCTGAGCCAGCACGCGGTGGCCCAGCGCCTGGGCATATCACCGCGCCTCTACCAGGACTGGGAGGGCTGCGGACGCCCCATCCCCGCCCACCGCCTCGACAGCCTCGCCAACGCGCTGCGGCTGGACTCGCGCAAGCGCGACGAGCTGTGGTTCATCGTCACCGGCGGCTACCCGCCGCGCGGCCCGGCGGAACCCGACCCCGAGGCCGTCACCGGCTGGACGTCGTACCTCCACGCGCTCCAGGTCCCCGCCCTCACCGTGGACGGCGCCTGGCGGATTCTGGAGACCAACCAGGCGTGGCGCCAGCTCTTCGAGCCCGCGGGCCAGCCGCCGCCCGCGAATCTGCTGCGCTTCGTGCTCTTCGCGCCGTACGCGCGGCAGTTGTGCGCCGAGTGGCGGACCGGCTGGGCGACGGCGTTCCTGCGCCAGCTCCGGCTCCAGGCGCAGACCGCGCACCACCAGCCGCAGACCGGGCCCGACCAGGAACTGCTCCGCGTCATCGCCGAACTGCGCGAGGACCCCGAACTGGCCCGGCTGTGGCAGGCGGAGAGCGAGTCCACCCGGGTCGCGCTGCACCACGACGGCCAGGTACGGCTGCTGCGGCCACCGGCCGGCGGTTACGTCCAGCGGGTGCGCATGCTCGTGTCGTCCCCGGCGCACGATCCCCGGCGCCGAGTGCTGATGTTCATGCCCGCCGTGACGGCGCCCGGCCTGGCGGGGCCCGCCGGGACAGCACCCGGTACGACGGCGTCCGCGACGACGGCGCCCGGTACGGCGGGCCCCGCCGTCCCGACGCTGCGCAGGACCGGCCCCTACTCGGGCGTGTTGTCGGGACCGCCGAAGTCCGGGCTGGTGAAGTCGGGACTGCTGTAGCGCGGACCGGAGAAGCGCGGCGCGGCGGGCGGCAGCGGCGCGGCCGGGTCGGGCGCCGGACTGCTGAAGTCCGGGCGGGAGTAGCCCAGTCGCGGCATGCGGCTGAGGTCCTGCCCGGTGGCGGGGCCGGGCACCGGGCTCACCGCCGGGCCGTGCGGCGGCTCGTGGGCGCTGGTCGGGGCGAGCGCCGCGCCGGCCGCCGCGTCCTCCAGGAAGGGCAGCATCCCGCGCTCCAGCAGCGCCCGGTACCAGGCGTCGCGCGCGTCGGCGACCTCCGGCGGCAGCGCGTCGGGCGAGTCGTGTATGGCGGAGGAGCCGTCGCGCAGCGCCGTGAGCAGCAGTCCGACCGCGCCGAGCAGTATCGACGCGGCGGTGACGGCGGCGAACAGCCAGCCCGCGGTGCGCAGCGGCGACGCGATGGCGGGCTCGGGGGCCATCGCGCGCAGCGCGTAACCGATCAGCAGGAAGATCACGGCGGCGGCGCCCGCGAGCAGCGGCGTCAGGACGGCGAGGACGGCGATCAGGCCCGCGCCGGAGCCCGCGCCCTCCGCGACGCCCATCGCCGCGTAGCCGAAGGACCGGTTGTCGCGGGCGCGCGCCGACTCGCGGGCGGCCTCCCGCGACGCCTCCCGGACGCCGCGGTACGTCTCGTACTCGGCGGCCGCCGCGTCGGCGATGAGTTCGGCCGCGCCGAGCGCCAGGGTGCGCAACTGCTCGCTGTTCAGGGCGGAGTGACCGTTGGAGTGGTTCGTCCGTCGCGAGGCGGGGCGGCTCTCCGCCACGTCCCCGCCGTCCGGCCCGAGGGCCCGCTCACGGTCGGGTCCGTGATCCCGCAGGACCGTGCGCAGCGCCTCGTCCAGCGCGCGTTCAAAGTCCGGGCGGTCTTCGGTGAGCAGGTGTGGAGCGCTGGTCATGTGCATCCCCCGATGCTCCGACTCCCCGAGCGCGGCCGGTGTTCCCCGAGGGGAACCGGCCCGGTCGGCCGAGTACGCGGAGAGCGGCGTGCCTACGGATACAGCGATGGTAGAGCGGGGAGGCGAGACCGTGACAGGGTGCAACCAGGAAATCTGACGGCGCGAAATGTGCCGGACACCGACACGCCACCCCAAAGACGCCGCGCGAGACGCCCGGCCCGCCGCGCGGAACGCCCAGTCCGCCGCGCGGAGCGCGACGGACCCGCTAACCCACCAGCGGCAGTTGGGCGACCAGCAGCCGTCCGTCCATCGTGACGCCGCCGTCCATCGCCACCGCCAGATTCTCCGCGTAGACCATCGGTCCGTTGACGGTGTGCACCCGCTCCTCGCCGTCGGCCGGATATTCGCCGCCGACCTCGCCGAGCAGGTACGGGATCGGGCTGTGCCCGTGCACGACGCGGTTGCCCCCGTAGGTGCCGAGCAGTTCGCGGGCGGCCCGCGGCCCGCCGTCGCCGCGGAAGGCGAACCGCTTGGTGAGCTTGCGGAACAGGTCCCAGCACTCGTCGGCGTCGCCCCGTTGGAGCACGCCGGTGACCGTGTCGTTCATCTCCTCGACGCTGCTGCCGTAGTCCAGATACGCGGTGGTGTCGGAGTGCACCAGCAGGTGGCCGTCGGTGACGTGGGCCGCGTCCAGCCGGGACATCCAGGTCAGATGGCGGTCCTCGAGACGGTCCATGTCGGTCGGCTGGCCGCCGTTGAGCCGCCAGGCGGCGAGGAAGGAGGCGGTGCCGCCCGTGGAGTTGACGGGGGTGTCGCCGAACCGGTGCGCGCCGAGCAGCAGCAGTTCGTGATTGCCCATCAGGGCACGGCAGTAGCCGCCCGCCGCCGCGGCCTCCGCCGAGAGCTGCATGACCAGTTCGATGACGCCGATGCCGTCGGGGCCGCGGTCGGTGAAGTCGCCGAGGAACCACAGCCGGGCGCTGCCCGCCGCCCAGTGGCCCTCCTCGTCGACCAGGCCGCACTCGCCGAGCGCCGCCAGCAACTCGTCCAGATAGCCGTGCACATCGCCGACCACGTACAGCGGTCCCGGCCGGTCGCCCGCCGCGCCGTCCGCGGTGATCACCGGCAGGTCGTGGGCGGTCGGCGTGTACTCCGCGGGGACCAGGGGCGCGTCGGGTCGCGTCGGCTCGTACGCGGCGGGCCGCTGTGCGGGCGGCGCGCTGTCGTACGCGGGCGGCACCGGTGGTACGGCGGCGCGGGCCGGTTCGTACGCCGGTGCCACACCCGCCCCGCCGGTGGTCGCCGACGGCACGGGCGGTACGGGCGCGGCGGCCGGGACCGCCGATGCCGTGCCGGCCGGAGCCGGAGCCGAATCGATCAGCATGGGAGCCGGTTCCGTCGGAGCCGGAGCCGCGGCCCCGCCGTACCCGCCGGACGTCTCCCCGTAGCCGCCGCGCGGCTCGAATCCGACCGTCGGCTCAAACGCCGGAGCCGTGCCGAAACCGGCCGTCGGCTCGTGCCCGGACACGTACGCGGACGCCTCGGGACGCCAGCCTTCCGAAGTCCCGGGCTCGGGTCCCTGACCTGCCCCCTGAGTCATCGACCCCTCCACGATCGCGCCGCCATCCGCCCATCATAGGAATGACGCTGTCGCGTTGTGACATACCCAGGCACCTGGTTTTCGCAGGGCGCAGACAAACCATCCCTTAGCTCCCTCGTACGCCCGCACGATTCGTCTTCCGGCCGTCGGCGGGGGCTCGGTCACCCGTTCGGCCGATCACTCGCGGGGGTGCCCGGCGGAGCCCTCCGGCCGGACGGCCGCTCTTCCTCAGCCGCCCGCGGGCCCCCGCGGATGACTGACCGTCGTGCGGTGCGCGCGCCGCTGCGAAGAGGTGCGGACGATCAACTCGGTCGGCATCACCTGCTGTACGGGATGCGCGCCGCCGACGCCCTCGATGGCGTCGATGAGCAACTGCACGACCGCCGTACCGATCCGGCGCGGTTTCAGCGACAGCGTGGTGATCGGCGGTTCGGTGCTGGCGTAGACGGTGCTCTCGCTGCAGCAGACCAGCAGCAGGTCGTCGGGCACGCGCAGGCCGTAACGGCGGGCGGCGGCCAGCAGATCGGTGCCGTTGGGGTCGAAGAGCCCGTAGACGGCGTCCGGGCGGTCGGGCCGCGCCAGTAAGCGGTCGGCGGCGACCGCGCCCGCCCGCGGGTCGTGCGCGGGATACGACTCGTAGACCGGCTCCTGGCCGACCCGCTCGCACCACTCCAGATACGCGGTGGTGGACAGCCGGGTGTACGTGTCGGTGGTGGTGCCGGTGAGCAGGCCGATCCGGCGGGCGCCCGCGGCGGCGAGGTGGTCGAGGATGCCGAGGACGGCGGCCTCGTGGTCGTTGTCGACCCAGGCGTGCACGGGCACGCTGCCCGCCGGGCGCCCGTCGCTGACCACCGGGACGCCCTGCCTGACCAGTTCGGCGACCAGCGGGTCGTGGTCGGAGGGGTCGATGACGACGGTGCCGTCCAGCGCCACGTTCCCCCACACGTCGTGCCGGGAGGAGGCGGGCAGGATGACCAGGGCGTAGCCGCGGGCCAGGGCGGCGGAGGTGGCGGCCCTGGCCATCTCCGCGAAGTACGCGAATTCGGTGAAGGTGAACGGTTCTTCGCCGTAGGTCGTCACGGTCAGGCCGATCAGGCCCGATCTGCCGGTGCGCAGTGTGCGGGCGGCGGCGGACGGGCGGTAGCCCAGCCGGTCGGCGACCTCGCGCACATGGCGGCGGGTGGCGTCGGGCAGTCGGCCCTTGCCGTTGAGTGCGTCGGAGACAGTCGTGATCGAGACTCCGGCGGCGGCGGCGACGTCCCTGATGCCCGCCCGCTCAAGCCGGCGTCCGATGGGCCGGCTCGCCTGGTGGTTCCCTGCTGCTGTCATGGCCTGCCGATATTAGGACGGCGCTGGTCCGGTCGGCGCCTGCCGTTTCTACCCCCCAGAAGATAGGTTTCTGCAAGATCGAACCCCGTATGCAAGGTGGAATATGCAGGCGGCAGGGCGTGCCCTGTGGGTGATACCGGCGCGGGTGCGGCCGATGCCCGTCCATTGGTCCACCGACAGGAGTGACGTCAACTCACTCCTACGAGGGACGCGGGGTGCCTTTTTTTGGCCGCCTTCTCTCCCCCGGACTCCGTCCGGGGGTGCCCCCATGGGCGGCTCAGACCCGGTATCGACAGTCGATCGCGGGTACCGCACCTCCACAGGGGGCGCGGGCGCTCGTAGGGTGTGGCCATGACCCCCAAGCTGCGCGCGGAACTGGACGGCATCCCCACGTACAAGCCCGGGCGACCCCCGGCCGTGGACGAGAGCGGTGCCCAGGCCGGGCCCGCCTTCAAGCTGTCCTCCAACGAGAACCCGTACCCTCCGCTGCCCGGTGTGCTGGAGGCGGCCACCGCCGCCGCGGCCACGTTCAACCGCTATCCCGACCTGGCCTGCTCGGCGCTGACCGCCGAGCTGGCGGGACGTTTCGGCGTGCCCGAGGCACACGTGGCGACCGGCACCGGCTCGGTCGGCGTGGCCCAGCAGTTGCTCCAGTCGACCTCGGGCCCCGGCGACGAGGTGATCTACGCCTGGCGGTCCTTCGAGGCGTATCCGATCATCACCCGGATCAGCGGCGCGCTGCCGGTGCAGGTGCCGCTGGACGCGGACGAGGTGCACGACCTGGACGCGATGGCGGCGGCGGTCACCGACCGCACGCGGCTGATCTTCGTCTGCAATCCCAACAATCCGACCGGCACGGTGGTGCGCCGGGCCGAGCTGGAACGATTCCTCGACCGGGTGCCGTCCGACATCCTGGTGGTGCTGGACGAGGCGTACCGCGAATTCATCACCGACCCCGATGTTCCCGATGGAATCGATCTGTACCGGGACCGTCCGAACGTGGCGGTGCTGCGGACCTTCTCCAAGGCGTACGGCCTGGCGGGCCTGCGGATCGGCTTCGCGGTGGCGCACGAGCCGGTGGCGGCGGCGCTGCGCAAGACGGCGGTGCCCTTCGGCGTGAGCCAGCTCGCGCAGGACGCGGCGGTCGCCAGCCTGCGCGCGGAGCCGGCGCTGCTGGAGCGGGTCGCGGGCCTGGTCACCGAGCGGACCCGGGTGGTCGAGGCGCTGACCGCGCAGGGCTGGACGGTGCCCGAGACGCAGGCCAACTTCGTCTGGCTGCGGCTGGGGGAGCGCACCACGGACTTCGCGGCGGCGGCCGAGCGGGCCGGCACCACCGTCCGCCCCTTCGCGGGCGAGGGCGTACGGATCACCGTCGGCGAGACCGAGGCCAACGATCTGCTGCTGCGGACCGCCGAAAGCTTCCGCAAGGAGCTGTGACGCGGCGGCGCGCCCGTCGGCACGATCCCCCGAAACCCACTCCCACCTGCGCTTTCGCCCCTTGCGACCCCCCGGTTGCAGGGGGCGAACTGCTGTGCGTAATACTGAGCTTGTGAATGTATTCACGTTCACAAGCTGATCGGGTTGTAGGAGAAAAGGAGACGGATCGTGCAACTCGCAATGGGTCCACTGGACGTCGCCCGATGGCAGTTCGGCATCACGACCGTCTACCACTTCCTCTTCGTGCCGCTGACGATCTCGCTGTCCGCGCTCACGGCCGGACTCCAGACCGCGTGGGTGCGCAGCGGCAACGAGAAGTACCTGAGGGCCACCAAGTTCTGGGGCAAGCTCTTCCTGATCAACATCGCCATGGGCGTGGTGACGGGCATCGTCCAGGAGTTCCAGTTCGGCATGAACTGGTCGGACTACTCGCGCTTCGTCGGCGACATCTTCGGCGCCCCGCTCGCCTTCGAGGCACTGATCGCCTTCTTCTTCGAGTCCACCTTCATCGGCCTGTGGATCTTCGGCTGGGACAAGCTGCCGAAGAAGATCCACCTCGCCTGCATCTGGATGGTCTCGATCGGGACGATCCTGTCCGCGTACTTCATCCTGGCCGCCAACTCCTGGATGCAGCACCCGGTCGGCTACCGCTACAACCCGACGACCAAGCGCGCGGAACTCACCGACTTCTGGGCGGTGCTCACCCAGGACACCGCGCTGGCGCAGTTCTTCCACACCATGTCCGCCGCCTTCCTCACCGGCGCCGCGTTCATGATCGGGATCGCCGCCTACCACCTGGCCCGTAAGCAGCACATCTCCGTGATGCGCTCCTCGCTGCGCCTCGCCCTGGTCGTCGCCGTCGTCGCGGGCGCGCTCACCGCGATCAGCGGCGACACCCTCGGCAAGGTCATGTTCAAGCAGCAGCCGATGAAGATGGCCGCCGCCGAGGCGCTGTGGGACGGCCAGAAGGGCGCGCCCTTCTCGATCTTCGCGGTCGGCGACGTCAACAAGGGCCACAACAAGGTGGCCATAGACATTCCGAACCTGCTGTCCTTCCTGGCCACCGACAACTTCAACGCCTACGTGGGCGGCATCAACGACGTCAACAAGGAAGAGCAGGCGAAGTACGGCCCCGGCGACTACCGGCCGAACATCCCCGTCGCCTACTGGGGCTTCCGCTGGATGATCGGCTTCGGCGTCGTCTCGATCGGCGTCGGCGCGGCCGGCCTGTGGCTCACCCGCCGCAAGTTCTGGCTCGCGCCCGCGCACCGCACCGGCGACGACGAGGTCCCGCACCTGATGCTCACCAGGAACGGGCAGATCGGCCCCCGGCTCACGCGCTGGTACTGGTGGATCGCCCTGTGGACCATGGCCTTCCCGCTGATCGCCAACTCCTGGGGCTGGATCTTCACCGAGACCGGCCGCCAGCCCTGGGTGGTCTACGGCGTGCTGCGCACCCGCGACGCGGTCTCCCCCACGGTCTCCACCGGCGAGGTCTTCACCTCCCTGATCGTCTTCACCCTCCTCTACGCGGCTCTCGCCGTCGTCGAGGTGCGGCTGCTCCTGAAGTACGCCAAGGCGGGGCCGCCGGAGCTCACCGACGACGACCGCCGCTCCCCCACCCGGATCGGCGGCGACGACGACGGCGCGGACGCCGACCGCCCGATGGCCTTCTCGTACTGAGCGTCCGTACCGACTGATCCGTACCGACTGATCCGTACCGACTGATCCGTACCGACTGATCCGTACTGACTGAGAGGAGTGCGACATGCATCTGCACGACGTCTGGTTCGTCCTCATCGCGGTCCTGTGGACCGGCTACTTCTTCCTTGAGGGCTTCGACTTCGGGATCGGCGTCCTGACCAAGCTGCTGGCCCGCGACCGTACCGAGAAGCGGGTCCTGATCAACACCATCGGCCCGGTCTGGGACGGCAACGAGGTGTGGCTGCTCACGGCGGGCGGCGCGACCTTCGCGGCCTTCCCCGACTGGTACGCCACCCTCTTCTCCGGCTTCTACCTGCCGCTGCTGATCATCCTGGTCTGCCTGATCGTGCGCGGCGTCGCCTTCGAGTACCGCGCCAAGCGCGACGACGAGCGCTGGCAGCGCAACTGGGAGAACGCGATCTTCTGGACCTCCCTGGTCCCGGCGCTGCTCTGGGGCGTCGCCTTCGCGAACATCGTGCGGGGCGTGAAGATCGACGCGAACAAGGAGTACGTCGGCAACTTCTGGGACCTGCTCAACGGGTACTCGATCCTCGGCGGACTCGTCACCCTGAGCCTCTTCACCTTCCACGGCGCCGTCTTCGCCTCGCTCAAGACCCTCGGCGACATCCGCGACCGGGCCCGCGCGCTGGCCACCCGCGTCGGCGTGCTCACCGCGCTCCTCGCGCTGGCCTTCCTGACCTGGACCCAGGCAGCGCACGGCGACGGCCGCAGCCTGCCCGCGCTGATCGTCGCGGTCGTCGCCCTGGTCGGGGCCCTCGGCGCCAATCTCGCGGGACGCGAGGGCTGGTCGTTCGCGCTGTCCGGCGTCACGGTCGCGGCGACCATCGCCATGTTCTTCCTGACGCTCTTCCCCGACGTCATGCCGTCCTCGCTGAACGACGCCTGGAGCCTGACCGTCACCAACGCCTCCTCCACGCCGTACACGCTGCGGATCATGACGTGGTGCGCGGGCATCGCCACGCCCCTCGTCCTGCTCTACCAGGGCTGGACGTACTGGGTCTTCCGCAAGCGCATCGGCACCCAGCACATCGCGGGCGCGGCGACCGGTCACTGACGCGACCGGTCACTGAGGGCCGATCGCTGACAGTCGGTCACTGACCGAAGGGAGATGTTCCACGTGAAACCTGTCGATCCGCGACTGCTGCGGTACGCGCGTACGACCCGGGTCTTCCTCGCCGGGGCGGTGCTGCTCGGGCTGGCCGGGGCGGGGCTGATCATCGCCCAGGCGGTGCTGATCGCCGATGTGGTGGTCGGCGGGTTCCGGGACGGGGAGGGTGTCGGGGAGCTGCGCGGGACGCTCGCGTGGCTGGTGGCGGTCGCCGTCGGGCGGGCGCTGGTCGGCTGGCTCACCGAGCTGTGCGCGCACCGGGCGGGGGCGGCGGTGAAGTCGCAGCTGCGCGGGCAGCTGCTGGAGCGGGCCACCGCGCTGGGCCCCGGCTGGCTGACCGGGCGGCGCAGCGGTGAGCTGACCACGCTCGCCACCCGCGGGATCGACGCGCTGGACGACTACTTCTCGCGGTATCTGCCGCAGCTCGGTCTCGCGGTGGTCGTGCCCGCGGTCGTGCTGGCCCGGATCGTCACCGCCGACTGGATCTCGGCCGCCACCATCGCGGTGACGCTGCCGCTGATCCCGCTGTTCATGGTGCTGGTCGGCTGGGCGACCCGCGAGCGGATGGACCGGCAGTGGAAGCTGCTGGCCCGGCTGTCCGGGCACTTCCTCGACGTCGTCGCGGGGCTGCCCACGCTCAAGGTCTTCGGCCGGGCCAAGGCGCAGGCCGACAACATCCGCGCCATCACCGGCGAGTACCGGCGGGCCACGCTCAAGACGCTGCGGATCGCGTTCCTGTCCTCCTTCGTCCTCGAACTGCTCGCCACCATTTCCGTCGCGCTGGTCGCGGTCGGGATCGGCATGCGGCTCGTCCACGGCGAGCTGTCCCTGCGGACGGGCCTGCTGGTGCTGATCCTCGCGCCCGAGGCGTATCTGCCGCTGCGGCAGGTGGGCGCGCAGTACCACGCGGCGGCCGAGGGGCTGGCGGCGGCGGAGCAGGTCTTCGAGGTGCTGGAGACCTCGCCGCGGACCGGGGCGGGTGCGGTACGGGGGCGGGCCGCCGCGCCGGATCCGCGGGGTGCCGCGATCACGGTCGAGGGGCTGGTCGTACGGGAGGGCGGGTCGCTGGCCGCGACGACGTTCACCCTCGCGCCGGGTGAGACGGTGGCCGTCACCGGGCCCAGCGGGGCCGGGAAGACGACCCTGCTCAACGCGCTGCTCGGCTTCGTTCCCGCCGCCGAGGGGCGGATTCTGGTCGGCGACACCGACCTCGCCGCGATCGACCCGGCCGACTGGCACCGCTGGATCGCCTGGGTCCCCCAGCACCCGCACCTGTTCGCCGGGACCGTCGCCGACAACGTACGGCTCGCCCGGCCCGACGCCGACGACGCCGCCGTACGTACCGCGCTCGCCGACGCCGACGCGCTCTCCTTCGTCTCCCCCGCCACCGTCCTCACCGAGGACGGCACGAACCTCTCCGCGGGTCAGCGCCAGCGCATCGCCCTGGCCCGCGCCTTCCTCGCCGACCGCCCCCTGCTTCTCCTCGACGAGCCCACCGCCAACCTCGACGGCGCCACCGAGGCCGAGATCGTCACGACCCTCCACCGCCTCGCCGCCACCCGCACCGTCCTCCTCATCGCCCACCGCCCCGCCCTCCTCCCCCTCGCCACGAAAGTCCTCTCCCTCCGCCCGCCCCGCATCTCCGCCGTCGACGGCGACCCGACCGCGGCGGGGGACGGGGCGTCGGCGGCGACGGATCTGGTGCCTGGCGGCACGGTGGTCTCGGCGGGGGACGTCACCCCGTCCGAGCCCACGCCGGTCGCGGCGGCGGCTCGCGCGGCGGCGACGGCGACGCCTGTGGTGGCGGATGGCGGGGTTCTCTGGCGGGTGGGGCTGCGGGTGCGGCGGGCGGCTGTGGGGGTGGTGGGGCGGTCCGGGCCGGAGGCGCTTCGCGTACGTGGTGGCGGGGCGCTGGGGCGGTTCGTGGCGGCCGTCGGGCTGGGGGCGGCGGCGTTGCTGTCGGCTGTGGGGCTCATGGCGACGTCGGGGTGGCTGATCAGCCGGGCGTCGCAGCAGCCGCCGGTGCTGTATCTGATGGTGGCCGTGACGGCGACGCGGGCGTTCGGGATCGGGCGGGCCGTGTTCCGTTACGGCGAGCGGCTGGTGGCGCACGACGCGGTGTTCCGGGCGCTGGCCGGGGTGCGGGTGGCGGTGTTCCGGCGGCTGGAGCGGCTGGCGCCCGCGGGACTCGGCGGGACGCGCCGCGGTGACCTGCTCTCGCGCCTGGTCGCGGACGTGGACGCCGTCCAGGACCACTACCTGCGGTGGCTGCTGCCCGCGCTGACCGGCGGCCTCGTGTCCGTGGCGACCGCGGCCTTCACCGGCTGGCTGCTGCCCGCCGCCGGGCTGATCCTGGCCTGCGGGCTGCTCGCCGCGGGCGTGGCCGTCCCCGCGCTGTCGGCCGCCGTCGCCCGCCGCACCGAGGCGCGCCTCGCGCCCGCCAGGGGCGAACTGTCCGCCCGCGTCCTCGGCCTGTTCACCGGCACCGCCGAACTGACCGTGGCGGGCGCCCTCCCGCGCCGCCGAGCCGACGCCGCGCGCGCCGACCGTACGCTCACCCGGATCGCGGGCCGTTCGGCCGCCGCGACCGCGCTCGGCGCCGGACTGACCGCGCTGGTCAGCGGGGTGACGGTGACGGCGTGCGCGTACGTCGGCGTCCGGGCCGTCAGCGGCCACCACCTCCAGGGCGTCGCGCTGGCCGTGCTCGTGCTGACGCCGCTGGCCGCCTTCGAGGCCGTCGCCGGGATGCCGCTCGCGGCCCAGCAGCGGCAGCGGAGCCGGCGCTCGGCGGCGCGGGTGAGCGAGGTGCTGGACGCGCCGCTGCCCGTACGCGAGCCGGAGCGGCCCGCGCCCCCGCCCGCGTCACCGTTCCCGCTGGTCGTACGGGAGGTGACGGCCCGCCACCCGGGCCAGGACGCACCGGCGCTGGACGGCGTCGGCCTCACCCTCACCGAGGGCCGCAGGATCGCGGTCGTCGGCGCCTCGGGCGCGGGCAAGACGACCCTCGCCCACGTACTGCTGCGGTTCCTGGACACCGAGTCGGGCACGTACACGCTGGCGGGGCAGGACGCGGCGGGCCTGGACGGCGACGACGTACGCCGCCTCGTCGGCCTGTGCGCCCAGGACGCGCACGTCTTCGACAGCACCGTCCGGGAGAATCTGCGGCTCGCCCGCCCCGGCGCGGACGACGGCGAACTCCGGGAGGCGCTGGCCGCCGCCCGGCTGGACATCGACCTGGACACCCTCGTCGGCGAACACGGCGCCCGGCTGTCCGGCGGCATGCGCCAGCGCCTGGCCCTGGCCCGCGCGCTGCTCGCCCGTTTCCCCGTCCTCGTCCTGGACGAGCCCGCGGAACACCTCGACCTGGCCACCGCCGACGCCCTGACCGCCGATCTGCTGGCCGCCACGCGCGGCCGTACGACGCTGCTGATCACCCACCGGCTGGCCGGTCTCGCGGGCGGCGCGGTCGACGAGATCGTGGTGCTGGAGCGGGGACGGGTCGTGCAGCGCGGCGGCTACGAGGAACTGGCGGCGGCCGAGGGGCCGTTCCGCCGCACCCTGGAGCGGGAACGGCTCGCGGACACGGCTCTGGCGGGGGCCACGGCCGCCGCCTCGGGACCGCGTTCGCTCGTGGGCACGGGCACCGCCTGACTTTCCCGGACATACGCCACCAAATAACCTCGGCTCATGGCCTCAGACAACGAGACGCCCAGCGGGACGCCCGAGGAAGCGCGCCAGGAGACGGCCGGGGCGGCCCCGAACGACGAGGACGCCCCGGCATACGCCCCGGCCTACGACGCGGCACCCCCCGCGGGACCGACCTCTTCCGGAGACGCTCCGGGCGACGGGGAGACCCCCGAGCCGACCACCCTCAGCTTCCAGGGCATCGCCTCCCAGATCACCGTCCGGCTGCCGGAACTGCTGGAAGCGGTCGTCTCGGTCGGCACCGGCATCGAGCTGCACACCACGCTGCGCCGCATCGTGGAGACGGCGGCCGAGCTGGCCGGGGCGCGTTACGCCGCGCTCGGCGTCCTCGACGCGGACGGCTCGGGACTCGCGGACTTCATCACGTACGGGATCAACGAGGCCGACGCCGAGCGGATGGGCGCACTGCCCGACGGTCACACCGGGCTGCTCGGCGAGCTGATCCGGCACCCGGTGCCGCTGCGGCTGGCCCACCTGTCGGACGACGCCCGCGCGGTGGGCCTGCCGCCGGGCCATCCGCCGATGAGCAGCTTCCTGGGCGTCCCGATCCGCGTCCACACCGAGATCTTCGGCAATCTCTACCTCACCGAGAAGCGCGGCGGCCGGCAGTTCACCGACGAGGACACCGCCATGCTGCGCATCCTCGCCATGGAGGCCGGGATCGCGATCGGCAACGCCCGGCAGTACGAGGCCACCCGGCAGCGCGAGCACTGGATCAGCGGCGCCGCCGCCGTCACCACGGCCCTGCTCACCGGGGACGGCACCAGCGACGCGCTCGACGTCGTCGCGGTGTGGGCCCGCAAGCTCGCCGAGTCCGCCGCCGCGCTGGTCATGCTGCCGAGCCTCGACGAGAACGGGGCCGGGGACGGCGGCCTCGAGGTCGTCGCGGCCTCCGCCGCCGAGCCGGCCGGCATGGTCGGCACCGTCATCCCGCCGCAGAATCCGATCGCGGCCCAACTCCTCAACGGCGAGGCCGTCTTCGTGGCGGACGCCGCCTCCGACCCGCGCACCACCACGCGGCTGGCGGAACGCTTCGGGCCGACCATGATGCTCCCGTTGCGGAGCAACGACCGTGTCATCGGCATCCTCGCGCTGCCGCGCGAGCCCGGCGGCCGTCCGTTCACCGAGGCCGAACGCGTACTGGCCACCCAGTTCGCCGCCCAGGCAGCGCTCGCCCTCGTCCTGGCGGACGTGCAGCGCGACCGCGAACGCCTCGCCGTCTACAAGGACCGCGACCGTATCGCCCGCGACCTGCACGACCTCGTCATCCAGCGGCTCTTCGCCACCGGCATGATGCTGGAGGGCGCTGGGCGCAGGGCCCGTACGCCCGAGGTGCGCGAGGGCATCGGCCACGCCGTCGACGAACTCGACGCCACCATCCAGGAGGTGCGCACCGCCGTCTACGCCCTCCAGCAGGCGCCCGACGACGCCCCCTCAGGACTGCGCGCCCGCGTCCTGCGCGAGGTCGGCACCGCCGCCGTCCCGCTCGGCTTCCAGCCGTCCGTACGTTTCATCGGACCGGTCGACGCGCTGGTGGGCGAGCCCACCGCCAAGAACCTCGTCGCGGCGCTGCGCGAAGTCCTCTCCAACGCCTTCCGGCACGCCCGCGCCTCGCGCATCGACATCACCCTCGACGCCACCGCCACCCTTCCCGGCGGCGGCGACGCGGTCCGCCTGACCGCCACCGACGACGGCGTCGGCATCCCCCCGGCCGGCCGCCGCAGCGGCCTGCGCAATCTCTCCCGCCGCGCCCAATCGCTGGGCGGATCGAGCCAGTTCGGGCCGGGCCCCGAGGGCGCGGGCACGACGGTGCGGTGGGAGGCGCCGCTGCGTACGGACTGACCGGGCGGAGCGGTGCGACCAGCCGTCCCCGTACGGGCTAGGGCCTGTCCGCGTGCCGGGCGGCGATGATCCGCTCGATGACGCGGGCGACCCCGTCGTCGTTGTTGGACTCGGTACGGTGCGTGGTCGTGGCCAGGACGCGGGGATGGGCGTTCGCGACGGCGTACGACGTACCGGCCCATCCGAGCATCGCGAGGTCGTTCGGCATGTCGCCGAAGGCGACGACCTCGGCGGCGGACACCCCGCGCTCGGCGCAACATCGCGCCAGCGTCGTGGCCTTGCTGACGCCCTCGCCGCTGATCTCCAGCAGCGCGCTGTCGCTGGACCGGGTGATCTCGCCGTGCTGTCCCGCCACGCTCAGCCCGATGGCGAGGAATTCGTCCGGGTCGATGGACGGGTGCTTGGCGAGCAGCTTCAGCAGCGGCTGGCGCGGGTCGCGCACGGCGAGCAGTTCCTCGATCGGGGCCGTGGGGCCGAAGTCCGGCTCGATCACGCGGGGGTAGTCCGGCTCGCGGTAGAAGGTGTCGGCGCGTTCGACGGCGAAGGTCGTGCCGGGCACGGCGGCGCGCAGCGCGTGCGCGACGGCGAGGGCGTCGTCCTCCGGCAGCGGGAACGCCTCGATCAACTCGCCTTTGTGCAGGTCCCAGACGGAGGCGCCGTTGGCCAGGATGGCCATGCCGTGCCCCGCGAGGTGGGCCGCGACGGTGTCCATCCAGCGTGCGGGGCGCCCGGTGACGAAGAAGACCTCGATGCCCGCGGCCTCGGCGTCGGCGAGCGCCGCGACCGTACGCGGGGACACCGTCTTGTCGTCGCGCAGCAGCGTGCCGTCCAGGTCGGTGGCGATCAGCCGCGGCGGAGGGGCGGTGTAGGAGGCGGCGGACGACACGTCCGCTGATCGATGCTGCCCGCTGGGCTCATTGGCTGAGGTCACGGGCCCATCCTTGCGCATCCTTGCCCCGCCCGCACAAAGGTGCGGATACCCGCTCAGCCGAGCCCGTTTTGGCCGCGATTCCGGCTTGATCCCATCGCTCCCGGGGGCGTCACAGGGGCGCGGGTCACGCGATCACGGCAGGGGTACGGGCTGACGGACTGGCAGCGGATACGGCTGACGGTACGACTGGCTGGTGCGGCCGCCGGCGCGGCTGCTGGTGCGGCTGCTGGTGCGACGAGGGTGAGCGCTGCGCTTGTGGGGCGCAGAAATCTGTGGGGTTGGTGCGGTGCTGGTCGTACAAGAAGCTTGTACGGAAGGGGAGTTCGTGCGGGGACTGCGTCCCGGGAAGTTCCTGCGGGATCTCCGTGCGGGGACCACGTACGGGATCGTCGTACGCGGTCCGGCTCAGCGGACGAGCACCGCTTCGTCCGCGGTGCTGGTCAGGGCGTGGTCCGCGAGGGCCGGACTGGCGGGGTACGGCAGGGCCTCGCCGGTGTCCGGGGAGATGCTGCGGGCGGAGGGGGAGGAGCCGTGCGCCTCGGCCCTGATGCGCTGCTTCATCGTGGGCGGCAGCGAGCGGCTGCTGGGGCGCGGGGCCGGCAGCAGTGCGGCGCAGGACGGTGTCCTGGTGGGGGTCGGCGTGGCGCCCGTACCGTTCGCCGCGGCGACGGCCGCGGCCGGGACGGCGGCGGCCTGGGCGGCGGCGGTGTGGACGCGGGCGGTGCGGGCCGGAGTGGCGAAGCCGAGCCCGGCGACGAGCTTGAGGAGCACGCCGACGAAGGCGCTCCAGAAGGCGGTGACGTTCTTGAAGACGTTCATGACCTCTCGATTCCTTGGTGCGGAAATCTGACTTCTCCGATCATGAGGAAGACGGCACGGAATCGTGGGAGCCGCACCCCGGATTCGCGGATATACACATAAACGCCACTCATTCGGACCAAGGGGGTCCTGTGCCGCCCCGCACCGACGGGGCCGCGGCCGGTCCTGAGGCGCTGGATAAGGTGGCGGCGTGTCCCCTCCCGAGGAGCCGCCCCGGCGCGGCGAACAGGCCGAGGTCGCCGCGTTCCGCCAGGCCCTGGGCCTCGACGCCCTCATCGACGTGCACACCCACTTCATGCCCGAGCGCGTCATGGCCAAGGTGTGGGCGTACTTCGACGCGGCCGGTCCGCTCGTCGGCCGCGCCTGGCCGATCGCGTACCGCGAGGAGGAGCGGCGGCGTGTCGAGACCCTGCGCGGCTTCGGCGTCCGGGCCTTCACCTCGATGCTCTATCCGCACAAGCCCGGCATGGCGCGCTGGCTGAACGACTGGGCCGCCGACTTCGCCGCCCGCACCCCGGACTGCCTGCACACCGCGACGTTCTTCGCCGAGCCCGGCGCCCCCGACGACGTACGCCGCGCCCTCGCCCAGGGCGCGCGCGTCTTCAAGTGCCACCTCCAGGTCGGCGGCTACGACCCCAACGACCCGCTGCTCGACGACGTCTGGGGCCTGCTCGCCGACACCGGCGTTCCCGTCGTCACCCACTGCGGCTCCGGCCCGGTCCCCGGCCCCTTCACCGGCCCCGCCCCCGTCGCCGCCCTGCTCGCCAGGCATCCGCGGCTGCGGCTCGTCGTCGCCCACCTGGGAATGCCGGAGTACGAGGACTTCCTCGGCCTCGCCGAGCGGCACGAGCGGGTCCTGCTCGACACCACCATGGCCTTCACCGACTTCAGCGAGTCCGCCGCCCCCTTCCCGCCCGCGGCCCTGCCCCGCCTGTCCGCCCTCGCCGACCGCGTCCTGCTCGGCACGGACTTCCCCAACATCCCCTATCCCTACGCCCACGCCCTCCACGCCCTGGAATCCACCGGTCTCGGCGCCGCCTGGCTCCGCGCCGTCTGCCACGACAACGCCGCCCGCCTCTTCGCCCTCCCGGCCCTCCCCTAGCGGGCGGAGTCGGGGTCAGGGGCCGGGTCCGGGCCGGAGTCGGGGTTCGGGCTCGCGTCCGGGGCGGAGTCGGGGTCCGGGCTCGGGCCTTGGGGGGTCAGCATCTGGAGGAGGAGGGTGCGGAGCTCGGCGTCGGGGAGGGCGGGGAGGCGGGTGAAGGCGCCGGAGCCGCGGGCCAGGACGACGCCGATGAAGGCGGCGGCGATGAGTTCGGCGCGCAGGGCGGGGTCGGGGGTGCCCTCGGCGAGCAGGCGCCGGTGGAGGGGGTCCACGACACGGCGGTGCAGCTCCGCGCGGGTGGCCTGCTGACCGGCCGGGTCCTCGTGGGGGCGGACGGCGACCTGGTAGACGGGGTTGGGCCCGTGGCGCCGGGTGCGGTCGAGGATGGTCGCCAGACGGTCGGGGTCGAGGAGGTCGACGATGTCGTCCGGGCCGTCGTTGGTGCGCAGCGTGGCGATGTAGAGCTGGGCCTTGCCGCCGAAGTAGCGGGCGATCATCGCCGGATCGACCCCGGCGCGGCTGCCGATGGCCCGCGCGGTGGTGCGGTCGTACCCGTGCTCGGCGAACAGCTCGCCCGCGGCCTTCAGCAGGCGTTCGCGGCTGCCCGCCGCGTCGCGCCGGTGCTGGGCCGCCCCGGCGGGCCGTTCGTCGGCCGGTGTCGTTCCACTCATTCCGCGGCCGTTCCGTCCAGTTCGTGGAGGTCGTCGTGTTCGCCGGGCCGCGCCCGCACCCGGGGGCGCGCCTGGGCCGCCGCCGCGGGCCGTGCCGACGGACCGGGCCGTGCCGACGGACCGGGCCGTGCCGACGAACCGCGTCGGCGCCACGGCACGGCCACCGCCACCACGGCGGCGGCGAGCCAGACGCCGCAGCTCAGCAGCCCCACCGCACTGTACCCACCGGACGTGGGGAACGCCGCGCCTTCCGCGGTGTGCGCTTCGAGCACGGCCGCGCTCAGCGCGCTGCCGACCGCGTAACCGATGTAGCGCAGCACCTGGTTGAAGCTCATGGCGCTGCCCGTCTCGTGCGCGGGCACCGCGCGGACGAGGAAGCCCGGCACGACCGCGAAGATGACCCCGACGCCGAGGCCCGCGACGAACATGACCGCCATGATCTGCGCCATGTTCCCGCGCCATGCGGTGAACAGGGCCATCGCGGCGAGCAGCACCAGGCAGCTCATCGGCAGGACCCGCTGGGGCGAGATCCGGCGGACCAGCACCGGGGTGAGCCGGTTGGCCAGGAAGCTGCCCAGGGAGAACGGCGTCAGGGCGAGACCGGCCACGACCACCGTCCGGCCCAGCCCGTAGCCCGTGGTGGCGGGCGTCTGCACCAGCCTGGTGACGGTGGACAGCAGCAGGTACATGCCGACGCCCGCGAGCACCGCCGCGACGCTCGCGGTCAGCACCGCCCGGTCACGTACCAGCCGCAGTGTGACCAGCGGATGATCCGTACGCAGCTCCCACCACACCCAGCCCGCGAAGAGCAGGACGGACGCGGCGATCATGCCGTCCACGCGCGCCGAGGCCCAGCCCCAGCTCTCGCCCTCGCTGATCGCGACCAGCAGCGACGCGGTGGCCACGGCCAGCAGCACCGCGCCGACCCCGTCCAGCCGGACGCGGGCGCGATGCCGCGCGGCCGGGACGACCCACGCGGCGGCGGCCAGGCCGAGCACGCTGACGGCCACGCCGAACCAGTACGCCGCGCGGACGCCGCCGCCCTGCGCGATCAGACCGGTGAGCGGATAGCCCAGGCCCACCCCCGTCACGGCCGTGATCGACAGCAGGGCGATCACCGGAACGGCGCGGGCGGCGGGCAGTACGTCCCTGGCCACGGCGATGGTCAGCGGCGTGAGCCCGAGACCGATGCCCTGGAGGGCGCGGCCGACGAGCAGCGCGGCGAAGCCCAGGGGGAGCGCCGCCAGCACGCAGCCGACGACGACCAGCGCGAGGGTGCCGACGACGACGGTCCTGCGGTGCGGCCCGTCACCGAGCCGCCCCATCACGGGCGTGGCCACCGCCGCCACCAGCTGGGTGATCGTCAGCGACCACTGCGCGTCGGTCACGGACACGTGGTCCATCGAGGCGATGGACGGGATGAGCGGTGCCCCGAGGCTGCCGATCACGGCGGTGACCAGGCATATGAACGCCAGACAGGGCACCAGTGCCCGCGACCGTGCCGACTCCATCGTGCTCCTCGCGCCCGGGCCCTGAGGCACCGTGTGGTGCGTGCGCCCGACAGGGGCGGACCGATGCCTACAGCCGATGTCTACATGTGATGTCTACACCTGATGATAAGCAGAGGTGATCGGCGCGATCAGCCCCGCCCCCGGGGTCCGGGGTCCGGGGCCCGGGGGCGGGGGGCGGGGCGGGTTTGGTGCGGGCGGCGCGGGCCGGAGCGGACTTCCCGGTGCCGCCCGTCAGCCCACGCCTCCGGTTCCTGCTCCGGCTCCTGCTCCGGCTCCTGCTACGGGGCCGACCGGCGTGTCCCCGCTCAACGTGATGCGGTGCATGACGCGGTGCTGGTCGCCGTAGTCGCGGTTGGCGTAGTGGGCGGTGCTGCGGTTGTCCCACAGGGCCACGTCACCGGCGCTCCACCGGTGGCGTACGAGGTGCTCGGGCTTGGTGAGGTGGGCGTAGAGGATGTCGAGCAGCCCCCGGCTCTCGTGGTCCGACACCCCGAGAACATGCGAGGTGAAGCCCGGGTTGACGAAGAGCCCCTTGCGCCCGCTCTCGGGGTGCACCCGCACCACGGGGTGCTCCACCGGCTTCAGCTCGGTGTACTCCTCTCCCTCCCACACGTTTCCCCGGCCCTTCCTGCGCTGGGCCAGGTAGTACCCGAACTCGCGGGTGCCGTCGTGCACCGCCGTCAGCGAGTCGGCCCACGCCCGCAGCCCCGGCGACAGCGACTCGTAGGCGAGCTGGCTGTCGGCCCATGTCGTGTCGCCGCCGTTGGGCGGCAGCAGCACCGCGCGCAGTACGGAGATCGCCGGCGGGCGCCGTACGAACGTCACGTCCGTGTGCCAGACGTCCGCGAAGCCGTTGTCCTGGCTGTCGACGGCGTACACCTCGGGGGCCACGTCGCCGGAGTCGTGGATCGGGTGCCCGGTGGTGACCTCGCCCAGGCGGCGGCCGAACTCGATCTGCGCCGCGTCGTCGATGTCCTGGCCCCGGACGAAGAGCACCTTGTGCTCCACGAGGGCCGCCCTGATCGCGGTGACCTGGTCGTCGTCCAGCCGGCCGAGGTCGATGCCGTGGATCTCCGCGCCGAAGCGCGGGCCGAGCGGGGTGATCGGCAGACGGGACGCCGTTGACGACGGGGTCGCCCTCGGCGACGGGGACGACGGGGACGGCGTTGATGACGGGGACGGCCTTGACGACGTCGTCGGACGGTCGGCGTCGGTTACGGCGGGCTGCTCGCTGGTGATGCTCACCTGTGGTTCCTCCTCTGTCGCGGATGGTGTGGGTGTCGCGGGTGTCGCGGGTGTCGCGGGTGTCGCGGGTATCGCGGATGTCGCGGATGTCGTCGATACGGAGCGCGGGTGTCGTGGATGGAGAGGTCGTGAGGACCGGGGACCAGGGATCAGGCCGCCGCGGCCTTCACGGTGTGCGCGATCCGGGCGCGCAGCTCGGCGAATTCCTCGCTGTCGCGCAGCGCGTCGGCGTCGATGTCGCCGCGCGGCAGCGGGATCGGCAGGTCGAGGGCCACGGTGCCCGGCCCCTTGGTCAGCACCACGATGCGGGTGCCGAGGAAGACCGCCTCGTCCGCCGAGTGCGTGACGAAGACGGTGGTCCGCCCGGTCTGCGCGGTCACCAGGCGTACGTCCTCCTGGAGCCGTTCGCGGGTCAGCGCGTCGAGCGCCGCGAACGGCTCGTCCAGCAGGAACAGCGGGTGGTCGGCGGCCAGGGCGCGGGCGATGGCGACACGCTGCTGCTGGCCGCCGGAGATCTCCCAGATCCGCCGCTTCTCGGTGCCCTCCAGGCCGACGCGCGCGAGGAGTTCCGCACGGCGCCGGGGCCACTGGTCCCGGTCGACCCCGGCGTAGCGCAGGGCCAGGTCGATGTTGCCCTTCACCGTGCGCCACGGGAAGAGCCGGGGCTGCTGGAACACCACGCCGGCCGCCTTGCCGGGCAGCGGCTCGACGCCCGACACCCGTACCGAGCCGTGGGCGGGCCGCTCGAATCCGGCGATCAGCCGCAGCAGCGTGCTCTTGCCGCAGCCGGACGCGCCGACGAGCACCAGGAACTCGCCCGCGGGCACGGTCAGATCGACCGGTCCCACGGCCGTCACCGCCTCCTCGCCCTTGCCGTACCGGTGGGTGACGCGGTCGAGCGCGATGACCCCGGCGGCGGGTGTGGCGCCGCCACGGTCGGTGTCGGAACGGGGGGCGTCGGAGCGGGGGGCGTCGGCACGAGTGGCGTCGGCAGCCGCGGCAGCCTCGGGCCCGGTGGTCTTGTCGGCCGTCCGGCCAACGGTCCCGCTCGCCGTCTCACTTGAGGACATCGGGCAGCCCCTTCAGATACAGCGCCTTGCCGACGACGTCCTCGGACGGCGCGGCGTCGATCTGCTTCTGGTCGGCCAGGAACCGGGCGGTGCCGGTGAGATACGTCGCGAGCTTGCCCGGCTGCCCCTCCGTACCCAGCCACGCGGCGGAGGCGACCTCGTCGGGGGTGAGGAACACGCCCTGCGCGAGCTGCTTCCTGGCGTCGTCCGCGCTGATGTTCAGCTCGGCGGAGACGGCCTTGACCGTGCCCTCGGGGTCGGACTTGAGCAGCCCGAGCGCCTGCGCCTGCGCCTTGCGCCACACGTCGATCGCGTGCGGGTCCTTGGCGATCAGCGCGTCCGAGACCACGGCCAGGTCCAGCGTCGGCTTGCCGCCCGCGCTGATCTCCTTGCTGCTGATCAACTGCGTTCCGGTCTTGCGCAGTTCGTCCAGGGTCGGCAGCCACACATACGCGGCGTCGATGTCCCCCCGCTGCCACGCGGCGAGGATCGCCTGCGGCTGGAGGTCGACGAGCTTGACGTCCGACGCCTTGAGGCCCGCCGCGTCCAGCGCCGCCAGCAGGCTGTAGTGCGAGGTGGAGGCGAACGGCGTCGCGACCGTCTTCCCCTTGAGACCGGCCACATCGGATATGCCGGTGCTCTTGCGGGCCACCAACGCCTCGTTCTCGCCCGCGACATCGAGGATGAACGCGGCCTTGTACGGGATCGGCGAGGAGCCGGAGATCCCGCGCGCGAAGGGGCTGGAGCCGAGGGCGCCGATGTCGAGGGACTTGCCCAGGAACGCCTGGTTGACGCTGGCGCCCGAGTCGAACTTGATCCAGGTGATCTTGTAGTCCGGCAGCGCCTTCTCCAGCAGCTTGTGGTTCTTCACGAGCAAGTCGCCGCTGGGGAAGGCGAAGTAGCCGATGCGCAGCCGCTTGGAACCGCCGGACGAGCTGCCGCCGTCCGAGCCGCAGGCGGTGAGGGCGACGGAGGCCGCGGCGGCCAGCGCACCGCCGAGCAGCAGGCGGCGCGAGGGTCCTTGGGCGGCGGTGCCGACGGGAACTCGGTGCTTCCAGGCAGACATGGGGAGCCGTTTCTGTGCGAGGAGGGGACGGGCGGGGCGAAGGGCGTACGGGGTACCGGTTGCGGGTCGCGGGTCGCGGGTTACGGGGGCCCGGAGCCGCGGGCTGCTCGCTGCGGGCTGCGAGGGACCGGGCCACGGACGGGGGGGGCGGGCGGGCGGCCGGGAACTAGGAACGGCCGCGCCACGGCACGACGCTGCGCTCCAGCCACAGCAGCAGACCGTCGATGACGAGCCCCGAGACGCCGATGGTGAAGATGCCGACGAGCACCACCGGCGTGTTGTTGTAGTTGGCGGCGTCCTTGACCATGCCGCCGATGCCGGGCAGCCCGTTGACCAGCTCGGCGGCGACGAGGGAGGAGTACGTGACCCCGACCGCCAGCCGGACGCCGGTGAGGATCTCCGGCAGCGCCGACGGGGCGATGACGTCCCGCATGACGTCCCACCGCGACCCGCCGAGCGCGTGGGCCGCTTCAACAAGGCCGCGCGGCGCGGCGGCGACGGCCGCGGTGGTCGACACCGCCACGGGCGGGAAGGCGGCGATGGCCAGCAGGGTGATCTTCGGTTCCTCGTTGATGCCCAGCCAGATGATCAGCAGGGAGAAGTACGCCAGCGGCGGCAGCGTCCGCAGGAAGGTGATCCAGGGTTCGAACAGCGAGCGCACCCAGCCGACCGTGCCCATGAGCAGGCCGAACAGCACTCCGAGGGCGATGCCGATACCGCCGCCGATCGCGATGCGGCGCAGGCTGATGGCCAAGTGATCGACGAGAGTGGTGCCGTTGTAGCCCCGCACCCCGTCGTGCGTCGTGGACACGTCGATGAACGCGTCCCACACCTTGGCCGGGGGCGGCACCAGCGTCTCGCTCCACTTCCCGCTCGCCGCCAGCAGTTGCCACAGCACGAGGAAGAGCAGGAGCGAGCCGAGCGGCAGCGCGAGACGGCGTACGCGCGCCCAGACGCCCTTCGCGCGAGGACGGCCGCGCCCCGGCGGCTCGGCCGGATCGGTCGGCTCGTCGGATATCGCGGCGGGACCGGCTTCTGGCAGGCGTGAGGTGGCGGACAACGGACTGCCTCCATGGGGGTGCCAGGGCAGGCGCGGTCGACGTCAAGCGACAGCGGCGACTGTCCCCGAGCGAGAGCAGAAGGGGAAAAGGGCAGAGCCGAACGCCCCACGACGGGGTGGGCTCAACGAAGTTCGGGAAAGGGGCCGCGCCGGGTCGAGGACCGAACGGCGGGCGGCGTCAGAGACGCGTGATCAGCGACAACACGAAACCGGGCGTCGGCACAGGTCGATGACCAGGCGTCGCACCAAAAGATCGTGATTCATGGGTCATATTTGTACAGCAGACCCGTCCCCGCACCAAGAGTCCGTCCACCCTCTGGTACAAACCCCTCCGCCCCCGCCCCCCTGACGCGCCCGGCCTGGGGTTCGGGACCGCCTATACGTATGACCATCTGTCCTGGCGGAGCTTCCGGGACAAGCCGTGGTACGGCGCGGTGCCGACCCTGACCGCCGCCGCCGCGGTCACCAGCCGGATGCGCCTGGGCACCCTGGTGACGTCGGCCAAGCCGCGTTCATACATCACGAGCTGACCTGCGCGAATCCCTGCACTCCGGCATTTGGCGTGGACATCGCGGGTAGATGGAGCCAGTGAAAAGGGCGGGGCGAGTCAGCTGAGCTGGGCGGGAGCCTCGGTGATGATCCGCTCGAAGATGACGGGGTCATGGCCGAAGATCGTGTCGGGCACCGGCCAGTGCAGCACGATTTCGTTGATGCCGGTCTCCGCGTGCTGTCCCGCGAAGTCCACGAAGGCGTCGACCGAAGTGAAGGGCTGGGCGTACTTGGGGGTGAAGCCGGTGAGGAAGATCTTCGGCGCGTCGGCTGGATCGCGGTCCTCGGCGGCGAGGGCCGCGGAGACGCGCTCGACTTGACCGCGGATGGCGGAGTCCTCGGAGGTATCCCGCAGGTCAGCGCGTTGCTGCCTGTCAGGCGACCCTGTGCGCAGGGCGAAGATGCGACTGCTGCTGTCCGCGGCGTACCGCTCCAACTGGTGCATTTATGGGGCAGGGCCCGTCGCCCTGGCCAGGTTCGGCAAGCCACTTTCCTGGGTGGGCCGGAACGGCCCCGGGGTACTACTTTCAAAGGTTGCCGTGATCGAAGATCTCCTGGATCGCGTCCTCTTGCCGACGGAGATCCACGCACCCGTCACCGTCGCTGTAGACAACGATCCGAGCGCCGATATCCAGGCCGGCTTCGGCAAGAACTCCGAGAGGGATCTCCACGGTCCCGTCGTCGTTGACGATCGCTTCAAATGGCTCTCTGATCACCGATCCAGTCTGCCAGCCCCCTCCTCGACAGCGGAAATCACCCACGGTGTCGGACGGAACTCGGGGAAATAGGGTCAGCTGCGACGTTATGACGGCCTGCCGTGTCCTCCTGTAGTAGATCTGTACGACGTCTGCGGTGGCTACCCATAGGCAGCTAGTAAGGCTCGTCGCACCAGGAGAACGGAGCAGGACAGTGACACCGGAAGCAGAGCTGCTTGACGCGATAGCCGACCAACGCGCCCGTGTTCGAGGGCACGCGGCCTGGTCCTCAAGCGCTGACCGCATCTACGTCCTGCTCAAGGTCGTCACGAGGCAGCGTGCGATGGAGATCACGGCCGGCGTCGAGACCGATGTTCCCTGGGAGAGTGTCCTGGCGCAGTTGATCGAGTGGCACCACGAACTGCCCGTCGGCGAACAGGACCTCGGCGAGGACACCGCGATGGAACTCGCGGTGGCTGTAGTGGGCCTTCAGACCCTCAACCTGATGGAGGCGAGCATCCGAGCAGGGGGCTACGAAGTTCGCCGCTCACGGGAGGCTTTCAGAGTTCGCCATCGGTGGGACCCCGCCATCGAGGTTGCCGACATGCACCTCGAGAGGAGTGCGACGCCACACGACGTCTCCGGGCTGTCCGACGTCGAACGCCGGTGGATATCAACGAGGGGTGTCGGCTCGCGCTCGGGGCCTCCACTCGAGGTGCTCGCCGCCTCTGTCGAGCGTGCCTCCAAGGAGATAGCTGCGTTCCGCCAAGCAGTACCTGAGGGCCACTTGCCGGATTCGTTCGACCTCGGAGAGGGTCTGACTGTCGGGGCCATGGCGCGCGTCCTAGCCGTGTTGATGGGCGTGGCCTCTCTCTGCGAGCACACGGCCCACCGTCTCTCCCGTCTGGAGAGCACGCTTGCACACCTGCAGATGTCGGAGCTCCGCGCGGTCTTGGCCGAGCTGTGCCCGACTGTCTCCGAAGAACACCAGGATGCAGCCGTGGCGCAGCTGGTCTTCCGACGGGGGCGTAGCGCAAGGACTTCCCCGCTTGTGCAGCACGGAGAGAAGATCATCCTCTGTCCGCCCCTTCTGACGCCTCGGGCGATCGACCCGATCGTGCTCCGTTCGGCTGCGGCGGACTTCCGCCGCTTCGGGTCCGTGGGACGCGCCCAAGGCGACCGGGCAGTTGCCTGGGCTGAGTGGCTCAGGGGAGTTCCTGGACTGCTGGTCGCCGAGAGAGTGCCGGCCTTCAGGCCGGACGGGAAGCCAGCGGGTGACCTGGACGTCGTCGCTGTCGATCCGGTGCTGCGCATCGGCCTCTGCGTCGAGGTCAAGTGGCCGATCGACGCGGTCACCTCCGCCGAGGTCGTGAAGGTCGAGGACTGGGCTACCTCAGCTGGTCGCCAGCTCGACCGTCTCCGTGGGGAGCTCCGATCCGGCGTGGCCACAGCGGAGCTTCCTGCCGGTTGGCCCACCTTCGACAGCATCGAGTGGACCTGGTGCGTTGGCACGCCACAGCAGCTGTGCCTCAGACCCCTGCCGGTGCCTGAGATGTCCGTGACCTCGCTGAGATACCTGCTCGCCCTTGGCCATCCGTCCGGGCTGCAGCCGGTGCTCGACATACTGCGGACGCCCGTTCTGCCGACTGCTGGTGTCCACTTCCAGGTCATGCGGCGGTCCGTTCCTGTTGGTTCCCGCCGAGTGGACCTGGACGCGACAGAGGTGGCCTCGTACAGCTGGCACCCTCGGTATCGGTAGCAGGAAGAAGCCGTCGTGGCCCTGGTTCGGGACTTGCCTCGTTCCGTACAAGCAGCGGCGTGGCATAGCTGTCCGAACACACGGACGAACTGGTTGTCAGAGTAAGATCTGCGGCAATTCCCGCCTCTCGGGGGCGTGCGACTGATGATGACCAACGGGGGTCTACGTGGATGTTGCGGGCGAAGATGCTTACCTGCGGCCGCGTGCTCGCCTGATGAGCACCCTCGGCGAGGAACTGATCAGCAATGAGCGTGTCGCCCTCACCGAGTTGGTGAAGAACGCCTACGACGCTGACGCCAGCCTTGTGCTGATTCGCTTTCTTGGTCCCTTGCCCACCGAGGTCACTGAGAATGCGGAGGACCTCAAGGGGACCCAGACCGCAGAGGGCGCCGATGCAACCGAGAGCCCGGATGGCCCAGCAGCCGTAGGGGGCACCGAAGCAACCGAGGTCCCAAAGGACACCGAAACTGCCACGGCCACCGGTTCCATCGAGGTCTGGGACAACGGCCACGGCATGTCGCCGGAAACGGTGCGTGGCACATGGCTGGATATCGCGACCGCGTACCGGCAACGTGCACCTCGTAGCGAGAGTCGGGGTCGACGGGTCCTGGGAGCCAAGGGCATTGGTCGCTTTTCAGCGGCCCGCCTCGCGCTGGTGACAGAACTCACCACGCGGCGCACCGAGAGTTCGGAAGAGGTCAGTCTCCGCATCAAGTGGGGTGACTTCATCGACGGCGAGTCGTATCTGGACCAAGTCCCTGTCCGCTGGAGCGTAGGCGAACCTGCAGTCTTCGCTCCTTGGGAGGAGGCAGACCTGCTGTTCGACGACCTCCAGGAGAAGTACGGCGCAGATGTGGGCTCCGACAGCACTCGCGTCGACAGCCCCTGGGGCGATGCCGAATCACCGCACGGGACCGTGATGCGACTTGTCGGCCTGCGGCAGGTGTGGGACGACCACACGGTGACGTTGCTCAAGCGCTCGCTCTCGAGATTGCTCCCTCCGCCCGCTCCGACCGAGCTGAGCGTTCCGGGTACCCCGGACTTCGCCATCTGTCTGGAGTTTCCGCCCGGTGACCTGGAGCATCATTCGGGATTTGTCGCACCCAGCGAGGCGCTGGCGCATCCTGACTACCGTCTGACCGGTGGCGTGGACGCCGAGGGCAACGGCCGCTTCAGGATGTCGCTCGCCGCGGAGGATACCACGACCGAGGTGAACCTCAAGCTACCGACAGACGCGGGTAGGCCTTCGTGCGGCCCTCTTGAGGTCGACATCCGAGCCTGGGACCTGGAGGGGCACTCGGTCCGCCGACTTGTCGCCCTCGACGTCGGCGCGAAGAACATCTCCGAGGTTCGCCAGCTCATCCGGGGCAACAGCGGCGTGGTCCTCTATCGCGACGGCTTCCGCGTGCTGCCCTTCGGCGAGCCAGGAGACGACTGGCTGCAGCTCAACCTGCGTCGCGTCAACAACCCCACCATGCGTTTCTCCAGCAACCAGGTCGCCGGCTACGTGTACATCACGGCTGACGGTAACCCCGGACTGCGCGACCGTTCCCACCGGGAAGGTCTGATCGACAGCAAGGAGTACGAGGACCTCAAGAAGGTCCTCGCGACGGCCGTGTCCGCTCTGGAGACAGAACGGTACCGGGTTCGGCGCCTCAGCCAGCCAGCAGACCCAGGTCCTCAGCAGCCATCATCCGGTTCGGAAGGGAGCCAGGGTCACGGAGTCTTCAACTCCTTCACCTTGGACCCTCTGCGCAAGGTGGTTGAGGAACGCTATGCGGACGATGCCGTCCTCGGCCGCGCTCTTGACGAGGCAACCGGGACGATCAACGAGAGCGTCAAGAAGGTCCAGGAGATCCTCTCGCAGTTCTCCCGGTTGGCCACACTCGGGACGCTCGTGGACGTGGTCCTGCACGACGGTCGCTCCGCACTGACCCGCATCGCGTACGACCTCCAAGACCTGGACGACGTGATCCTGGGCATCCCCAGGGACAATGGGATCCTCGTACAAGCGCTGAGTGACATCCGCACCAGCTTCGCCTCGCAGGAGAAGGCGCTGGACCGTCTGTTCACGCGGATCCAGCCGCTCAGCGGCCGTCGGCGGGGGCGTCCTCGGAGCATCTCGTTGCAGCGGGCGATCAGCGAAGCGGTGTCCGTGTACGAGGGCGAAGCCAAGAAGCTCAACGTCGAGGTCACCATCGAGGGCCAGGACACAATGGTGACTATGGACCCGGGCGACATCAACCAGGTGATCGTCAACCTTGTCGGGAACGCACTGTACTGGCTCTCCACGCAGGAGGACGACCAAGACCGCCGAATCCGTATCGACACGGAACGTCTGCCTGACGGAGCGGTCGAGATCACGGTCAGCGACAGCGGTCCGGGTGTCCGTGAGGACATAAGGGGCCTGATCTTCGACACGTACTTCAGCGACAAGGAGGACGGGATCGGTCTGGGCCTGAGCATCGCCGGGAGCGTCGTCCAGGACTTCTACGACGGCAAGCTTGCATTGGTGTCCGAGGGACCACTACCTGGGGCTTGTTTCAAGGCAACACTGAGAAGGAGTGTCGGGTGACAACGGGGGAGTCGGTCCTGCGTCTGCTCATCGTCGATGACGAGCACGACCTGGCAGCACGGCTTGCAGGGATGCTGAAGAAACGGCTCGTCGATCTGGGAACGATCGAGTGCGAGATCGAGGAGCGCTTCGACGACGCAGAAAGACGCCTCGCGGACGAGCACTTCGACCTGGTCGTCCTCGACGTCCGGGACAGCTCCGGCCACAGCCCGGCGACGGACGCTCTTACGCGGGGACGTTCCCTGTACGAGCGGGTCGCCGATGTCCGCTGGGTTCCCGTGATCTTCTACACGGCCGTGCCCGGGCAGGTCGAGCACCTGGCAGCGCCACCGCTCATCCAGGTCGTCGCAAAGAACCATCTCGACGAGGTCACCCGTGCAGTACGTGACGGGCTCACGTGCGGAGTGCCCGCGCTGACCCGTCATATCAGCGGCCTGCTCAACCGCCAGCTCGGCCTGTTCCTCAAGGACGTCATCGCGCCGAACTGGGAGCAGATGGCGACGACGGACATGAGCGAGACAGCTCTCGTGCTGGTTAACCGCCTGTCGGCCTGGTTGAAGGAGAACGCCGTCCAAGACCTGGACGGCGTCATAGGCAGTCGCGTTGGAACTGTGGTGGCGCACTCGTCCGCTGCCCGTGTGTATCTCAATCCTCCGGTCACCTCCCATCTCACAGCCGCTGACGTCATCAGCTCGAACGACGGCCAGTGGTGGTTGGTGCTCACCCCTGCCTGTGACTTGTACGAGGACCCTGCGGTCACAGGAAGCGTTGGCGGCCGACAGGCGAAGGTCGAGTTCGTTCGGCTGGCCCGCGCTACCGAGATCCGGCAGTCCGGCCCCTTCCTGACGTGGGACGACACCCGTACCAAGAAGAATGAGCAGGCGCTGAAGAGGATCTTCAGAACCGATCACAACCGTTACAGGGTTCTGCCGAAGTACCTGAACATCCCCGACCTGGTAGTCGACTTCGAAGACGTGAGCTCGGTACCCCTGGTTGGCATCCGAGGCCGTCTCGAGTCCGGGGAGTGGAAGCGTGTCGCCACCCTCGACAGCCCGTTCGCGGAAGCGTTCCTCACGGCCCACAGCCGTACGGTCGGCCGGATCGGTACCCCCGACATCGACTTCAGCGCACTCGAAAGAATGCTGACCACTGATCCGACGCCCGTCGAACCCCTGATGCCCCCGGAGCAGCCAGGCCTCACGGAGACCCCGGAGGCACCGGCATCGTAGGACCGGGGCAAGTGGCAGTGACCTTGTACGCAGCGGTCTCGACGTTCCGTCGGACGCACTCCCGCACGCGCACGACCGTCCATCCACCTGCCTGCGCAGCATCGGTGTTGCGCAGATCGCGGGATCGGTTGGCAGTGAGCTTCTCAGTCCAACGCTCGGCGTTCTGACCGCGGGAAGGGCTGCGGACCATGTGTCGGACAGCCGTACCAGAAGCAACTGTCCACGAAGACCGCCACCCGGTACCGAGGCAGGGCGAAGTCCGCTGTGCACCGCGGTGCCACCTTCCGCTGCAGTCGGAAGGGGAGCCCCAGACGGTGGACGGCACGACGGAGTGCGATCTCGGGACTGGTGTCCCGGGAACGGCGCCCCCGCAGGTGAGTACCCTTCTCGGTACTCACCCAGCCCGTCACGCTGCCTCCTGAGGACACGACAGCCTCTCCACGTACTGTCTGCTTCTGGCGATTCGACGAGCGAACTCACCGACCTGCAGCCGCTTACGGCCTGAAGCCGAGCTCCAGCGCCTTGGACCTGGTCTGCACTGCCTGTGACGCCTGGTGGGCCGGCACCGTTTCGTCAAGTTCGAGACGCCGGCCAACCTGCTGGAGCAACTGCCGTTGCCACGGGCTCAGACTGTGCGTTTCCTTGGCCCAGCGAGCGATCGCGGACCACTCGTCGACGGGAACCGCAAGGAGCTCGACCTCCGTTCCCTCGGCGACGACGTCGCTCCCAGCCGAAAGACCAGACGCGTGCAGGGGTGTGGCGCGAAGCTCTGCTTCCAGCTCACCGGGCACCTTCCAGTGCACCCGGGACACCATGTCCCAGCACTCGCCCTTCTTCGCCCACTCTCCGACGTTGTTGCCACGTAGAGGAGTCAGCACTGCTTCCATGACCAGAGGACAGAGGGAGTCGATTGCCTCCTCCAGGGCCGGTGTGATCCGCTGCTCCTGCCAGATCCGGTCGAGATCGATCCGCCGGTCGGCAGCAAGCACGAGTCTGGCCATCGTGTAGGTCGTGACATGGCTCTTGTGGCTGGCCGCCTCGTGTCTGGCCGCGACCCGGTCGACGGCCTTGAAGAGGATCGCCATCGCGATGACACGCCTGCAGTACTGGGTGTCGACCTCCGGTGGCTCCTCAGTGACTCGGAGCGTGAACTCGACGAAGTTCTTCTGCGCAGCCCGGCTCACCAGATGAGGCAGCTGCTCCCAGGAGTGCACGTACTTCGCCAGGTCCGTCTTGGTGAACTTCTGCTTGAGGGGGTTCACCCGCTTGAACTTCTGCTGACGGGGAGCCGTCGCAGCCTTCGTCAGCTCGTCCGTGTACTGGCCACGAGCCCTCTCGTAGAACCAGTGCGTCTCCTGGCTGCTTCCGTCGGGGGCGGGCGCCCAGAGCGAACGGGTGTACCGCTGCACGTCCACGTGGAAGGCGTCGTTGGAGCTGAAGTCGACCTGCGTCACCCTGTTCTGCGTGTTGGAGTACTCCGAGATCTTCTTGACGATGTCCGTGAGTCGCTCGGGCGCCACCTTGGTCAGCTTCATCTGGACCTGTACCGCGGATAGGTCGGCTCGGTCACGGGCTCTTGCGTAGTAGAGCGACGCCGTGGTCTGGCCGCCGTTGACAATCTGGAGGCCCTTGACGTTGCTGACGTGCGTCGGTCGGCCTTCCGCGTCGCGGACGAACTCGACCTCCGTCGCGGTCGCCGTGATGCCGTTGTTGTAGGCAAGGAATCGTCCGGGTGTCTTACGGATGGTCTCTCGTATACCGCGGTTGACGCCTCCCTTGGCCTGCAGGAACGAGCGGACGTTCAGTTCGAGCAAGCGCGTCCAGTGGACTTCGTACAGGTCCGCCAGCGTGCTTCCCGGAATTACTCCGAGCACCACCGAGTGGTCAGCTTCGTCGCTCGGGGTGAGTACGCAGGGAAGCGGGGGGTCGAACTCGACCAGAATGGGTTCTGCAAGCGAGCCGGACGTCTCGTTGCGGTGCAGCCGTGCGACATCCCACACCTCCCGGCTCACCGGCAGACCGTCGAACTCCGTCGGTGGGACGACAGATGCGGTACAGATCCTGTTCGTGAGGAACAGCAGGCGCACTCGGGCGACCTCGCTCAGCGCCTTGCCTACTGCCACGCACATGTCGTGCACGTCAGAGGACTCGTCGATGTACTGTGCCAGTCCCTCCCGGCAACGCCTGGCGAAGGTTAGTAGCCGCCTGAAGGCTGCGTCCATCTGCGCCTTGGTCGCCTTGCGGTCCAGCGGCTCGACGTCGAACTCGGTGACGAACAGGTCCAGAGTTGTGTCGTCCGCGCTGACCCCGTAACCGGACACCTCGAAACCACGTCCGGAGTGGTACGCCCCGAAGGGGTTCTCGAGAACCCCCGCCTGCTCCAGGTCGTACAGGACACGCGCCGTGAAGACGTCCTGATGCATCAATCCCTCCGCTTCGGACGTCGCCTGCACGTCCGCCACGAGGCTTCTCGCGTACTCGGACAGATCTTGTTCAGCCATCGGCTCCCCCCGTCAGTCCCGCTACTTCTTCGTCTGTGGCTCGGTGCTGTTCCAGATTGGCGACCGCCACGTGGTACCGGCAGTCGCTGACTCCCTCGGGCAGGTCTGCCTCGACCAGCCTGGGAAAGCCCTCTCGTACGTGCCAGAAACGCATGTCCCGCACGGTGTAACGGTGGTCGTCGTAAAGCTCGCGATGCCCTGGCAGGTAGCCGGCCTGCGTCAGCAGGCCGTCGAACCGGGCATGCGCCGTAGGACTCCTCAGGCGGTCGCGGATGCTGTCGACCACCTGGTTCAGGCTCTGCCCTGAGCCCCCGTGCCGCTCGTCGAACGTGACCAGGCACAGGAGCAGAGCTGGCACTCCGGTGCCGTCGAGCTGTCTCTCGCTCGCGATCCGGAGCGTCTGGGGACGCTTCGCCGAACTGGCCTTCACCTCCAAGGCCACAGACGGCAGCTGGAAGTCCTGGTTCGCTCCCGAGGGACCCGCCCACGCCTCAACTACCTCCAGGTCCGGCAGCCCCCCGAGGAGCCTGTCCCGCAGGACGACGAGCTCGCCCACCAGACCGCGACGACCATCAGCAGTCAGGCCCGTACTGCCCACGGTCCGGAGCAAGTTCTGCCACCGTTCGTAGCGCTCGACCGCTGAGTGCAGCGCTCCGGCAGCATCGCCAGCGAGGCTCGCGCTCTGGGCCACGTCGTCGACCAGGGGGTTGAACACCTCACGGAGCTCGCTGGCCTTCAGCACGAGCTTGAGCTCGTACTCAAGGCGCGAGACGGCGTTGATCTGGATCTCGATCCCCGCTGTGCGCGGAAGGTGCTGGACGGTCCTTACGACGCCGCCTGCCGAGTGGGCATCGGACGAGATGACCAGCATCCTGTCGCCGTTCGGATGGTCAACTGAGAGGTGCATGCCGACCGGCGAGTGCGCATACAGCCGACGCACGGATCGTCCGGGGGCGTCCTGCGGCGACTCGAGGTCGTTCCAGTCCTCCTCTGTGACGCTCACTCTCCGTCCTCTAGGGCGTCAAGCGGGTAGACGTCCTCTTGGAGGTAGATCGCGTTCGCCATGTACTCCGTCCGGACATGGCGCTCGGATTCGGGAAAGCTCACCTGGAACCCCACGAGGTGCGTCGGTGCACCCTCCTCGGCGTCCTCGTCGTTTCCCTCCTTGGCGCCAACGGTTATGGGGTAGAGGAGCAACAACGCTTCCTTCGGGTCCCGTTGCCGACGCAGATACACACCTGAGGGCTCCTTGGGCTCCTTGGACTTCTCCTTGAGCCTCGCCTCAGCCCTGGTCTTCTCCAGCGCCTTCCGGACCCGCTCGTCGTCCAGTCCGAGCTGTTCGTCGACAGGGCTGAGGATCCGTCGGATGGTGTAGCGGCCCTCCTTCCGAAAGCCCTTGTTCAGGGGAGCCCGTCGCACCGGCCCCACTTGATGATCACCAATCCCCAGGGTGGACTCGGCCTGGGAACTGCTGACGAGGGCAACGGTCCAGTTGCACAGTTCGCCGTTCCGGGCACACTGCTCGATGTAGTCCGCGATGAGCCTTGGACGCACTCGCTGTGCCATCCGGTCAGCCCGGTATTCGGCCAGGAAGGCGGCGATGAGGTCGGGCTGGATGCTTGCCCACGTCACGGTTCCGCTCCGGTCGTCGACTACCGGGGTTCCGACGGCGTCGAGGCGCCTCACGAAGTGCTCGAGAGCCTGGAGGTTGCGACGCACGGCATGGCTGCCGAAGTCGAAGATGACGGTCTCCGGTCCCTCGCCCGAGTAGCTGAGAAGCACCCGCCTGCCGTTGCTCATCTTGTTGGCGGCGGTGACCATGAGGCCCAGAGATGAAGCCCTGACCTTGAGTCCGAAGTCCCGAGGAGTAAGGCCGAGCGTGGACATCTCCTCGACCTCGCGGCTGAGTTCGTCTGCAGCCGACGTGACCTCCACGTACGCCGCCTGCACTTCCGGAGTGGTGTAGAGGCGACAGAGATCCTCGAAGCCAGGACGGTACCCGAACCATCTGCCCATCTGCAGCAGGCTGTCGTACGTGTTCGCCCACCGAAGGTAGTAGCTCACGGTGAGCCCTTCCAAGGTGAGCCCCCGGGACAGCTTCTGGCCGCCGATGGCTATCACGGACAGGCCGATCCGCCTGTGCTCGTGGTAGTCGAGAACGTCCTGCGAGGTGCCGTTGATCGACTTCACCGTGATCTTCTTCAGTGCGTCGGACAGCTCTGCCTCCACTTCCTCCCAGGTCAGGGGTGGCGCCTCGTCGGCCGTAAAGCAGTCGGTCGTCCGTTCGAAGTCCTGCTCCCACAGCTGACGGAACTCCAGCAGCAGCTCTGCCCCTCGGCCGTAACGGTCGCGCAGGACGTCACTGAGCAGGCGCAGCAGGTCGTCCACCTGCTCGTGAACCTGTCCCTGCACCCGCGTGAAGCGGGTGACGTGCACGAGCATCGAGTTGTGCACCTTGGCCTGGCCTCGTGCACGCCGTGCGGCGCAAGACATGACAAACGCCATGACCGCCTCGCGCAGTGAGGCCGGCGGCTCCCCCCTCAGGCTTGCACCTGCCTTATGGCGAAGCGGCAGCCAGCTCTCCGCGTCCCGGACGTGTCGGACGAGGGGCAGCGGTTCGATGTCCGGTTCGTCGTCGTCCGCGACGCGAAGGCCGAAGACGCGCTCGGGTCCGAGGTAGTTGGACGGGGAGGGGAGGCTGCGGACGAAGCTCTCAGGGAAGAGGTCCTCGCCGGCCTTTCGGTGTTCCGCGTCCGGATCGATGTAGATGTTCGCGAAGGGCGTCGCCGTGTAGCCGACATAGGCCGACTTCTCGAAGGAGTTGAGAAGCTCGCGGATCGCCTGGTTCGTCTTCGTCGGGTCCGCGTCCGGGTCCTTCACCGTGTTGATCGAGGCGTTGTCCGCCTCGTCGTCAATCACCAGGAGCGGGATGTCCTGGACGATCCTGCCGCCGTTGGCGAGATCGGTTCCCTGTACGTCGACTGCCCAGTTCCGCAGGTACTCCAAGATGCGCCAGTGCTTCTTCACCACGAGGACGACGGGGAAGCGGCCCAGCGGGAAGTTGATGGTGGCGGCGGCCTTCCGCCCGAAGTCACCGTCCTCACGGCTGTTGGTCGGAGAGGCGATGTCCAGCCGCTTGCCACCCTGGAGGGGCATGCGGCCAGCACCCATGGCACGTGTCCGTCCCGGCTCGTTGGCTCGCATCTGGTACTGGGTGTTGAATCCCAGCAGACCCTCGTCTATGCGCAGTTGCGTCTGACTGCGGAGGTCGTTGTGGATGCCGGCGAGCACGACGATGAACTGGTAGCCCGCATCGACCGCCTTGGCTCCCAGGCCGATGTACTGACCGGTCTTGCCGGACTGCACCTGACCAATCACCAGGCCCCTGCGTCGCCAGGGTCCCTGCCGACGCGGATCCTCAAGCTGCCCGAGGACGTCATCGGTGGTCTGGTCCAGCCGGTGCACGACCGAGAGGGGGAGCTTCTTCACGTCCTCGAGGAACCAGCGGTAGCGCTCCCAGAACTCCCAGGACCGGTCCACCTTCGCTTCCCGGAGCCACGCCTCGTGCCCCTTCGGGTCTGACAGCCCCAGGGAGCGCTCCTGGAACACCGTGACCAGGGTCTCGATCTCCTTCAGCAGCTCGTCGCGGTCCAGCTGCTCCCCCCGGCCCGTCATCATCCCGAAGACCACGTTGACCGCGTCCTCGACCTCGTCCTGAGTCGGCTGGCGACCGTGCACCAGGAAGCCGCGCACGAGCCGTACGGCCCGGACGAGAGGTTCGTCGGGGGAGGCGCTCATGGTCGGCCTCCGGACTGGTCAAGAATCATGGATATAAGGCTACGGTCGGCCATCGATGTGCGTTCACGAAGTCCAGAAGCCGCGCAGCTGGTCGAAGGGGGACATGGAGCGCAACCGGTCACCGGCTTCGGCCGGTGACCGACCCGCGGCGACCATTGCCTCGAAGATCTGCTGGGCCACCTCGGTCACGTCGGCGTCCGCCTCGCCCATCGAGCCTGCGAACGGCTCCGGGTCGTCCTCGGTACCAGTCTCGTGCATCACCCGTAGTGTGGCCACCGGAACGGTCTCTTCGAGGAGACGAAGGAGTGCACGAACCCGTGCGGGTTCGGCCCCTCCTGGCCTCGACACGGACTGCACGAGGGGATGGCTGCGGTTGATCCGGCAGACCAGCCTCTCGTCGTCCCTGTTGACCTTCCAGGTGTACACGAGGGGATCCCCGTAAGTGCGTGCCGCGACAAGCCCCCGATGCCGCAGCACGTCAGCGGCCCGCTCCCGCGTCACACGTGCCAGACGCTCCAGGGTCGGACGCAGGCCGACGGGTGGCACCATGCTGGACTTCCTGACGTCGACCCCCCAATCGACGTCGGCCTCTGCGGGAACGTCGACCGCGATCCGCGCCAGGTTGTACTTCTCCTCCTTGCGCAGACGACGAAGCCCCAACCAGTCTCCGGCCAGGATCAACCGGTCACGGCGGTAGACGTAGAAGCCCTGCTGGTCAAGCCAGCCGTTCGGCCCGCCTGCCCCCTCCTGTTCCGCTGGCGTCAGTCGCTGGGTACCTGGCAGGACGAACGCCTCGATCCTCACCTCACCTTCCCTGACCGGGTGCCGCTCCGGGGGAAGTCGCAGGACAGAGGGATGGTGCATCAGGAACGGGTCCCACGGTTTCACCGCCGACCCCGAGAACCTCAGCTGTCGTCTATGAGCACCTGTCAGGAACCGGGCGAACACCATGCCCAGATGCTCCTCGGCCCGCCTGGCCTCCGCATAGAACTGCTTCTGTGCCTTCGTGTCCTGCTCGGTCGTGCTCGCGTAGCCGTTCAGCCGGCGCCAGAGCACGACGGTACCCTGGCGGCCTTCGCCCCGAAGACGAGCCAGGACTGCCTCGGTCTGGGTGTCGACCTGGCTGAACAGCCGCCACTCCCCGGTCGACTCGACCAGATCCAGGTCCCAACAGCGGGTGTGCCACTCCCCTGACACCGAGGATGTCACGACGAGCTGCCTTGCTTGGGAGAACGACGCGGACTTCAGGCCCACTCCGAACCGGCCGAGGTCCCCTGCGGACCGCTCCGTCTGAGGGCCACGGGCTGCGACGGTCATGGCTGTGACCAGTTCAGCCGGGGACATACCGTTTCCGTCGTCGGAGACCGCGATCCAGGTCTCCGCGCCTGCCCAGGTGAACTCGACGTCGATCCTGACGGCATCCGCGGAGATGCTGTTGTCGACGATGTCGGCCACAGCCGCAGGCAGCGAGTACCCGAGAGAACTGAGCGTGGCGATGAGGCCGGCAGGCTCGGGAGGCGCCAGCTCGTATGTCATCTGTCGTCTGCCCTGCCTTTGCCGACCTGAATGCTGACCCCTCGAGGGGGCTGCTACGGCCCTCACGTGGAGTGCTGCGTGGGGTAGCTCGTACGTGGACGGTCCGAGTGCATACTTCCCACGTGTCCGGCCAATCCTATCGGCCGCGGATATGCAGTGACGAAAGACCTGCGGATGCACCACGAGCCCTGGGTCCACAGCAATGCCGACAGCCGTCGCCTGACACGGTCCAGCCCAGGCCCGTGGTGAGACACGCCTGTCAGGACGTACGGACGGGGACTCAGCTCACGTTGACGGCTGCAGCAGGCTCTGAGCCGCTCTCCGCCATGGGGGTCTCAGCGGACACTTTCCCCTGACTAACGCAGAAGGCACTCACAGGGCAACTGCCGCACGCGGGCTTGCTGACCTTGCAGAACGTGCTGCCGATCAGCCGAAGGCTGGCCATACGTAGAGGAGCCTTATCCCCGGAGCCGATGATTCGCACGAGGGCGACACGCCCGTCGCTCAGGCGGTTAGTGCGGTCCGAGTCACTGTCGTTAAGACGCGCTGCGACACGCAGTGCCGCCTGCCCAGTCCAGAGCACGTCGTCGCCGTTCAGGAGCTTGAACAGCGAGCGCTCAGCAGGCTTCATCCCGAGCAGGATGGCGACCTCGTCTTGGTGATCACGTGAGTTCCAGATCCGGCGGAGGCCCACAACAGTCTGCAAGCGCTCCATCCGACTCCGAGCCGTCGGAGTAGGGGCAAGCTCTTCGAGAGCGGCGACCTTCTGCGCAGACAGCCATGACAGCCCGCGGACCTGGTCGACCAAGTCCGCCAGCTGTGCTTCCTGCAGCCGCGCCCCGGACAGCAGCGCCACCACTGCCGCAGCCATCTGGGACAGGTGTTCACCAGGGAGATGTACCCAGTCCTCCGACTCCTGGCGCGCGACAGCCCAGCTATCCAGCTGTACCCGCACCTGACTCCAGCGGGACTTCAGACCGCCCTCAGGCTTCTCAGCTCCAGGAACAGGGCGCAACACCTTGGCTGCGGCCTCACCCAGGAGCGGCGGTACCGCGTTCCCGATCTGGCGGAAGGCGTCACTGCGCGTTCCAGCGAACCGGAACCGGTCGGGAAACGTCTGTACGCGAGCAACCTCGCGAACCGTGAGGGTGCGGTTCTGGTCCGGGTGGATGTACCAGTAGCCGTCCTTGGCGATGTGCGCGGTGATGGACCGACTGCGCTGTGCCCAGTCAAGCTTCTTGTACTTGTCGGTGAAGCTGTCAGCCCGATACCTGCGCAGCGACTCGTCGACATCGGAGTAGAGCGTGTTCGACTCCATAGTCGAGAAAATTTTCCAGTCGTCTGCGCGTACACGTCGGCTCATGTGGTCCCATACGACGTCTTCGGACTGGTCCTGCTCCGCTCCTTCCCGCATCTTGCTGACGAAGGAAGAGGGCGTTGCCGACGCTGAGTACCGTGTCCGCCGGCCTCCTACTCGCTCAGTAGGCAGGATGTGCGGCCGAGTACCCGCGTACTCGTCAGTTGCCACCAGCAACGACGGAAGATCACCGATGGCATCACGGAGAGAGACACCCTCCTGGTCAGGCTCCCAGTCGAATCGCTCGACGTCGTTGCGGGCCAGGAGGATCAACCGCTTACGGTGCTGGGGAACGCCGTAGCGCCAGGCGTCCACCAGCCGTACCTGCGTGGCGTAACCAGCGTTCTCAAGACACTGTTCGATGAATCGGACCACCCGGAAGTCGTCGCTCAGTCCCATGTCAGGGACGTTCTCCATGAGCACTGCACGAGGCTGCAGCTCTTCGATGATGTGCAGGTACGAGCGCCACAGCTCCTTCCGGAGATCGACGGGATTCCGGCCGTGGTGCTCGACGAGGCTGCGGATCTTGCTGCGCCCTGCCCGGCTGAACGGCTGGCAAGGGGGACCTCCTGCAACAAGGTCGATTCGCCCGCGAGCGGGCTTCATCAGCTCGAGGAGTTCCTCCAGTGCGGCTGGCTCGCCCAAGTCGACGTCTAGACTCATGCCGGGGAAGTTGGCAGCATGAGTTTCCAGGGCGGGACCGTTGTGGTCGACGGCTGCGGCAATTGTCCAACCAGCGCGCGTCAGCCCCAGGCTGAGTCCACCCGCGCCGGAAAAGAGATCGAGCGCAAGTCGCTTGTCAGCCCCGAACGATTCCAGCCACTGGGGGAAGTCCTCCTGTCGGCAACTGTTCTCGTGAGGCACAAGCGACAGGTAATCACTCCGCTCGAGAGGGACGCCATAGACCTGCTTGGTCACAGTACGAACCTCCGCATCGAAGACAGGACACACCAGGAGATCATGGATCCCCTGGTGGGAGCAAGAATTTGGGCATAAGATTCGGTGATCGCCACGACCTTCCGACCGTCCGGCCCTGTAGCTAAGTACATGCTATCGACCGTCCCGTCAGTACCGTTTGCCGCCCCCGCCCCCGCCCCCGCCCCGCCCCCGCCCCCGCCGCATTCGCGACTAGGCCGAGCCTAGGACATGGCATCGGTGCGCGGCAGGAGTGTCCCGGACTTTCGGCAGAGGGTCTCCCTCACAGTCCGGGGTACCAGGCAAACGAGAACGCAGGCGCACGGTGACGGGCGGTATGGAATGTTGCGCTGCCAGTGACACCCATGGCTGATTGGATCTGGTGCAGCGTTTGGTGGCAGGTTGACCTGCCCCACGTCCTGGGTTCCAGTTCTGGTGGCTGACTGGCCCAGTGAAGCGCTGCGGTGAGGTCGCGCGGTGGAGCGCACGCCCTGCTTCACGGCCTCAGTTCACGAGCGGCCTGAGCTCTCCGTTTAAGGCCATCGGCATGATCCATTCACCGACTTCCCTCAGCACGATCCAACTCTGTGGAGGAGCGCACGCCGGCCGCAACTCTGCCCCGTAAGCCCGTGTCGTGTGTCACCGATCAGGTGAACTGTCCCGGGGCTTCGAGAGCGATGCGTTCGAAGGTGGCGTGGTCGTAGGCGAAGTCGGGTGAGTCAGGGATGGGCCAGTGGATGACGATCTCGGTGATGCCGGCCTCGGCGTGGCGTCCGGCGAAGTCCACGAAGGCGTCTACGGATGCGAAGGGGGTGGCGCGGTCGGGGGTGAAGCCGGTGAGGAGGATCTTGGGGACGCTGTCGGGATCGCGGGCGGCTTCGCGCAGGGCGGTGGAGAGGCGGTCGACCTGGCCGCGGACGGCGTCCAGGGACTCCTTGGCGGTGCCGGTCTCGTACAGAGCGGGGTCGCCGGTGGTCACCCACGCCTGGCCGTACTTCGCGGCGAGCTTCATGCCGCGCGGGCCGGTGGCGGCGACGGCGAACGGCAGGCGCGGAGACTGCACGCAGCCGGGGATGTTGCGCGCCTCGACGGCTGAGTAGGAGTTGCCGTTGAAGGTGATGTCGCCTTGGAGCAGCAACCGGTCGAGGAGTTCCACGAACTCGGCGAAGCGGTCGGCGCGCTCCCTCGGCGTCCACGGCTGCTGCCCGAGCACGACGGCGTCGAATCCGGTCCCGCCGGCCCCGATCCCGAGCGTCACCCGGCCGCCGCTGACGTCGTCGAGCGTCATCAACTCCTTGGCGAACGGCACGGGATGCCGGAAGTTAGGTGACGTAACGAGGGTTCCCAGCCGGATGCTGTCGGTCACACCGGCAGCGGCGGTCAGCGTCGGGATCGCCCCGAACCACGTTCGGTCCCGGAAAGGCACCCGCCACGACAGGTGGTCGTAGGTATAGGCGGCGTGGAAGCCCAGTTCCTCGGCTCCTTGCCACACCTTCCGCCCCCCAGCCCAGGGGTAGATCGGCAGGATCACGGTGCTCAGACGCAGACTCATGCCCGGGAGCTTACGGCTGCCTCATGGTGCCTGGCCGTGCATCGTGCTGCTGGCGGGTCCCTCACCGGGGAGAGGCGTCACTCATCGATGGGCAACTCCCCTTCATCGGAGTGGCTGGCCCTGGCCTGTTGGAGCGTCTCTGCGATGGTGGCGAACTCGTGATCCACGTGCGATGTGACAGCGACCCAGCCGACCGTCATCGGATGAAAGGTGTCCCAGTAGCGATGAAGGTGACGGACTGCCTCGCTCAAGGCGGGTACAGCGGTTCGTGAGGCGACGCGCCGGAGGACTCGACGGGTGATGCCCCCGGCTCCACGGGCGGTGGGGGTGATGCTGTTGGCGAGGAGGAGCGTGGCGGTGCGGATGGCGTCGAGCACTTCGTAGGGGGCGGCCTCGGCGAGCGGGCCGAAGATCAGAGTGGGCCACGGGGTGCGGCAACGGGTCCAGGCGAGGCGTTCGAGGGAGGTGCCCAGGTCGAGAACGAGGCGGTCGGGGTGGGCGGCGTTCCAGAGGAGGACGAGGTCGCCGAGGGGCAGGCCGGCGTGGTCGAAGCGGAGGGTGATGCCTTCGACTTGGCGGCGGTGCCAGATGGTGAGGCGGCCGTGGAAGGAGATGTGGCGGGCGTGCAGGCTCAGGCGGGACAGGACACTGAGGAGTTGGTCGAAGGCGGCGGCGTAGGCATCAAGGTTGGGGATGAGTTCGACGCGCGACGTGTTGACGAAGGACGTGAGGAAGCCGTCCTGCAGTGAGCCGTCGGCGGCGCGCTTGGCGGTGAGCCGTACAACGGGCTGGGGGATGAAGCCCTGACGGTAGGGGATCGTGCCGCCGTCCTTGAGGACCGGGTCAAGGGCCTGAACCGCGGAGATGGTCAGCTCGGTCTCGCGACCCCAGCGAAGGGGTAGGCAGGCGGCGCGGGGGACGCCCTGTTCGGCGAAGGCTGATTCCAGGCGGGCAAGCAGGTCGGGCCACGGAAGAGCGTGCCGGGGTGGGCGGTACGGCGTCGCGTGATCCTGATGGCGGATCTCCAGACGTTCGCCGTCGAGGGTGAAGTCCCATCGAGGCCCGAGGACTTTGCGGAGTAGGCGCGGTATCTCGGAGGGGTCGACGGTGCTCAGCATGACCGCGATGCCAGAGCCTCGAAGTGACGCTGCGGGTCGAAGCGTTGCTGTCCAATCGCCTGTACGAGGACGGGGTCCAGGTCTTCCGTGCGGGTGATCGCTTCGGCGAGCGCCCGCGCTGCCGTCTCGTCGTCCGCCTCGGGCGGCAGGACCGTAGTCTCCCCGGTTAAGGGGCAGAGGGCGGCCTCCGCGCAGGTGCCCTCGCGCCAGGTCAGGGCCGCCACCGGTGTTCCTGCCCGCAGCGCCTCCCCGAAGACTGCGGCGCCAGCTTCGACGTAGTCGCGGGCGTACGTATAGACAAAGGTTCCGGCACCGTGGAAAGCGGCGGTCTTGGCGGCACCGCCCAGTTCCCCGTCCCACTGGACATGCTCGGCGGCGAAGAGCCGTTCGTGGCGCTGGACGTACGCCCTGTCGAAGACCGGGCCGACCATGCGTAGGCGGCGACCGAGGAGTTCGGCAGCGCGAAGGGCCAGGTGCGGAGCCTTCTGAGCGTCGATGCGGCCGACCCATACGAGGTCGTCGCCCTTGACCGCTGGTGGTTCAGCCTCGCCCAGGCCGAGGTGGACTGCCAACTCCGCGCGGGGCTGCCAAGCCGCGTACCGCTCGATCATCTCGGGCGAGTAGCAGTACAGGCGGTCCCGTTTGCCGTCGAAGCCATCAGGTGCGTGCTGGAAGTCGGGATTGTGCTGGAAGGTGGCGACGTCGCAGTCGAGCGCCTCCCGAACGCGGCGCCACGCAGGCAGTGTCGGGTACTCGTGGCCGACGACGAGCAGGTCATAGCCGGTGGCAGCGAGGTCGCGTACGGCGGCCGAACCCGGCGCGATGTCCTCAAGCCGAACCGGCTTTCGGGTCCACTCGGGTCCGAGGTCGTCCCGCCAGCTCGGCCCGAGGAGGTGTACGTCGGCGCCTGCGGCTCTCGCCCCTACGGCGACGGCCCATAACCAGCGTTCGATCCCGCCGTACCCGGCCGGGGGAAATGCGTAGCTGCCAGGGAAGTCGCAGACGCCGACCAACACTTATGCCTCCGAGGGTGCTCCGTCCGCCGTGATCCGGCGGAAGCCGATGTACGGGACGAGGGATTGCGGGAGCAGGACGGAGCCGTCCTGCTGCTGGTGCTGTTCCAGGACCGCGGCCAAGGTGCGGCCGACGGGCAGGCCGGAGCCGTTGACGGTGGCGACCGGGGTGGGCTTGTTGTGCTCGTTACGGGTACGGATGGCGGCGCGGCGGCCCTGGAAGGTGCCGAAGTCGGAGATGGAGGAGATCTCGCGGTACGTGCTCTGGCTGGGCAGCCAGACCTCGATGTCGTACGTGAGCTGGGCGGAGAAACCGGTGTCGCCGGCTGCGAGGGTGACGACGCGGTAGGCGAGGTCGAGTTCCTTCAGGCACGCTTCCGCGTGGCCGACCATCTTCTCCATCTGGGCCCTGGAGTCGTCGGGTGCGCAGATGCGGACCATCTCGACCTTGGAGAACTGGTGCTGGCGGATCAGCCCGCGGGTGTCGCGGCCGTACGAGCCGGCCTCGGAGCGGAAGCAGGGCGTCTGCGCGGTCAGGGCGAGAGGCAGGTCTGCGGGCGGGATGATCTCGTCGGCGTAGAGGTTGGTGAGGGGAACCTCGGCGGTGGGGATGAGGAAGAGTTCGCGGTCGGCGACGCCGGTGGCAAACAAGTCCTCTTCGAACTTGGGCAGCTGGCCCGTTCCGGTCATGGTCTTGCGGGTCACGAGCAACGGCACGGAGTGCTCGACGTAGCCGTGGCGGCGGGTGTGCAGGTCGAGGAAGAGCGTGACGAGGGCGCGTTCCAGTGCGGCGCCGACGCCGCGTAGGACGCTGAAGCGTGGGCCGGAAAGCTTTGTGGCCCGTCCGAAGTCGAGGATGCCCATGCCCTCGCCCAGGTCCACGTGGTCCTTCGGCTCGAAGGAGAACGCGGGCGGGTTACCGACCCGGCGCTGCTCGACGGCAAAGTCCTCGGAGTCGCCGTCGGGCGCCTCGTCCGCCGGCAGGTTCGGGATGGTGAGGAGGAACTGGGTCAGCTCCTCCTGGATCCGTTCCTGCTCGACCTCCGCCTCGCGGATCTGCTCCTTGAGCTTGCGGGCCTGATCCTTGAGGGCAGACGTGTCGCCGCCCGACTTCGCCGTCTTCTGGACCTCGGCTGCCACACTCTTGGACTCGGAGCGCAGCTCGTCGGCGATGCCGATGCTCTGGTTGCGGCGGGACTGGAGGGACTCCAGGGAGGAGAGGTCCAGGGCGTAGCCGCGACGGGCGAGGCGGCGGACCGCCTCATCTCCCATGTCGATCAGAGCGCGTGCATCATGCATGAGGGGGTCTCTCCTCGAGCGGGGTCGGTAGAGGATCGAAGTTAGCAAGAATGGACACCCTCCTCCGACCCGATTGCGTACGGTCACCTCCCGACGGCTCTACGCGACGGTCAGTTTGGCTCAGACCGTCGAGGAGACGCCCAATGAGCCGGACCAGCCGGGCGTCCGAGACGACCAGCGGGTCCAGGCACGCGGCTTCCGGGAAGAACAAGGGCATGGGCGAGTCCGGGGCTTCGGCCACAGCCCAGCCGAGGACGGACAGCAGAAGACCGTGCGCCACCAGGACACGCGGGCCAGGCCGCATCAGCGCAGCCTGGACCCCGGTCAGCATCCTGGCGATGCCTTCGCGTTGCGACTCGGCGGAGCCTTGCGGTCGGATCCACGGGCCGTGCCCGCCGAGCCAAACCGCGTAGTCAAGGAACGGGCCGCCCTCGAAATTGCCGTAGTCGAGTTCGTTGAGCCGCGGGTCGCTTTGGTGCGCGACCCCAGGAGCGTTGGTGAGTAGGGCTGCCGTCTGCCGGGCGCGCGAGAACTCGCTCGCAATCCACGTCCGCAAGCCGCTCAGGGAGCCGGTGTCGCGCAGCCGCTCGCACGCGGCGACTCCTTCCGGGTCGAGCGGGAGAGCGATGCTTGGGTCACCGTTCACCAGGTAGCGGGTGCTGTACGTGGTGCTCGCATGTCTGAGCAGGTACGTCGTCATCTCGCTGGGCTCCACTCGGCCTGGGCGCACAGAGCGTCGAGGACCGTTGCCATGCGGTTCACGCGCCGGTCGCCGCTCTCCTCGTAGTAGAGGAGTCCGTCGATTCCGATGAGGAGGCACCACGGGATGATGCGGGACCGACGGTTGCGAGAGCGGGATGCGGCTTGGCGGAGCCGTTCCTGCGTGCCGTCGCCGAGGCGGTAGTAGAGAGTCCAGAAGGCCCAGTCGAACAGAGCGTCTCCGTCCATGGGCACCGGGTCGAGGAGAACCGGTCGGCGCTGCCTCGTGAAGGCGACGTTCTCGCGGTACAGATCGGCGTGGAGTACGGTCCTGCGGCCGTGATCCTCTGCCAGTCCGTCCGTGTGCACGGCTACTCGAGCAGCGAGTTGGCCGTATGAGCTGCCGCTCCGACGCTTCTGTACGCGAGGCAGCACCTCGTCCCGCAGGTGGTCGGAGAGCGACGGAAAGGTTCCGGGCGGCACCCTCCGCCCAATGCTGTGGGCCTGCTGGATCGCTGCGGCTACGAGGGTGGTCTCGCCGTCCGGCGGTTCCTCGCCTCCCGGCCTCGGGCCGACCATGCGGAGGGCGGCCACCGACAAGTCGTCGTCCGCCATGAGCACGACTCGGCCAGGACCCGGATGCCAGAGCCGTAGAGCGGCCACCTCTCGCGCGTATCGGCTCGGGTCGGGCCACGCCTTCAGCAGTACAGCACGGCCTCGGCGGTCGACGGCGGTCGCGAGCGCGGAGGCGTGTCCAGCGTCGTGATAGCCGGTGAGGGTCAGTTTCCACCCGCGGCCGGCGGCGGCGAAGATCTGCGGGACACGGTCCAGCCAGGCGTCCGCCGCCGATCCGTAGTGCACGGTCAACCGGTCTCGGCAGCTCGCGGAGACTGGTGGGAGGAGGGTTGGCGCGTTCAACTCAGCAGCACTCCATCCTGGATGAGTTCCTCCGTGAGGGCGGGGAATCCGGCGAGAGCTTCGACGACGAGGGCCTGGACCTTGTCCACTTGGGCCGCCGGTTCGGAGAGCCGGATCAGGATGCGCCACGGTTGGTCCAGCGGCTCACCCGTCGCGCTGACCAGATGCACCTCAGCGTGGCCGCCTGTTTCCTGGTGGAGTCGGTGGGCCAGGCGGGTCGCGGCCAGGTTGTAGAGCTTGCCAACGTGGTAGACGGGGTTCTTGCCGCTGGCGCCCTCCATGTTCATGGGGCGCAGCGGGGTGATCAGACCGTTGACGCGGTTGCCTCGGCCGACGACGCCTTCGTCCCCGGACTCGATGGAGCTGCCGGTGTAGGTGAGGTACAGCTCGTCCTTCTCCGGCACGTCACGGACGTTCAAGCGGAAGTCGACGGGGGTGCCGGGCAGGTGCAGGCCGGCGAGGCGGCGGCATTCGGCGAGGATCGTCTTTTTGTTGGCGAGGTACGCGGTGCGGTCCGGTACGAGCGGACTCATCTGGGGGACGCACAGAACGACGTCGGCGCGGTCGCCCTCGTAGTAGCCCATGACCTTGACATCTGTGCCACACCACGGATGAGCCTCGGTGAAGGCGCTCGTACCGGAGAAGTCGTCGGCCAGTTCGTGCACGAAGGGCTCGAAGGGGCCCTGGGGCGCCCAACCAGTGCCCAGCGAGGTGTCGTTGGCGATCAGGACTCGTCGTTCGCGCAGGTCGTCGACGGATCGTGGGGCGAACCATCGCGTGCGTTCCGGGGCGTCGGTGTCGGTGATGACCGCGCCCGGACTGGAATTGCTGGTGATGTGGAAGTGCAGGTCGAGGTGGGCGGCGAGAGACGGCAGGCGTTCGGAGAAGAAGGCCCGCACGGTGCTTTCCGCCAGTTCGTCCACGGGGATCTCGGTGTCGCCGCAGGTGCGGGCGGCCCGGCCGTTGATGAGGACGCGGACGGGCGCGGTCATCTCGCCGGCTCCGTACTCGACCCGGCTTGCTCCGCCCAGGAGCGCGAGCTTGTCGAAGTTGTGGTGGAGCACGGCCCCGAAGTTCTCCAGGGTGTAGCGGCTGTACGCCTGTGAGAGTCGCTCGGCGAGGTGGTCGGCGAGGGTGTCCGGGTGGCCCAGCCCCTTCCGCTCCACGATGGTGGTGGCGTCCGGGTACGGCGTACCGGTCTCGATGACGATCCGGCTTCGTCCCAGGTTCTTTGCGGTGCGGTTCACGGTGTTCTCCTGAGCGTCTCGAACGGACAGAACGAGCGGGATGAGCGGTGTTACCGCGGAACACCTGCGTCGCGCAGGTCGGTGATCAACCGAGCCAGGGTTCGTACGACGCTGGTCGGATCGGCGGAAGTGATCAGGTCGCGCAGGCTCTCGGCGGACACGAGGGCGAGATCTTCGGTGCGCCGTCGATCGAGCCAGCGCACCAGGCGCCAGGCGGCTGCTGGTCCCGTGACGGGGAGTTGCCCGATCACGTCGAACGGGAGAGGCGAGATGCCGGAGTAGGTGAGGTCGCGGATCAGGTGGAAGGCGGCGTCCACGAGGTCACACACCGCGGGCCCTCGGGCAGCCGCTTCCCAGTCGACGACATGGACGGCACGCCCTGAGAGCAGGAAGTGCTCCGGCTTGATGTCGCCGTACAGGTACACGCACTCCTCGTCGTCCAGGACGGTGAGCGCCTGCCCCAGGTCCGGCCACCAGGGTCTCGTTCGGCAGCGCTCGGACAACTGGTCCAGGAGGGCGCCGCTGTTGGTGAACCTGTCGCCGCGAGTCGGCAGCCAGCCGGTGCCCGGCCCGCCGAGGACGCGGTGGCCCCGAAGAATTCCGGTCAGCCAAAAGGTGCGCTGGACGAACGCTTCGACGTCCTCTCGCGTCGCAACCTGCGACGCCGTACCGCTAACCGCGTCTATCAGGGCCCAGCAGTATCCGTCTTCCGCACCGGCCGCCCGTACGGCTGGTACAGGTACGCCCCAGTCGCGGGCGAGCAAGAGCGCCTGGGCCTCTCGGTTTCGCCGTTGCAGCGGTTCGATCGAGCGGTAGACCTTGAGCAGGGACCTGCCCTCGCACGCCCACCACGTCACGGACAGCGGCTTGTCGTGGTGGAGTACGAGCGGACCGAAGCGTTGCATGCAGGCGCTGTCCAGAGGAGTGATCACGACCACCCCAGGCTGGAGACGCGGCTCGCGAGGGCGATGGGGATTGGCCAGCGACGCCCGTGCTGACTTCGCGATGCGGGAGCACAGGCGCTGTCGTCGGCCCTTTCGATCCTTGCCTGCGCGGTACGAACGAGGACGCACATCCGTCGGGTACTGGTCAGGACCGCCACATCCGCCTTGATGAAGAAGACCGTCTTGCCCAGCTCTTTCGGAACCCAGCCCCAGCCGTGCGAGAAGCTCTCCACCAGAGCGAGACCGCGCCCGGAGGTGGCGTCGGGTGAGGCTCTCGACACGACAGGAGGGCGAAGAGAGCGATCGGTGACCTCGATCTGAAGGAACTGACCGGTCCACTGCGTCCGCACCCAGCACTCGTTGCCTGCGTGCGTAAGCGCGTTGGCGATGATCTCGCTCGAGCAGAGCTCCACGTCGGACAGGGCTCCCTCGGACAAGGGAACCTTCCAGTGCCTTGCCGTCACGGTAATCCTCCGCCGAGCGCGGCTGACGGCCTCCGCGCCGGCTCGGACGTGGAACTCGTCCGGAGCCGGAAACTGCTGGTGGTTCATACGGAGCCTCTTCTCGGCATCGGGGAGGCAGCTGACACCGGACGGGGGGACAAGTGCCAGCCGCCGGTCTGGTTGCCCTCTGTTGCCTGATCAGCACACCGGATAACGTGCGGGGCCAGGAGCCCATCAAGCGGTCAACTCGGTCAACTTCCTTGCGGAGCTCGTCTTCGACCTGCACGAAGAGGCAGCATGGGATGGGCGGAGGCGCGCAGCGACGCGGGGGTGAACCGCTGAATGAGCCGACGACCAGAAGGGCCGAATCTCCAGCTCTCCGCGTGCCTGGACGAACTGGCCTGGAGTCCCAAAGTCCTTGCCCGGAAGGTGAATCGGGCCTTCGGTGACGGGACGGTGGCCGAGTCGGCGCCCTATCACTGGCGCGACCACGGCAGCCTGCCCCGCTCGCCGTTGCCGACGGCGGTCGCGCATGTGCTGTCCCAGGAGCTGGGCCGGACGGTGACCGTCGAGTGGTTATGGCAGGCGCGGTCGACGCCCTCGCAGGCCCTCGTGCCGGCGGACAGCGACCTCGCACGGCCTTGGACCGCGCGTGAACTGGGAGGGATCATGGAGGACTGGGTCCGCAGCGGACTGCGCGACCGCCGACACTTCCTCGCCGCCTCCGGCGCCACTCTCTTGGCCATCGTGTCGCAGTACGTCGACAGCCCGGCCGGGCGCGGGCAGTTCACCGACCGGCTGGCTCACCCCACCGATGCCGACCCCCTCATCGACCAGGTCGAGCAGAACCTCCCCCTCCTCCAGCTACTGGACGACGAACACGGCGGGGCCCGCCATCTGTCCTACGTAGGGGCCCAGTTCCGCGCTGTCGCCCTCCTCCTCCACGAAGGCGGCCATTCCCCCTTCGCGACGGCGCGACTTCTGCACGCCCTCGGTGAAGTCGGCCAACTCGCCGGATGGATGGCCTTCGACGCCGGAGACCACGGACTGGCCCAGCGCTACTTCGCCTCCGCCCTGCGCGCCGTTCACCAGGTCAACGACAAGCCCCTGGCCGCGCACATTCTCGCCGACCTCGCCTTCCAAGCCGCCAGCCGCGAACACCCGGCCGACGCCGTCACGCTCGGCGAGGCCGCGGCCCGTACGAGCGAGGGCGCACCTGCCGGTGCCCGAGCTTCCGTGCTCTCCCGCCTCGCCTACGCCTACGCGGCTGCGGGACGCACGACGGACTTCGACCGCACACGCGAGACGGCCCGCCAACTGGTCGAGTCCTCCTCCCCGGACGGTTCCGAACCGCGCTGGATGTACTACCTCACCGGCAACCACCTCGACTGCCAGGCGGGTTACGCACTCGTTCAACTCGGCCGCATACGCCGAAACGAAGGCGCCACCGCGGAAGGCCGCCACCTCATCGCCAAGGGCACGTCACTGCTCACCACCGGAGCTCACGAAGTGCCCCTGATCGATCCCAGCCAGCGCCGCGCCCTGTTCGAGGGCTCCTGGCTCGCCCTCGGCTACACCGCTCTCGGCGAGACCGAACTCGCCTGCCAGATCGCAGGCACCGCGACCCAACGCCTGGCGACGGTCCGCTCGCCCCGCAGCACCGCACTGCTCCACCGACTCGCCGTCGACCTGCGCCGCCGCCAGCGCAATCCGCACGTCCGGAGCTTCCTGCCGGAGCTGGAACGCGGCCTCGCCAAGCACCCGGCCGAGCCCGCAACCGCGCGCTAGGGTCCGGTCCTGTGAACGGAGTCGAGAACGTAACCGTCATCGGAGCTGGAGTATCCGGCCTGACCGCCGCCATTGTCCTCGCGGAGGCCGGGGTTCGCGTCCACGTAGTCGCCGAGGACCTGCCCGGCCGTACCTCCCTGGCGGCTGGCGCGATGTGGGGCCCCTACCTGGTCGAACCCAAGGACAAGGTCGACGAGTGGAGCCAGCACTCGCTGGAGGTCTTCCGCGTCCTGGCCGACGATCCGAGTACGGGCGTACGTATCACCGCCGGCGTCGAAGCCTCCCGTTACGCGGATGCGCCGCCTGACTGGGCCACGACGCTGCCCGGCTTCCAGCCCTGCGGCCCCGACGAACTCCCGCCGGGCTTCAGCACGGGCTACCGCTTCGAGGTCCCCCTCATCGACATGCCGGTCTACCTCGCCTACCTCCAGACCCGCCTGCTCGCGACCGGCACCACAATCACGCAGGACACGGTGACCAACCTCGACGAACCTGCCCTCGGCCCCCTCGTCGTCAACTGCTCCGGCCTCGGAGCACGCCAACTCGCCGCCGACAGCGACCTCCGCCCCATCCGCGGCCAGCACGTCATCGTCACCAACCCCGGCATCACCGAGTTCTTCTCCGAGGACACCGGCACCTCCCCCGACCTGCTCTGCATCTACCCTCACGGCGACACCGTCGCCCTCGGCGGCACCGCTATCGACGGCCGCGCCGACCTCGCCCCCGATCCGGCAGCAGCCGAAGCCATCCTCCGCCGCTGCACAGCCGTCGAGCCCCGTCTAGCCGAAGCCCGCATCCTGTCCCACCGCATCGGCACCCGCCCGACGCGGACGGCCGTCCGCGTCGAAGCCGAGCACCGCCCCACCGGCCGCACCATCCTCCACAACTACGGCCACGGCGGCGCCGGCGTCACCCTCTCCTGGGGCTGCGCCCACGACATTCGTATGCTGTCTGCCTCACGAAGCTGAGCACGTCATGCAGCAGCGGGTTCCCTGTCAGCGTTCCACACTGGGGCTGTGGTTCGGTGACGACTACGAGCGGGCGATGGCCCAGCTCCCGGACCGGCTTGGGCTCTGGGGTCTGGGGGCTGGGACGTCGGTCTCAGCTATCGCCGACGTTCTGCTTCACGCGCCATTGGAGACCTCGTCAGTCGTGGATACCGGCTGGAGCCAGTCGCTGTCTGGCCGGGTCAGCAAGCGGGCGTTGCCATAGGCCATCGCAGTCGTGAGCACGGTGTGCCCACGGTAGTAGTCACCCTCACGGGATACCACAAGGGCGAGGTCTACTCGGCCCGGGTTAACAAGCGACAATGGCAGCAGCAGTTGGACCTTCTTCTCTGCCACGTACCAGAAGGGGACAGCTGCTTTGTATGAACGCCGCACGCGCTTCTCCGCACGCTTCACAGCCCCCTCCAACTGCAGTTCAGCGCTGAGAGCATTATTCTGCAGCTCGCTCGGGAAGCGCTCCGGATGACCCTCAGCCACGTGCCGGGCATTTACTATGAGACGGCGTGTCCAGTCATAGAAATAGTCGCCAGGGTCGTCGGTGTAGCGCGGAAACGCCGGCAGGTCGCGGAAGTTTTGAAGGATCGTCCGGTGACTCTCTTCATACCAGTTCTCAAATCGCCAAGGCGACTGTCCAGCAGTATTGCGGGTGAATACCCCGTAGATGGACTCCTGCTGACGGGTGAAAAGGCCTGTGTTGAAGACACTGCGGGAGCCATCTGTGTTCTGCAGGACTTCGCCACGTTCTAGAACATGTTGGAACGTTAGCTTCACGTAGCTCTTGAGGATGCGCTTCTCGCCCAGGTAGTGGGCATCGAGGCCATCCCAATCTTCGGCCTCAGCCAGGTCGGCCAGTCGGTCGATGTAATCCAGGGAGCCGGTACCCTGTCGGCGTTCATCGGCGGTACGCAGACGACCCATGTAGGCGTACTGAAAAAGTGGAGCGGTTGGACGGGGCTGAATCATCTGTTCTCCTTGATCGTTAGGGTTGGGGCATCGGTCCTGCCTTTCGTGCCTTGCGGAATGTCACTAAGGCCCGCCGGCAAGGCCAAAAGCGCCGTGTGCGCCGCCGCTGCCGTGCTGCTGATACTGGCACTCGCTGATCGGAGGCCGCTCAGTCCTCAGCGAAGATCGCCCGGAAGCTGGCGAGCACCTTCTCCAGCTCGTCGACCTTGTCGGCAAGATCCGCAAGCTTGCCGTCCTTGGCTCGTTCCGCCTGTACGGCATCTGAGGTGTTCAGTCGTCGGAGGGCCGCTTCGGCGTCTCCGGTGCTGTTGCCGTTGCGGACGGCCGCGACAACAGCACCCGCCTCGCTGCCCGCCTTGTAGAGGACGACGCTCTGGTGCTGGTTGTTGGGGAGATCGAAGGGGAGGTGCCCGACGCCGATATCGGCGAGCTTGTCATGAATGCTGGTAAGGACACGGACGCCGAGGCGGCCGTAGCCGTCGATGTCCCGGAGCGCCCACATGGCAACACGCAGGACGCTGCCGTTGGCCTTGATGGCCTTGTCGAGATCTGTCCAGGTAGAGAACTCGGGTGATGCGGACTCGAAATCATCAGCGGCTGCCATGACTTCTCCAAGGTGGGATCTCATTGACTACATAGAGAGCGTAGGAAAATTTCATCCTCATGTCAAGGGAAATTTTTCCTGATTCACGTACGGGCTGTATCCTCGCTCGCGGCTGACCGCGCAGGGACTGCTTCGGCAAACGTCGGCATCCGACGTCGGAGTGGTGGCTCCTCCCCGCTAGGCGACGGGACCGCGGGGGATGCGGCTGGCCGCGCGGTACGGGCAGGCGTGGGTGACGACGGGGGACCCGGCGCTGTACGAGACGGGGACGCCGGAGGAGTCGCTGGCGGCGGTACGCGGGCAGGTGGAACGGCTGGGCGCGGCGTGCGCGCAGGCCGGGCGGGACGTGCTGAAGGTGCCGAAGGTGATGCTGACCGGCTTCACCCCTGACCAGGGGCGCCCGCTGGAGTCGGTGGACGCCTTCGTGGACTTCGCTGGCCGCCACGCGGAGGCCGGGATCGACGAGATGGTCATCCACTGGCCCATCCCCGACAGCGACTTCGACACCGACCCCGCCGCCTTCGAGCGGATCGCCCTGGAGGCCCCCGCCCAACTGGCCTGATCCGCGCGCCGGGTGGTCAGTGTGCCGGGTCGTCAGTGCGTTGGGTCGTCGGGGCGCCGGTCAGTCAGGGCGTCCATGCGGCGGGCCGCGATCTCCCGGTCGGCGGCGGCCGTCACGAACTCCGGTACGTGGTCGGGCCCGACCAGCTCCCGGACCGCGGCGACCGTGGCCGCCGGGAGCGGCACCGGGACGTGCGAGGGCGGCTCGGCGGCCGGGCGCGGCGGCGGCGCGGGGAGCACGGCGTCGCCGAGGTGACGGCGTACGTGCTCGGTGGCGAGCATCCGCATGGCGCGTGCCAGCTCCGCGTCCACGGTCTGCTGGGCCAGCGGGCGCAGCCGCCGGACCAGGGCCGCCGCCTCCTCGGCTTCCTCGTCGGTCGGCGGGTGACGCAGGAACCGCTCGAAGACGTACTCCGTGGTGAACTCCAGGAACCGCTCCGAGATGTGCTCGACCTGGACCCGCAGCTCCCGCAGGTGGCCGGTGATCGCGGGCAGCGGCACACCGGCGGCGTGCAGCTCCGCGGCGACCGCCAGCTCCTGGGGGCTCGGTACGAGGAATTCCTCGTCGCTGCCCGGCACCGGCTCCAGGATGCCCAGTTGCAGGCCCTCCTCGACGGCCGTCAGATCCGCCGTCCCGCCGAACGCCTCGATCAGCTCGGCCAAGCTGATACGCGCGGGCGTCTCGTCCGACCACGGCCGGTCCACCTCCCCGACCAGGCCGAGCACTCCGCCGAGGCCGGTGCCCGCGTCCCACGCCGCCAGCAGCTCCTTGATGCTGGCCAGCGTGTAGCCGCGCTCCAGGAGATCGGCGATCTGCCGCAGCCGGGCCAGATGCGTGTCGTCGTACACATTGGCCCGGCCGCGGCGCTCCGGCTTCGGGAGCAGCCCGCGGTCGGTGTAGGCGCGGATCGTACGGACCGTCGTCCCGCTCAGATGGGACAGGTCCTCGATCCGGTACGCGCGCTGCTCGGCGGCGGTGGTCACGCCCACACTCCTCCGTACTCCTCGGTGGTCAGGAGGCCGCGGTGCGGCCCGCCGGTCTTTCGCTGGCCCTGGCCGCGGGGGACATGGCCAGATACTCGACGGCCTTGCTCAGCGACCCCTCCTGTGACGGATGGTACGACCGGCGCAGGTACCTGGGCATCGCCCCGTTGAGCGCCGCCCAGGACGGCAGCAGGCCGCGGCGGGCGGCGGCGCGGTGGTTCCTGAACAGGTACTTGCCCTTGACCAGCCCCGGGTCGTGCCGCATCAGGTAGCGGGCCCCGACCACCCACAGATAGAACAGCGTCGGCCACGCGAACGCCATGCCCTCCGCGCGCCGCAGATACCGCCCCGCGCCGCCCCCGCCGACGTGCTGGTACATGTCGAACGCGACCGCCCGGTGCTCGACCTCCTCCGCGCCGTGCCAGCGCAGCAGGTCCAGCATCACCTCGTCGGTGTCCACCTCGTCCAGCGCGTCGGCGTCCAGGATCCAGTCGCCGAGGACGGCGGTGAAGTGCTCGATCGCCGCGATCAGCGACAGCCGGAACCGCAGCCACTCGCGCCGGGTGACCGGCGCGCCCCACGGCGGCTTCTCGCCGAGCAGCACGTCGAACATCCACTCCACGTGCTTGGTGTAGCCGCTGGTGTCGAGATTCTGCTCGGCCAGGTGCTCCAGCACATACGCGTGCTGCACGCTGTGGGTGGCCTCCTGGCCCATGAACCCCTTGACGTCCTTGAGCAGTTGCTCGTCGCTGACGTAGGGGAGCGCCTCCTTGAACACCTTCACGAACCACCGCTCCCCCGCGGGCAGCAGCAGATGCAGCACATTGATGACGTGCGTCGCGGTCGGCTCGCCCGGAATCCAGTGCAGAGGGGTCTGCTTCCAGTCGAACGTGACCCGGCGCGGCTTGATCGCGTAACTCATGGCGGTGCGTCCTCCTTCGGAGAAGATCGGCGGTGTCGGCGTGGGGATCGGTGCTGCCAGCACGGTGCCGGTGGTGAGCCGGCGGCGGGCCTACAGCGGCGGGTCCACGCGGGCCAGCGCCCGCAGCGTCTTGGGGGAGAGCCGGGACAGCAGCCGCGCCCCGCGGGCCTCCGGCGTGACCGGGACGACCGCGGAGTCGCGCTCCACCGCCCGGACGATCGCGCGGGCGACCTTCTCCGGCGGGTAGTTGCGCAGCCCGTAGAGCCGGGCGGACCGAGCCCTGCGCCGCTCCTGCTCCTCCTCGCCGACCCCCGCGAACCGCGCGCTGCGGGTGATGGGCGTGTTGACCAGCCCCGGGCAGATCGCGCTCACCCCGATGCCGTGCGGCGCCAACTCCGCCCGCAGGCACTCGCTGAGCATCAGCACCGCCGCCTTCGACGTGCTGTACGCGGGCAGGGAGCGGGACGGCTGGAAGGCGGCGGCCGACGCGGTGTTGACGATGTGCCCGCCCTGGCCGCGCTCCACCATCTGGCGGCCGAACAGGCGGCAGCCGTGGATGACGCCCCACAGATTGACGTCGAGCACCTGCTTCCAGTCCTCGGGTGTGGTGTCGAGGAAGGCCCCCGCCAGGCCGATCCCCGCGTTGTTCACCACCACGTCGGGGACGCCGTGGAGGCCGGCCGTGCGCTCGGCCAGTTCCTCCATCGCCTCGGCGTCCGACACGTCGACGGTTTCGGGCCACGCGTCGGGCGCGCCGATCAGCCGGGCCAACTCGGCGGTTCTGGCGGCGCCTTCCGCGTCCCGGTCCACCGCGACGATCCGGGCGCCCGCCTCCGCGAAGGCGAAGGCGGTGGCCCGGCCGATGCCGCTGGCCGCGCCGGTGACCAGCACCAGTTGGCCGCCGAACCGCTCCTTGGCGCCGGTCTCCGCCTTCCCGAGCACCGTCCCGCCCGCCCCGGTGACGGTCGAGGTCGCGGCCGGGACGGCGGGGCCGCCGTACTCGTGCGCTGTGACGAACTCGCCGATCCAGCGCGACAGTTGCTCGGGCCGGGAGCGCGGCACCCAGTGCTTGGCGGCCACGGTGCGCCGGGTCAGCCGGGGCACCCACTGCTCCAGGTCGTCGTAGAGCCGCTGCGACAGGAAGGCGTCGCCGGTCGGCGTGATGAGCTGCACGGGGACGTGGGCGTATGCGTCGGTGCGCGGACTGCCCAGCCTGCGGCGGACGTTGTCCCGGTACAGCCAGGCGCCGTGCGCCGCGTCCTCGGGGAGCGAGGCGGTCGGGTAGCCGTCGGACGGCAGCTTCTCGGCGCGGGAGAGCAGCTTGGGCCACTGCTTGCCGAGCGCTCCGCGCCAGGCCAGCTCCGGCAGCACCGGGGTGTGCAGCGCGTACACGTACCAGGACTTGGCCCCCTGGCCGAGCACTTGGGCGACCCGGCGCGGGGTGGGGCGGCGCACCCGGCGCTTGATCCAGTGGCCGAAGTGGTCGAGCGACGGGCCCGAGATCGAGGTGAAGGAGGAGATCCGGCCCTCGGTCCCGCCGACCGTGACGAATTCCCAGCCCTGCACCGAACCCCAGTCGTGCCCGACCAGGTGCACCGGGCGGTCCGGGCTGACCGCGTCCGCCACCGCCAGGAAGTCCTCGGTGAGCTTCTCCAGCGTGAAGCCGCCCTTGAGCCGCGCCGGGGCGCTCGACCTGCCGTGCCCGCGCACGTCGTAGAGCACCACGTGGAAGCGGTCGGCGAGCAGCCCGGCCACCTCCGACCACACCTCTTTGCTGTCCGGGTAGCCGTGCACCAGCACCACCGTCGGCAGCGCCGCGTCCCCGTACTCGGCGACGCACAGCCGTACGCCGCCGCCCCCGGTCACGAACCGCTCCCGCGCCGCCGCGTCGGCCGCCCCGTCCCGCACCTCCCCGTCCCGTACCGCTTCGCCCGGGCTCTCGCCGCCCTCGCCCGGACCCGCGCCCTCGTCCCGGTCGTCCCGCTCTTCTTCCCACTGGTCCCGCGTCATGCCGCCACCCCCGTCCCAGTCCCCGTCCCCGAACCCGATTCCGTGCCCGTCCCCATCCGTGACCTCGACATCGATCCCGTCCTCGTGTCCGCGTCCGTCTCCCGCCAGCGCCTGACGTGCGGCAGGTCGTCGTCCAGCCAGTAGGCGTCGGTCTCCGTGACCACGAGGATCTCCTCGAACTTCGCGCCGGTGCCGCGGAATCCCACATGTGGCTCCACCGCCCACAGACCGGGGTATGGGGGGTGGTCGGACATGCGGTGCGGACTCCACAGCGGTGACCAGCCCTCGCGGTGTCCGTGCAGGGCGTCGGAGGCCAGCCCCTTCAGGCTCCGCGTGCCGAATCCGGCGATCCGCGGCGACCAGCGGCGCTCGCGCACCCGGTCGACCTTGTGGGCGATCACGCCGAAGGGATACGCGCGATGCCGGTTGGCGTACCCCTGCCTGACCATCAGCCGGTCGACGTCCTGGTAGACGGTGCGCAGCGGGCGCCGCTCGCGCACCCCGCGCAGGATCAGCTCGCGGTGCTCGCGCAGATCCGCCATCAGCCGTTCCTGCACCGGATTGGGGCCGAGCGAACCGGAGTAGCCGACGTCGGCGGTGTAGCCCGCGTATACAGGGGCCAGGTCGAGGATGAACGGCATGCCGGGTTCGAGCCGCCGCCCGGTCGGGAAGAACTGGAGCGGCACCTTGAAGCCGGTGAAGGCCGTACGGTCGCCGAACCAGGCGAAGGGCAGATGGAACCAGTCGCGGACCCCGCGCTCCCGCGCCCACACCCGCATCGCGTGCGCCGCGTCCCGCTCGGTCATCCCCGGCCGCAGCTCCGCCGCGACCGCCTCCGCGCACGCGTACGCCAGCCGCTGCACCTCACGGAACCCGTCGAGCCCGTCGACCTCACGGAACCCGTCGCGCCCGCCGTCCCACCCCTCGCCCATGGCCGCTCACCCCAGACCCCGCGCCGACCTTCGAAAGCTGACAGCAATCAATGTGACATCGGCTCGTGGCAAGGTCAAGAGCCCCGCGACCCCCTGTGGATAACTCCCCGAAACCCCCCGACCCCTACGGGTGGTCAGCCCGCAGGAGTACCCCGATCGCGGCGGATCCGATCCTCGGGACGGACGCGGGACTGTCTCGCCCGCCACTACGGTCGGACACGTGACTGTGATCGCTACCGAAAGCCTGAGCAAGCGGTACCCGAGGGTGACCGCTCTTGACCGGCTGACCGTCGACATCACCCCCGGTGTGACCGGGCTGGTGGGTGCCAACGGCGCCGGGAAATCGACCCTGATCAAGATCCTGCTGGGACTGTCCCCGGCGACCGAGGGTCGTGCCGCCGTGCTCGGACTCGACGTGGCCACCAACGGCGCCGAGATCCGCGGCCTCGTCGGCTACATGCCCGAGCACGACTGCCTGCCGCCCGACGTCTCGGCGACCGAATTCGTCGTCCACATGGCCCGGATGTCGGGGCTGCCGCCGACCGCCGCGCGCGAGCGGACCGCCGACACGCTGCGCCACGTCGGCCTCTACGAGGAGCGGTACCGCCCGATGGGCGGCTACTCGACGGGTATGAAGCAGCGCGTCAAGCTCGCGCAGGCGCTGGTCCACGACCCGCAGCTCGTCCTGCTCGACGAGCCGACCAACGGCCTCGACCCGGCGGGGCGCGACGAGATGCTGGGTCTGATCCGCCGCGTGCACACCGACTTCGGCATCTCGGTGCTGGTCACCTCGCACCTGCTCGGCGAGCTGGAGCGCACCAGCGACCACATCGTCGTCATCGACGGCGGCACACTGCTGCGCGCCTCCTCCACCAGCGACTTCACGCAGGCCACGGCGTCGCTCGCGGTCGAGGTCACCGACCGTGAGAAGGAGCTGCTGGCCGCGCTGACCGGCGCCGGGCTCACCGCCCAGACCAAGGGTCACCTGCTGCACGTCGACATAGCGGACGACGCGACGTACGACACCGTCCGCGACGCCGTCGCCGCACTCGGGGTCGGCCTGGTGCGCATGGAGCAGCGCCGCCACCGCATCGCCGAGCTGTTCACGGACGACGAGGACCTGACGTACGACGACCCGGACGACCCCGACCGCCCGGACCCCGACCCCCCGCACGACCCCGACCGCCCGGACCCCGACCCCCCGCACGACCCCGGCACCCCGCCCGGCAAGAGCACTTCGCACGACACGAGCACCCCGAACACCCCGGACACCGCGACCCTGACCAAGGAAGGAGAAGGCCGTGACGCAGCCTGACACGGTGACGCCCGGCACGCCGAACCCCGGCCCCCCGGGCACCGGCACCGCCCCCGACGTCATCCACAACATCGGTTACCGCAAGTACACCGGCCCGCGCCTCGGCCGCGCCTACGCCCGGCGCTCCCTCTTCAGCCAGAGCCTGCGCGGCGCGTACGGCCTCGGCCGCAGCGCGAAGTCCAAGGTGCTGCCGATGATCCTGCTCGCCGCGATGTGCGCGCCCGCGCTGATCATGGTGGCGGTCGCGATCTTCACCAACATGACGAAGCTGCCGGTCGACTACACCCGTTACGCGGTGATCCTCCAGGCGGTCATCACCCTCTTCGTCGCCTCGCAGGCCCCGCAGTCGGTCTCCCGCGACCTGCGGTTCAAGACCACGCCGCTGTACTTCTCGCGGCCCATCGAGCGCGTCGACTACGTGGCCGCCAAATACGCGGCGCTCGCCACGGCGCTGTTCCTGCTGACCGCGCTGCCCCTGCTCATCCTCTACATCGGCGCGCTGCTGGCGAAGCTCAGCTTCGGCACCCAGACCGCCGGGTTCGCGAAGGGTCTGGTGTCCGTACTCCTGCTGTCGCTGCTCTTCGCGGGCATCGCGCTCGTCATCGCCGCGATCACCCCGCGCCGCGGCTTCGGCGTCGCCGCGATCATCGCGGTGTTCGTCATCACCTACGGCGCGGTCTCCAGCGTCCAGGGCGTCGCCTCCGTGCAGGAGAACTACGAGGTGATCGGCTGGCTCGGCCTCTTCTCGCCGATCACGCTGATCGACGGCTTCCAGACCTGGTTCCTCGGCGCGAGCTCGGCCTTCCCGCACGCCTCGGGACCGCCGGACGCGCTGGCCGGCATCGTCTACCTCCTGGCCGTCCTCACCATCATCACCGGCAGCTTCGGCCTCCTGATGCGCCGCTACCAGAAGGTCGGTCTCTCGTGACGACGATCAGCATCGACAACGTCTCGCGCTGGTTCGGCAACGTGGTGGCGGTCAACGACATCACCATGACGATCGGCCCCGGCGTCACCGGCCTGCTCGGCCCCAACGGCGCCGGAAAATCCACCCTCATCAACATGATGGCGGGCTTCCTGGCCCCCTCCACCGGCGCCGTCACCCTCGACGGGACGCCCATCTGGCGCAATGAGCAGTCGTACCGCGAGATCGGCATCGTGCCCGAGCGCGAGGCGATGTACGACTTCCTCACCGCCCGCGAGTTCGTGGTCGCCAACGCGGAGCTGCACGGCCTGCCCGACCCGGACGCCGCCGCCCGCCGGGCGCTGGCCACGGTCGAGATGGAGTACGCCCAGGACCGGCAGATCGACACGTACAGCAAGGGCATGCGGCAGCGCGCCAAGATGGCGTCCGCGCTGGTCCACGACCCGTCGGTGCTGCTGCTCGACGAGCCGTTCAACGGCATGGACCCCCGGCAGCGGCTGCACCTGATGGAGCTGCTGCGGCGGATGGGCGCCGAAGGCAGGACCGTCCTGTTCTCCTCGCACATCCTGGAGGAGGTCGAGCAGCTCGCCCACCACATCGAGGTCGTGGTGGCGGGGCGCCACGCGGCCTCCGGCGACTTCCGCAAGATCCGCCGCCTGATGACCGACCGCCCGCACCGCTATCTCGTACGGTCGAGCGACGACCGGCTGCTCGCGTCCGTGCTGATCGCGCACGCGTCCACCGCCGCGATCGAGCTGGACTGGTCGGAGAAGGCGCTGCGCGTCCAGGCCATCGACTTCGCCGGATTCACCGAATTCCTGCCCCGGATCGCCCGCGACCACGGCATCCGGCTCTTCACCGTCTCGCCGTCCGACGAGTCCCTGGAGAGCGTCTTCTCCTACCTGGTCACGGCATAAGGAGCCGACACAGATGTCCGCCACACAGACCCCCGCGCCGCCGAGCGGCAGGGCCGCGGCCCCCGCCCGCTCAGGGCCCGCCGTGTTCCACCCCACCGTGGCCCGGCTCACCTACCGCGCGCTGCTCGGCCGCCGCCGCGCCCTGCTGCTCTTCGCGCTGCCGATGCTGCTGCTGATCATCTCCGTCGCGGTCCGCGCGCTGACCGGCGCGGACGACTCCACCGCCAACGACATCCTCCAGGGCTTCGCGCTCAGCGCGATGGTCCCGCTGGTCGGCGTCATCGCCGGCACCGGCGCCATCGGCCCGGAGATCGACGACGGCGCGATCGTCTACCTGCTGGCCAAGCCGATCAGACGGTCCACGATCGTGTCCACCAAGCTCATCGTGGCGATAGGCGTCGTCGCCGCCTTCTCCGCCATCCCCACCCTGCTCGCCGGATTCATCCTCAACGGCAACGGGCAGAACGTCGCGGTCGCCTTCGGGGTCGCCGCCGCCGTCGCGTCCGTCGCCTACGCGGCGATCTTCCTGATGCTGGGCGTCCTCACCCGGCATGCGGTGATCGTCGGCCTGGTCTACGCCCTGGTCTGGGAGTCCGTCATCGGCAATGTGGTGCCGGGCGCCAGGACCCTCAGCGTCCAGCAGTGGTCGCTCGCGGTCGCGCAGAAGCTGGGCCACGGCGGCATCGTCAGTTCCGACGTCGGTCTGCCGACGGCGATCGTGCTGCTCGCGGTGGTCACCGTCGGCACCACCTGGTTCGCCGGACACAAGCTGCGCACCCTCAAGCTCGCGGGTGAGGAGTAGGGACCGGGGTACGTCACCGGCAGGGAAGGGACCGGGGCCGAGGCACCGGCAGGGAAGGGACCGGGGCCGAGGCACCGGCAGGGAAAAGACCACCCGTGGGAACGGGAACACGGTGTGACGGCGGCGCAAGCTGTGAATGCGGTGTCAATGGAAGGGAGCGAGTCGCAGCCCGGCTGTGATCGGTGAAGACTGGTCGCGATGGCCCCGGCTCACGAGTCCTCCACCGCCGCCCGCGAGCGCCGCCGCGTCACCCCGCGTGACGCGCGGCGCTTCGCCGCGCAATGGATACGTGCCTCGCCCGGCACCCACATCTGGCTGCTGATCCTGATCATCACCAGCGGCATCGTCGCCGTCGTGTCGCCGCACGTCCGCTCGTATCTGCTGCACCACGTCAGCACCAACCTGGTCCAGCTGCGGCAGCATCCGCTGCGGGTGCTGTTCGCCAGCGCCCTGTGGATAGAGACGCCCTCGGGCCTCGTCCTCTACTTCTTCCTCTTCGAGCTGATCCACGCCCCGGCCGAACGCTGGCTCGGCACCTGGCGCTGGCTGGTCGTCGTCGCGACCGCGCACATCGGCGCGACGCTCGTCAGCGAGAAGGCCGTCATGTTCGGCATCAGGGACCAGCGGTTGCCGCGCTCCCTCGCGCACACCGTGGACATCGGGGTCAGCTACGGCCTCGCGGGCATCGTCGGCGTCCTCACGTATCTGGTGCCGCGCCCCTGGCGCTGGGGATATCTCCTCGGCGTGCTGGGCTTCTTCGGCTATCCGCTGCTCGGCGACGCGACCTACACCGACCTCGGTCACTTCACGGCCGCGCTGATCGGCCTGAGCTGTTACGCGATCACGCCGCCGGGGCGCGCCCGCGAGAAGACCGCCTGAGCGCCGCGCCCCCGCCGCGACCCAGCCCCGACACGTTCAGCCCCGCCCCGGCCTCCTGCGCACCCCGGCACACCCGGGCGGGCCGTTCAGAACGGCCCGAAGAGCCGTTCCAGCACCACCGCGATGCCGTCCTCGTCGTTCGACAGCGTCACCTCGTCGGCGACCCGCCGCAGCTCCGGATGGGCGTTGGCCATCGCCACGCCGTACCCCGCCCAGGCGAACATCGGCAGGTCGTTGGGCATGTCACCGAAGGCGATCGTCTCGGCGGCCGTCACGCCGAGCCGCCGCGCGGCCAGCGAGAGCCCGGTCGCCTTGGTGAGGCCGAGCGGCAGCAGCTCCACGATGCCCTCGCCCGCCATCGTCACGCCCACCAGGTCACCGGCCACCTCGCGGGCGGCCCGCGCCAGACCGTCGTCCCCCAGCTCCGGGTGCTGTATGTACAGCTTGTTGATGGGCGCGGACCACAGCTCGGCCGGGTCCGACATGAGGATGACCGGCAGCTCGGGGTTGTACCGGTACCCCTCGCCGATCAGGACGTCGCCGGCCAGGCCGTCGCGGCTGGCCGCGAGGAACAGCGGGCCCACCTCGGCCTCGATCTTGGCCAGCGCGAGCCCGGCGAGCTGCCGGTCGAGGGTGACCGAGGTCAGCAGCCGGTGCGCGCCCGCGTCGTAGAGCTGCGCGCCCTGGCCGCAGACCGCCAGGCCCTCGTAACCGAGATCGTCCAGTACGTGCCGGGTCCACGGCACCGAGCGGCCGGTGACGATGATGTGCACCGCGCCCGCCGCCACCGTCGCGGCGAGCGCGTCCCTCGTCACCCGCGAGACGGTGTTGTCGCCGCGCAGCAGCGTCCCGTCCAGGTCGGTGGCGACCATTCGGTACGGAAGCCGCGCCGCGTCGGTCGCGTCGGCGGCCGGGGCGCTGTGCGCGGCCCTGTCCATGGCTCTGTCCGCGGCTCCGGTGACGGTACCGGCTCCGGTGACGGTACCGGCGCCGGTGACGGCTTCGGCTCTGTCCGCGGCCCCCGCACCCGGTCCCGTACCGGCGAGGGCCCCGGCCTCCGACTCGCTCACTTGGCGCTGGACGTGACGGGCTCCAACAGCTCCCGGCCGCCCAGGTACGGCCGCAGCACTTCCGGCACCCGTACGGAACCGTCCGCGAGCTGGTGGTTCTCCAGGATCGCCACGATCGTCCGCGGCACCGCGCACAGCGTGCCGTTCAGCGTGGCCAGCGGCCGGGTGCCCTTCTCGTCACGCAGCCGGATCGACAGGCGGCGGGACTGGTACTCGGTCGTGTTCGACGTCGAGGTCAGCTCGCGGTACTTGCCCTGCGTCGGGATCCACGCCTCGCAGTCGAACTTCCGCGACGCCGAGGAGCCCAGGTCGCCCGAGGCCAGCTCGATCACCTGGAACGGCAGCTCGAGCGCGGACAGCCACTGCTTCTCCCAGGCCAGCAGCCGCTGGTGCTCGGCCTCCGCGTCCTCCGGCGTGGTGTAGACGAACATCTCCACCTTGTCGAACTGGTGGACGCGGATGATGCCGCGGGTGTCCTTGCCGTACGAGCCCGCCTCGCGCCGGTAGCAGGGCGAGAAACCGGCGTAGCGCAGCGGCAGCTTGCCCGCGTCGATGATCTCGTCCATGTGGTACGCGGCGAGCGGGACCTCGGAGGTGCCGACCAGGTACAGGTCGTCCTTCTCCAGGTAGTAGACGTCGTCCTCGACCTGGCCGAGGTAGCCGGTGCCCGCCATCGCGGACGGCTTGACCAGGGTCGGGGTCAGGACGGGCGTGAAGCCGGCGGCGGTGGCCTGCGCGACGGCCGCGTTGACCAGGGCCAGTTCGAGCAGGGCGCCGACACCGGTCAGGTAGTAGAAGCGCGAGCCGGACACCTTGGCGCCGCGGTCGACGTCGATGGCGCCGAGCAGTTCGCCCAGCTCCAGGTGGTCCTTGGGGGTGAAGCCCTCGGCGGCGAAGTCGCGCGGCGCGCCGTGCTGTTCGAGGACGACGAAGTCCTCCTCGCCGCCGATCGGCGCGTCCGGGTGGACGAGGTTGCCGAGCTGGAGCAGGAGCCGCTGGGCCTCTTCCACCGCCTCGTGCTGCTCGGCGTCGGCGGCCTTGACGGCGGCCGACAGCTCGCCGGTCCGCTTGAGCAGCTCGGCCTTCTCCTCGCCCTGCGCCTTCGGGATCAGCTTGCCGAGCTGCTTCTGCTCGGCGCGCAGCTCGTCGAAGCGGGTACTGGACGACCTGCGCCGCTCGTCGGCGGAGAGGAGGGAGTCGACGAGCGCGACGTCCTCTCCACGGGCGCGCTGCGAGGCGCGCACACGGTCGGGGTCCTCACGAAGCAGACGAAGGTCAATCACGCGACCAGGTTACCGGGGAGCGGGCATCGGCCGCGACAACTTACGGACTTTATGGTGTGCTTTGTCCGCTTCGGGGGTAAAGCGAGGAAATTCCGTAAAGGGGAGAAAGGGGGGACGGTCAACCAAATTCGCCGCGTCCCTCCCCCGGGTCATCGCGCCTGTGGAGAACCGGAGTTGATCATCGCCGCCGGGACTCCGGCGGGGCCTTCCAGGGCCTCCCGGGGGTCGTCCGGCCGAAAGTTATCCACAGGCTGCTGGGGATTTCCATTCTTTGTCCACAGGGTGTGGGGAAGATCTGTGGAGAAGGAGGGAGATCTTTCGACCGGGCTCGATGCTCGGCTATGGATTCCCCCTTCAAACCCGTTCCACACTCACTTTCGAGTGAGAAGTGTTCCCTCGGGAGAGTTGGTCGGGGGAATTGGGGTGACGAGGGGTGACCTGCCCCGCTGTGGACAGCGATGGTGTCTGTGTACAGATTTGTCGACTAGGTCGGGTTGCTGTGTCGACATGTCCCCAGTTACCCACAGGCTGCGCTCGAAGCCTGTGGATAACTTTTCCCCACGGTGGAAGAACACGCCCTGCCCGGTTCAGTGCCGCCCGGTTCAGGGCCGCCCGCCTCAGGGCCGCCCGTCCAGCGCCCGCCTCAGGCCCGCCCGTCCAGCGCCCGGTTCAGCCAGTCCGCCGCGTCCGTGAACTCCGAGTCCGTCGTTCCCCGCGCCACCCGCACCTCGACCTCGTCGGCCCGGGGGTACGAACCGAGGAAGCGGACGTTCAGGCAGCGGCGGCGCAGCCCCATCAGCGTCTCGCCGACCCGGCGGTCCGTGAGGTGACCCTCGGCGTCCACCGAGAAGCAGTACTGACCGAGGCCGCGACCGGTCGGCCGGGACTCGATCCGCATCAGGTTCACCCCGCGGATCGCGAACTCCTGGAGGAGTTCGAGCAGCGCGCCGGGGTGGTCGTCGCGCAGCCAGAACACCGCCGACGTCTTGTCCGCGCCGGTCGGTGCCGCCAGCCGCGCCGGACGCCCGACGAGCACGAAGCGCGTCGTCGCGTTCTGCGCGTCGCGGATGTCGGTGGCCAGCGGTTCGAGACCGTACGTCGGCGCCGCGAACTCGCCCGCGAAGGCGCCGTCGAAGCGGCCCTCCTGTACCAGCCGCGCGCCGTCCGCGTTCGACGCGGCCGACTCCCACACCGCGTCGGGCAGATTGCCCGACAGCCAGTTGCGCACCTGAGACTGCGCGGCCGGGTGCCCGGTCACCGTCTTCACGTCGGACAGCGCGGTGCCCGGCCTGACCAGCAGCGCGAAGGCGATCGGCAGCAGCACCTCGCGGTAGATCATCAGCGGGTCGCCGAACGCCAGCTCGTCGAGCGTGGCGGTGATGCCGCCCTCGACGGAGTTCTCGATCGGGACCAGCGCACCGCCCGCCTCGCCGTTGCGCACCGCGTCGAGCGCCGCGGGCACCGACACCATCGGTACCAGCTCGCGCGTGGCGGCCTCGGGCAGCAGCCGCAGCGCGGCCTCGGTGAACGTGCCTTCGGGACCCAGATAGGTATAACGGCTCGCTGGCGACATGCGTTCAGCCTAATGGCCCGCACCGACCCGGAATGCCGGTCTGTTCATCAGCCCGGAACACCGCCACCAGATCGTGCGATCACTCTTCGAGCAGCCGCTGACCCACGTATTCTCCGGGCCCGCAGCCGCCCGGCACCGCGAAGAGTCCGCTCGCCTCGTGCCGCAGGAAGCGCGACAGGCCGTCGCCGCCGTCCAGCTTGCGCTGCACCGGCACGAAACCCTTGAGCGGATCGGCCTGCCAGGCCACGAAGAGCAGCCCGGCGTCCGGAGTCCCGTCCGTCCCGATGCCGTCGTGGTACGAGAACGCCCGCCGCAGCATGGCGGCGCCGCCGTTGGAGGCCGGGGCCGCGACCCGGACGTGCGCGTCGCCCGCGATGGCCAGGGCGCCGTCCGCGCCGACCTTCGCCAGGTCGACCGGCGTGGTCTCGGTGCCGCCCGACAGCGGCGCCCCGTCCGACTTGCGGCGGCCGATCACCTTCTCCTGCCGGGCCACCGACAGATGGTCCCAGGAGTCCAGCAGCATCCGGATGCGGCGGACGACGGCGTACGAACCGCCCGCCATCCAGGCCGGGGAGCCGGAGTCGGCGGAGCCGCCCGCCGGTACGAAGATGCGCTGATCGAAATCGGCGTCGGTCGGCTTCGGATTGTTGGTCCCGTCGATCTGGCCCATCAGATTGCGCCCGGTCATCGGGTGCGCGGTCGCGCCCGGCGTCCGGTTGAACCCGTTCATCTGCCAGCGCACCCCGGCGGTGTCCCGCGCCGCCTTCTGGAGCACGCGCAGCGCGTGGAAGGCCACCAGCGCGTCGTCCGCGCCGATCTGCACCCACAGATCGCCGTTGCTCCGCTTCGGGTCGAGGGCGTCGCCCGCGAAGTCCGGCAGCGGTGCCAGCGCTCCGGGCAACCGCCCGGTCAGCCCCGTACGGCCGAAGAAGCTCCGGCCGAAACCGAAGGTGACCGTCAGCGAGGACGGCCCGGCGTCGTACGCGACCTGATCGTCGTACGACGAGGGCAGCGCGTCCCGGCCCCCAGGCGAGGTGCCGCTCCGCGTCCCCGGCCGCGTCCCCGGCTGTGTTCCCGGTCGCGTCATCGTCCGTACTGCGTCCGACCAGCGGCGCAGCAGCGCGGCGGCGGCCTTGCGGTCCGCGCCCGGTACCAGGTCGAAGGCGACGAGGTGGCCGACGGCCTGCGCGGGCCCGACTATTCCGGCCTGCCGCGCGCCCTCGAAGGGGACGTACGCGGAACCGACCGTGCTCAGCGCGACCGGCTCGTCCCGCGCGGCCCGCGCGACGCCCGCACCGGCACCGCCGCCGACGACCAGTCCGGCCGCGCCCGCGGCCCCGGCCGTACCGAGCAGCCGCCGCCTGCTGAGCCCGGCGGGGGCCGCGTCCTCGGTCCGCACGGACTCCGCGGGCTTCACGTCTTCCGCCGAATCGGATGACTTCACGGGTTGACCTGCATGTTCCTCGTCTCCGTCACTTCGTCGATGTCCGAGGTGCGGACGGTGACGGCCACCTGCCAGGCGCCCGGCAGCGGCAGTTGGACGCCCGCCGCGGTCCAGTGGCCCACCGTCAGGTGCTGCAAGGGGACGTCGATGGGGCCGATCTTCTTGGCCGGCAGCGTGAACTGGAGGCGCACCTCCGGCACGTCCACCGAGCTTCCGGCGGGCGTGCTGAGGAAGAGGTGGACCTCGTTGGCGCCCGACCGGGCGGGGGAGACCGTCAGGCCCGCCGTGCCCTTGCCGTGGGGACCGCCGGTGTCGTACGGGATGGACAGGACGACCTCGGTCGGGGCCGTCGCGTTCCCGCCGCCGGTCGCCGCGGGCGGCGCCTTGAGGTCCTTCTGCTCCTCCGCGGCCCGGCCCGGCTGCGAGCCGGTCAGCATCGTGGTGACGGTCAGCAGGACGACGGCGATGCCAACCTCTATCAGGACCGAACGCCGGAGCCGGTTGCGCGCGGGATCCGCGTCGCGCACCTTCTTCGCCTTCGCCGAGTCCCGCGCGTCCTGCTGCCGCCGCAACTGCGCGGCCCGCGCCGGGTCGTCGGAGCCGGACCCCGTACCCGCCACGGCGGAATCCGAACCCGAACCCGAGCCCGTACCGGAGCCCTTGCCCCTGGCGGAACCCGTACCGGACCCGGTACCGGACCCCGTACCCGACGCCGTACCGGCGGACGCGGCGGCCGGAGCCCCCACCGCGGACGCCACCGCCTCCGTCCGCGCCACCGGCGTCACCCCCAGCTCCCGCGTCCAGCGCCGCGAGAACCAGGCCACGCCGACCAGCGCGCACACCAGCCAGATCTTGATGAAGAGCAGCTGCCCGTAGTGGGTGTCGAAGAAGGCCGCCCAACTGCCCATCTGCCGCCACGCCTGGTACGTGCCGGTGCCGATCAGGGTCGTCACGGCGGTGAGCGCGATGAGGGAGAAGCGGCGCACGGCGTACGGCTCGACCGTACCGGCGGTGGAGCGGGCGAACAGCGCGGTCAGCAGGGTGATGAGCCCGCCCAGCCAGACCGCCATGGACAGCAGGTGGACGATGTCGACCGGCATCGCGACCTGCCGCTGGATGCCGACGGAGGCGTGCTCGGCCATCGCCCAGGTGGCGGCGATGCCGATCGCGACGACCGTGCCGCCGATGCCCAGACCCCAGGCCAGGTCGGCGCGTTCTTCCGGGTCCTCGCGCTTGGCGTAGCTGCCGAAGAGCACGGCGAGGAAGACGGCCGCCGCCGCGAGCAGCAGCAGCCGGGAGACGAGCGCCGCGCCCGGCCGGGTCTCCAGCACCGCGCGCATCACATCGGGGTCGACCGCGTCGCCGAGCCCGGTGCCGTTGGCGTACGGGCCGCGCAGCATCAGCAGCGCGATGGTGGCCGCGACCAGCGTCGCCCAGCCGCCCGCCGCGATCCGCCGCATGGGACGCAGCAGGGCGCCGCGCGGCCAGCACACGGACAGGAACACCGCGCTGCCGACCAGCAGCGCGAAACCGGCGTAGGCGAAGTAGCGGGCGATCCCGTAGAGCGTGGACGCCGCGCCGCCGCCCGCCGCCGCCGCGCCCGACAGGTCGACGCTGGTCTTGGAGGCCGCGCCGACCGAGAAGGTGAACGCCCCGGCCACCGGGTGGCTGTCCTGCGACACCGCCTTCCACGCCACGGTGTACGTGCCGTTGCCGATGCCCGGCCGCAGCCCGACGGTGGCCGTGGACCCGGAGTCCTTGCCGCTGTCGTGCTGCGGCCTGCCGACCGCCACGTCCTTGCCCTGCGGGTCGAGCACGCGCAGCGAGTCCGCCGACAGCAGCACGCCCTCCGAGAAGGTGAGCACCACGCGCTGCGGCGCGCTCTGCACGACCGAGCCGTCGGCCGGGTCGGTACGGAGCAGCGCCGCGTGCGCGGACGCGGGCGCAGCGACGCCGAGCAGCAGCGCGAGCAGCCCGCCGAGGCAGGCCGCGAGCGCCGCCAGCCGCCGCCCGCCGGTCTGGCGACGCGGTGACCTCAAACGTGGCAACCGGGCGTTCTTCTTCGCTGCGGGCGCTGTGCGCGCTGGCGTCGCTGGGTTCACTGCGGTCAGCCCTTCGGGTCCGGGCGGTACGTCGTCGCCTCGACGGGCACGGTGACCGTGACCGTGGCGGGCGTGGCGTGGGCGAAGTGGAGTCGCAGGGTGACTGTTTCACCGACCCGCGGCTTGTGGGTGAGGTTCTCCAGCATCATGTGGTCGCCCCCGGTGCCGAGGGTGAGGGTGCCGCCCGCCGGTACGGTCAGGGCCGTCACCTGGCGCATGGTGGTGCCGGTCGTGCTGTGCAGGGTGACGTGCGCGGCCAGCGGTGTGCTGACCGAGGTGAGTTCGGCGTCCCCGCCCCCGGCGTTGGCGACGGTGACGTACGCGGCGGCCTCGTCGGTCAGCAGCGGCTGCGGTATGTACCCGCCGCTCACCGACACTTTGCCGGACCCGCTGCCGGACCCTTTGCCGGACGCCCTGCCGGACGCCTTGTCTGACCCCGCGCCGGACCCCGCGCCGGACCCGGACGATCCGTCGCTCAGCGCGACGCCCGCGCCGGTCGCCAGCGCCACCGCCGCGACACCGGCGACGGCGCCCAGCAGCGCGCGCCGCCTCACGGCGCCTCGCTCCTGACGATCTTCGGCAGGTCGGCCGCGAACTGCCCGGCCGTCGTCCCCGACATGTAGAGGACGTGCGCCTTGTCGTCCTTGGGCCAGAAGGCCAGCACCTCGGCGCCGTGCGTGACGGTGACGCTGCCGTCCTTCTCCTTGACCGGCGGGTCGATGCCGACGCCGACCGAGCGGGCCGCGGCCTGGATGGCGTCGAACTTACCGGTCAGTCCGATGAAGGACTTGTCCATCGCGCCGAGCCACGCCGTCAGCCGCGCAGGGGTGTCGCGCTCCGGGTCGGTGCTGACGAAGACGACCCGCAGCGCGTCCTGGTCGGCCTTCGGCAGCTTCGCCTTGGCCAGCGCCAGGTCGCTCATGGTCGTCGGGCAGACGTCGGGGCAGTGCGTGTAGCCGAAGAAGAGCAGCATCGGGTGGCCCGCGGTCTCCTTCACCAGGTCGTACGGCTTGCCCTGGTTGTCGGTCAGCACGAGCGCGGGCTTCGTGAACGGCGTGTCGAGCAGCGTGCCCGCCTTCTGCGGCGCTTCGGCGGACACCGCCGCCACATTGGCGTTCGCCGACGAGCCGCCGCAGCCGGACAGCAGCAGCGCCCCCGCGACGGCGAGCGCGGCGGCCCCGGTCACGGCGGTGGTACGGGCACGGGTGCGGGCACGGGTGCGGGTGCGCGTACGGGTCGTGCCGGACGTGCCGGACGTGCCGGTCGTGCGCGGGGAAGCGGTCGTGCGGGTGGAGCGGGTGGTGCGCATGAAGGTGATGCCCCTTCAGTGGACGGGTGGTGCCGGGCGGCCACGGCTCGCGTGGCCGCCCAGCGGGCTGTTCGGGTCGAACGGGACCGCGAGCGGTCCGGTGGATCCGGTGGAGCAGGTGCTTCAGGTGCTACAGGTGAATCCGGCGATCCGGCCGACACCGGTCGAGCGAGAACCGGCGTCGGCCGTCAGCCGGACCAGCCGGCGGTCGGACCAGCCGTCGGCCGGAGCCGTCGGCCGGACCGGCCGTCAGGCGTCCGGCGTCAGGCCGACGGGTTGCGGCGGCGACCGGCGAAGACGCCGTAGCCGATCCCGATCGCGCCGACCACGATTCCGGCGACGCCCAGCGCACGGGCGGTCCCGTCGCTCGTGTCGGACGAGGCCGCCTGCGTACCGGCGGACGAGCCGCCGGACTTGGCGTCGGCGGCCGGGGTCGCCGTCACGCTCGGCGTGGCCGAGGCGCCGTCGGAGGCCGCCGCCGTCAGCTTCAGGGTCGGCGCCGGGTGCTGCGGCTCGGCCTGGCCCTCCTTCGGCACGTCGATCCAGCGCACGATGTCACCGTTGTCGTACGTCTGGAGCGTCTTGAAGACCAGCGCGTCGGTGGTGGCGGGCAGCGGCCCGAACGACACCGGGAACTGCTGGAACTGGCCCGGCGCGATCTTCCCGCCGCTCCAGGTGATCTTCGTGACCGCCTCGTCGATGGTGCCGTCGTCCGACTTCAGCGGGGTCGCCAGCTTCGACTTCGTCACCTGCGCCGTCCAGCCGGGCACCGGCTGGATCGAGACCGAGGCGACCGGGTGGTCGGTGGGCAGATTGACCTCGACCTTCGTCGTGGACGCGCTGTCCTCCTCGTTCGGCACCTTGAAGGCGACCGTGCTGTAACTGCCCTGGGCCGCGCTGTTCGGCGTCACCGTGACATGCGCGAAGGCGGGCACGGCGGCCAGCAGGACGGTGGCACCGGCGAGGGCGGCGATGGTCGCGGCACGGCCGCGCATACGTGAGCTGCTCATTACGAGGGTGCTCCAGTTCTCCACAGGTCTGTGGGAAGTGGGCTGACGGTGGCATGGAACCGCGGACCACGGCGCGTCAGGCGCCCGCGGTCGGCGGAGGCGTGGGCGGACCCGCGCGCCACCGTCGCCGTGCTCCCCGGAAGGCGGCGTAAGTCCTATGGACCTATGCCGTATAAGTCCTATGGACCTACGTAGGACCGATGGACTCATCAGCCCAGTGAGGGCCTCTCAGGTCCGCAAGGACCTGCGAGTCCCCGGGGGCCTACGCCAAGGGGGAGTCGGCGGGGTGCGTCGCGACAGACCGCCGCGAGGCCGAACGGCGGCCCGCGCCTGGCCAGCGAGTGCCGCAGCAGCCACACCGTGCGGTGCCTGGCCGCCGTCGCGTCCGCCGTGCAGCGCCGCCGGGGCCGTACGCCCGCGGTCCCGGCCGCCTGCGCCGCGAGCGCGGACAGCAGCGCGTGGGCGCGGCGCAGTACGGCGGGCGAGAGCGCGGCCAACTCGGCGGCGCCGCGCACCGACAGCCGTATCAGCCGCCAGAGCGCCGCCTCGCCGCGCCGCAGCACCCAGCCCGCCACCACGGCGGCGAGCAGGTGGCCGAGGAACATCGGCAGGGAGCAGAAGGGCAGCGACATCACGGCGTGCGCGACGCTTCCCGTACCGCCCGCGGCCGTACCGCCGCTCATGTCCATGCCCGGGGTGTGCACGGGCGCGCCCATCGCGGACGGGTCGAGCCCCGCCTGCTGGACGACCCACTGCGCCTTCCGCGGGGTGAGCGGCGCCGCGGCCGTGCTCCCGCAGACCAGCCGGGCCGCGACGGCCAGCAGGCCGCCGGAGCCGGACCCCGAGCCGCCGCCGTGCCCGGCGGCCGTCGTACTCGCGCACATCTGCCCGGCGTTGAAGACGCTGTGCAGCGCGAGCTGTCCGACGGCGAGGGCGGCGGCGATGCCGGGCAGGGTGCGTTCGCGCCCCGCGAGCGGCGCCACGACCGCGAAGACCGAGAGCCAGCCGACGACCAGCGCCCACACCGGCACCGTACGGCCGGACGCCATCGCGTGCCCGACCGCGGCCAGCACGACGCAGACCGCGGTGAACACCGCGGCCCGCAGCAGTCGCATTCCGGCGCCGGCGCGCACGGAGGGGACGGAGCCCCGCGTGGCAGTCATGACGGCGGTCATCTTCTCACCGCGCGCTCCGGGCGGATACGGCGGGTGTCCGGCTCGCGGGGGTGTGCGCGTGAAGTCCCCTTACACCCGTACGCCGGGCATGGGCATCCGCCGAATGAGCGATATCACGTCAACATCGCGCTTACGGGACGCTCTTCGCGGCAATACGTAACCTTATGTCGAGCCGCAGCCAGGAGGCTGGAGCATGAGCATCTGGTGGTCACTCCATTTGCGGCGCGAGGCTGCGAGCGTTCCGCTGGCCAGAAGGCTGCTGATCGGGACCATGGAGACGGCCGGAGTCGATCCGGACATCTCCTTCGACCTGGCGGTGGCCCTCTCGGAAGCGTGTGCCAACGCCGTCGAACACGCCGGATCCGGCACGGAGTACAGCGTCACCGCGCGGATCGACGGCGACCAGTGCCGTATCGAGGTCGCCGACTCCGGTCCCGGATTCCCCCGCGACCGCTTCCGCCACCCGGCCCGGCCGCTGAGCCCCAGGGGCCAGCAGGCCGAGCACGGACGCGGACTCTTCCTCATCGAGGCGCTGGTGGACCACGTCCACTTCCAGAACCGGCCGGGTCACGGCACGGTCGTCTCCTTCGACAAGGTGCTCAAGTGGCGTGACGACGCCCTGCTGAAGGCGTCGTAGCGCCACTCGACTCCGGTTCCGGTGGGACCGGCCGGTGAGACCGGCCGGGACCGGCGGACCGGCTAGGGTCGGCGGACCGGCTGCGCCCGGCGGGACCTGGTGGGGACCATCGGCCGGGCCCGGTGTTCAGCCGCGCAGCCCCGCCATCCACGCCTCGACCTCGTCCGAGCGCCGCGGCAGCGCGTCCGACAGATTGCGGTTGCCGTCGTCCGTCACCAGGATGTCGTCCTCGATCCGGACGCCGATGCCCCGGTACTCCTCGGGCACCGACAGGTCGTCCGCCTGGAAGTACAGGCCGGGCTCGACCGTCAGCACCATGCCGGGCTCCAGGGTGGAGTCCACGTACGCCTCGGTCCGCGCGTGCGCGCAGTCGTGGACGTCCATGCCGAGCATGTGGCCGGTGCCGTGCAGCGTCCAGCGGCGCTGGAGGGCCAGTTCGAGCACCCGGTCGACCGGGCCTTCGAGCAGCCCCCACTCGACCAGCTTCTCGGCCAGCACGCGCTGCGACGCCTCGTGGAAGTCACGGAAGGCCGCGCCCGGCTTCACCGCGTCGATACCGGCCTGCTGGGACTCGTAGACCGCGTCGTAGACCTTGCGCTGGACCGGCGAGAAGCGGCCGCTGATCGGGAGGGTGCGGGTGACGTCCGCGGTGTACAGGTGGTGGGTCTCCACGCCCGCGTCGAGCAGCAGCAGGTCGCCGGAGCGGACCGGGCCGTCGTTGCGCACCCAGTGCAGGGTGGTGGCGTGCGGGCCCGCGGCGCAGATCGAACCGTAGCCCACGTCGTTGCCCTCGACTCGGGCGCGCAGGAAGAACGTTCCCTCGATGTACCGCTCCGAGGTGGCCTCCGCCTTGTCCAGGACCTTGACGACGTCCTCGAAGCCGCGCGCCGTCGAGTCGCACGCCCGCTGCAACTCGGCGATCTCGAACTCGTCCTTCACCGCACGCAGCGCGGACAGGAATTCGGTCAGCTCGGCGTCGCGCTCGGCCGTCACCTTGTCGGTGAGCGCCGCCTCGATGCCCGCGTCGTGCCCGCGCACCACGCGGACCGGACCGGCCGCCTCGCGCAGCGTCTCCGCGGCCTTGCGGACGTCCCGGCACGGCATCCCGAGCAACTGCTCGGCCTCGGTGAGGCTGTGCCGCCGCCCGACCCACAGCTCGCCCTGGCCGTCCAGCCAGAATTCGCCGTTCTCCCGGTTGGAGCGCGGCAGCAGATACGCGGTCGCCGCGTGCCCGCCGCCCTTGCGCGGCTCCAGCACGAGGACGGCGTCCTGCGTCTGGTCACCGGTCAGATAGGCGTACTCGGTGGCCGCCCGGAAGGGGTACTCGGTGTCGTTGGAGCGGGTACGGAGATTGCCCGCCGGTACGACGATCCGCTCGCCGGGGAAGCGCTCGGACAGCGCGGCACGGCGCGCGGCGGCGTACGCGGCCTGCGGCAGCGGGGCCAGGCCGTGCAGCTCCGTGTCGGCCCAGTCGGCCTTCATCACGGCCGCCAGCTCGTCGGAGACAGCCGGGTAGAGGCGGTTCTTGCGCTGCTTGATCGGCTTGTCGTCGCCGTCCGCCGCGTCGCCGTCCGCCGCGTCCGTGGCCGCCGCGTCGCCGTCCGCCGTGGCCGCCGCGTCGGTGGCCGCTTCGACTGCCGCGTCCGTGGCCGCCTCGGCCGCCTTCACGGCCGTCCCCGTCGTCTCAGGAGTCTCGGGCGTCTCCTGTCCGACCCGCTCGACCTGCTCGTCCGGCTGTGCCTGGGCCTCGGCCACGTCCTGTCCTCCTCGCTGTCGTCGCCATAGCTGCCTGGAGGTCCCGCCGGGACCCGCTATGGACCTCTACGCATCGTATGTGCGCGCGGAAGAGGGCGTGCGGGGGGCATAGGTCCTGAATCGCTCACGAATCAGGACCGGGCGGACCGAAGCGGACGCGGGTGACCGCGGCCCGTCTCTCTCAAGGGCCCGTCTCCCGCAGCCGCCCGTCTCTCAGTGCCCCGTCTCTGTCCGCCTCAGTCGAAACGGACGGCGAGCAGGACGACGTCCTCCACGCCCTCTGACCGGTCGAGGCCGTCGGGCAGGACGGCGTGCAGGATGTGGTCGACGAGACGGTCGGGGTCGTCGCGGGCCGGGCGCGGGGCGCTCTGCGCGGCGGCGTGCAGCCGGGCGAGCGCCCGGTCGGCGGACTCCCCCGTACGGTGCAGCAGCCCGTCCGTGAACAGCACCAGGGTCTCGCCGGGACGCGCGTACAGCTCGACGCTGGGCGCCTCCCAGCAGCTGAGCATGTTGAGCGGCGCGGACAGCGACGTCTCGACGTACTCGCAGCGGCGGTCGCCGATCACCAGCGGCGGGCAGTGTCCCGCGCCCGCCAGGATCAGCTTGCGGCCGCCGGGGCCGCCCGCCGGGCGCGGGCCGCCGTTCGCCGCCTCCGCCTCCACGTACGCGAACAGCGCCGTCGCGGACCTGGCGGGCTCGGTGAGCCGCATCAGCAGTTCCAGGTCGGACAGGACCGCGACCGGGTCCTCGCCCTCCATCACCGCGTACGCACGCAGGCTCGCGCGCAGCCGACCCATCGCGGCCACCGCGCCGGGGCCGCGCCCCGTCACCCCGCCGACGGCCAGGCCGAGCGCGCCCTCGGGCAGCGGCAGCGCGTCGTACCAGTCGCCGCCGCCGCGCGGATTCGTCCGGTGCCTGACCGCCAGCCGTACGCCGGGGACGCGCGGCAGCCGTTCCGGCAGCAGTTCCGCGGCCAGCGCCGCCGTGGTGTCCCGTGCGCGCCGCAGGTCGAGCACGCGTGCGGTGTGCTCGGCGGCGAAGCGCAGATACAGGCCCATCAGGCGGCGCTGCCGGTCGTCGGGTTCCGCGGGTTCGTCGTAGAACCACACGGCCGTGCCCAGCCTGCCGGCCGACTGCGCCGTCAGCCGCAGCGCGTAGCTCGCGCCGAGGCCGAGCTGGACGGCGACCTCGCGGTGCCGCCGGTCGAGGCCGGGTTCGTGCAGCAGGTCGGCGTGGACGCGTTCGCCGTCCGCGTCCCGCGCCGCCGATCCGTCCTCTGCCCCCGATCCGTCCCGCGCTCCTGACCCGTCCCGCGCCCCTGATCCGCTCGCGTCACTCGGCACGCCGGTGTCGGAGGCGGACGTACGGGGTACGGGCACGGTCTCGATCGTGCCGAGGTCGGCGTGGCCGAGGCCGAGGCCGACGGTGCGTTCGGGGCCGAGGCCGTCGGCTGGCTCCAGCGCGACCATGCCGCGGCGGGCGCCGACCAGGGTGGCCCCGGCGCGCAGCACCTCGTGCAGCGTGTCGTCCAGCGCGGTCGTCCGGGCCAGCCGCTCGGTCAGCTCGTGCACCAGGGACAGGTCGCACACCCAGGAGGCCAGCCGGTCCTGCACGGCGGGGGAGCCGTACCGGTCACCGGCCGCTTCCTCCGGCGCCCGGGGACGGCCCGCACCGGGTACGGTCACGGGCTTGGCCGCGGGTTCGGCGGCCTGGTCGGTCACGGAACCGATCGTGGAATCGGCCGCCGGTTCCGTCGCCGGTTCCGTCGCGGGTGCGGGCGGAGCGGCGGGGGAGACGGCGGGGACCGCGGAGGCGGCCGTGACCTGCGCGGGGCCTCCCGTGGGGGACGCATTCTGCGCCGCCGCGGAAGGTGGTGGCTCTGTTCCGGCCACTTTTTTCATGTGAGCGGCGCTCATGGCCGGGGGCTTCCGGCCAGTCGCCAATGGATGGGGCATTCCGCGCTTTTCGTCCGCAAAGCGCGGCGCATCTGCATCAATAGCATCGCAAACCCCCATGTCGTGGCGCGTCGCTACCAAGGAACCCACTTGTACACGCACAATCGCGGGCATGTCCAGGATTGTCCTGGTAGACGGAGTGGCGTCGGGACGTGACCGGCGTCACGTGTCGTGGTGCGCCGGTGGCCTGGAGTAGCGGTCGGAGCGCCGCAGGTTGGCCAGAAAGAGCTACCCCCGTCTCATGCGCGCTGTCGACTGATCCCGGCCAACAGCGCGTCATATTTGCGGGTGATGGGTAGGAACCCGGAGTCCGGCTCAAGCGTCGTAGTACGTAAGCAATTGACAGCCGACCCCACCCCGAGTGGCGAGCGGGAGCTGCGCCCAACGGGATCCACGACTAGTGGCTCGCGATCGGGGCAAGTGAGCAAGCGCCATGCGCACGCCACCCACCGCCACGTTCCACGCTCGGCTGGCGGCGTGATGCGCTGCCTCGTGAACGGCGTGCTCGACAGATACGTGTGCAAGGGCAGATCCCTGGGCGTTAACGGAAAGGAACGAGCGCTGATGCGCGAGATCCTCGGAAGGCGACGCAAGCTCTCACTGCCGCGAAAGGGGCGGACCGCGTTGCGTGACGCGGCGCTCACCTATGCCGAGCAGTGGCAATGGCGTGTGGTGCCCGGTGTCGGATACGACAAACGCGGCACATGGCGGGCGACCGGTGCGCAGCCGTGCGCCTGCGCCCGCCCCAACTGCCCGGTGCCCGGCGCCCATCCGCACGAGCCGGGACTCCTGGCCGCCACCCGTGACCCGCGCATGGTGCGCTGGTGGTGGACGCGCAGGCCGGACGCGCCGGTGGTCCTCGCGACCGGCGACCGGGTGTCCGCGGCGAGCCTGCCCGCGGTGGCCGGCACGCGGGCGCTCGACGCGATCGAACGCCTCGGCGTACGGCTCGGCCCGGTGGTCGCCACCCCCACCCGGTACGTGATCCTCGTCGCGCCCTACTCGCTCGCCGAGCTGGGCGAACTCCTCGACAGCCAGGACTGGGTGCCGACGTCGCTGCGCTACCACGGCGACGGCGGATACGTGGCGCTGCCGCCGTCGAGCAGCAGCGCGGGGCAGCTCCGCTGGGTGCGGCCCCCGGTGCCCGAGGCGACGGGGCCCGACGCGCCGGTCGGGCTCGGCGGCGCCGCGCCGTGGCTGCCGCGGATCGGCGACCTCGTGGACGCCCTCGTCCGCGCGGGCCGGACCGCGCCGGACGGCGACCGGCTCACCTATTGATCCGCGTATTGATGCGCCGCGTTGACACCGCGCCTGTTCTGAACGCTGTTCAGGGCGGGCGCGGTGTCGTTCGCCGCGCGCTCTGTCACTCGTTCGGGTAGCCGAGGGCCCCGGCCCTGCGCTGAACGGCGCCTGATCGTTCCGAAGTCCCCGGTCCGCCCGCTACGTTCGGCGGACCGCAACCGTCGAGCGCAGGTGGGGTCGTGCCCGTGGAGCCGAAGTCACAGCCGCAGCCGCAGCCGCATTCGCAGGCCGTTCAGCAGGTCGCGCAGGACCATGTGTCGGGGCTGCGCATGGTGGCCCTCGCGAGCGTCGCCGCCCTGGCCGTCGTCCTGCCGCTGGCCGCCGCCACGGACGGCCCCTCGGAACACCCGGGCCACGGCGGCCACTCCGGTCACGCGGGCCTCGGGGCCCCGCACGCCAGGACCACGTCCGTGGACGGTTACGGAATGCTTCCGCCGCCCGCCGAAGGCACCTGAACCGCTACCGACCGGTACGACGAAAAGCGTCGCCGTCGTCTCCCTCGCATGGCGAAAAGCGCCGTCCGGCGCCCCGCGGGCATGGAAACGCCCGGTCGCTGGCGACGGGGGATGCACCAGCGACCGGGCTGACCAAACGGTAACAAGACTTCGTCCGTTAGCAAATTCCCCGACGCCGACGGGGCGCCGATTAGCCGCGATTCAACGGGAGTTGTGACCGGAATCACGGCCTCCCCCTCCGTGCCGCCCCCACCCTCACCGGCCGGTGGTCCGCAGACCTCCCGATCTGCCCCGCCGGGGCGGGCGGTGACGTGCGGCAGCGCCGTGGCTGGTGGCGCAGTTCCCCGCGCCCCTTAGAAGATCGGTTCGCCGCCTGGGCGAAGGTGGGTGTGCCCTGTCAGGGGTGCGGGGAACTGCGCGGGTAACCCACCCACCGGCGGGTGGTCCGGGGGCGACCGGATTGCCCCGCCGGGGCGGGTGGTGAGGTGCGGCAGCGCTTCGGCCGGGGTGACGGCTGCCCCCCCGTACGGCTGGAGGCCGTGGAATGGCTCGCCGCGAGGCGTAAGGCGGTCGGCGTCAGCTCAGGGTGATCTGGCGGTTGGTGAAGCCGCTGCGGGCGCGCCGCTCGTCGGCGGTGAGGGGGCCGGACTTGGCAAGCGTCTCGGCCAGACGCTCGTTGAAGGCGGCGGCGGGCTTCTCCACCTCGTCGGCGCCCATGCCGACCGGCAGGTCCCACACCGGCACCACGAGCCCGTGCGCGCGGAAGGAGCCGACCAGCCGCGTACCGTCACCCAGCGACGACACCCCGGCGGCGTGCAGCCGGGCCAGCGCGTCGAGCAACTCCTCCTCGGGGTGCGGCATGACCCACCGCAGGTGGTTCTTCTCCGGCGTCTCGCACCAGTACGCGGCGTCCACGCCGGTCAGCCGTACGGTCGGGATCGCCGCCTGGTTGGCCCGCTCCAGCGAAGCGGCCACCTCGCCGGTCGCCGCGTCGGCGTCCTCCAGCCAGAACTCGAAGCCGCTGTGCACCTCGGGCGTGAAGGGCGCGTCGAGGTCCAGCACGTCCTGGAGGCGCGGCCCGTCCTGCGGCGGGCGGCGGCCGTCCACCGGATTGCCGGGCGCCGCGGTGAGCGCGCGCAGCAGCGTGTCGGCGAGGTCGCGGCTGACGTCACCGGACGCCGCCTCGTTCTGGAGGCCGAGCAGGACAGCCCCGGTGTCGCGGCGCAGTCCGGGCCACGCCATCGGCAGCACGGTGCCGAGCGTCACCGAAGGAACGCCGTCGGGCAGCGCGTCCTTGAGGATGAGCGGGGCGGTCGCCGCCGGGACCAGCTCGCGCAGCGCGACCCAGTCGCACTCGCCGGGCAGCCCCTCGAACGGGCGGCGCACCAGCTCGGTCACCGCGTGCGACGCCTCGCGGCCGTGACACGCCTTGTACCGGCGGCCCGAGCCGCAGGGGCAGGGCTCGCGCGCGCCGACCACCGGGACCTCTCCGCTCGTCGGGACCTTCGTCTTCGTCGCGGTCGCGCGCTTCTTGGCCATGGCTCGGTCTCTCCCGTAACGGCGGTGTTCCGGCCGTGAGCCTAGCGCCCGGCGCGGTCGCCGCCGGACCACGGCGAGGCGTGCGGAGGGGGCGGGGGAGGCCACCGGGGTGTCCTGCGTGCGGTGCCCCGCGCGGCCCGGTGCGGCTCTGTGCGGCCCGGCGCGCGGCCCTACGCCTGGACCCGCGACCTCAGCCGCGTTCGTCGACCGCGTCGAAAGCCGTGTTCAGCGACCCGAGCGCGTCGAACGCTTCGATCGATTCGGCCAGGTCCATCGACATGCCCATCGGCAGGCCGCCGCCCGCACCGACGATCGGACTGATGCCCGTACCGCCGATTCCGCCGAGTCCGGCCCGCTGGCCGCGCGTGCCGCCCGTACCGCCCGCGATCACCGGGTCGTCGCGGCGCGCGTGCCGGGCGCGTACCGGAAGGACCGCCCAGACCGTCACCTCGCCGGGCGCGTCGTCGCGCACGCCCCAGCGCAGCGACAGGCTCCCGACGATGCCGAGGCCCCGGCCGCCGTGCGCGCTCAGGGAGGGGGTGGAGGGGCGTGGCCTGGTGGGGCCGCCGCCGTCGGTCACCTCGACCGCGAGGAGTCCGTCCGTGCCTATCGCCCACGCGGCGCGTATCCCGCACTCGCCGCAGTCGGCGCGGTCGCTGTCGGTACGGCCGCCGTCGGTACGTCCGCTGCCCGTACGTCCGCTGTCCGTCCGTGGGCTGTCGTGACGGCCGCCGGTCGTCCAGTCGTCGTTCACCGTACGGGGAGTGTCCCGGGCGGACCGTGCGCCATTGGCGTCACCGCCGCCCCCGGCCTCGTGCGTCTCCAAAGGACGCGCGTGCCGGAAGGAGTTGCTCAGCAGCTCCGACAGGATGAGGACGGCGTCGTCGATCACCGGCTCCGGCACGTCCTGCGCGCACAATTCGTTCCGCAGTTTCCGGCGCGCCACCGCGACGCCGGTCGGACCATGGGGCAGGGCCATGGTCGAGGACGTAGGCACCTCCTGCGCCACCATCAACGACACCCCCGAGACCTCCTTCACGCCCTTGCGCCACGGGATGGATGCCCTCTGCGACTCGGCCGGAAACAAGCCAACCGCGATCTATTGACGTACTCCGTACACATTCACGACGCACAATTGCAGCCCGAACACGATACGAACGCGCCGGGGTACGCCCTGTGACGGCTGTCGCCTGGTGATGTCGGCTGCTCTGTGTTGACTCCTGCTGTGGCCTGCGGACATCTGTGAACTTCAGCGACCCAGTTGGGACAGAACCGCACTCGGGCGGTTGGTGATGATGGAATCCACCCCGAGCCGTACGCACAACTCGACATCGGCGGGTTCGTCCACCGTCCAGACGTGGACGCGGTGCCCCGCCTGGCGCAAACGCGCCACGTATCCCGGATCGGCGCGCACGATCCGCATGCTCGGCCCCGCGATCCCGACGCCCGCCGGCAGCCACCCGCTCCAGCGCCGGGGGAGCGCGTGGCGCACCAGGAAGACGGTGGGGACCGCCGGCGCGGCCAGCCGTACCCGGCGCAGCGCCCCCGGCGAGAAGCTCATCACCCGCACCTGGGCGGGCTCCCCGCGCGCCGGGCGGTCCATACCGAAGTGCCGCAACAGGTCGAGCAGCCGCCGCTCGACCTGGCCCGACCACCGCGTCGGGTGCTTCGTCTCGATCGCCACCTCCAGGCGGCGGTCGGTGTCCGCGACCAGTTCCAGCAGGCGGCGCAGCGTGAGGACGCCGCTGCGTTCGCGCACGGCGTTTTCGTCCTCTTCTTTTACGCGTCCCGCGCGGGCACCTCTTATATGCGCGTCTTTCGCACGGACGTCTCCTGGGTGACGGTCCCGGCTTCCGGCGCCGCCGGGTCCGCCGCGGCCGTCCTTCCACGAGCCGAAGTCCAGCGCGGCGAGGTCGGCCAGGGCGAGGGAGGAGACGGCGCCCCGGCCGTTCGACGTACGGTCCACCCGCCGGTCGTGGACACACACCAGCTCGCCGTCCGAGGTCAGCCGGACGTCGCAGTCCAGGGCGTCGGCCCCGTCCTCGATGGCTTTCCGGTACGCGGCGAGCGTATGTTCTGGTACGTCCGCGGAGGCGCCTCTATGGGCGACGACCTGGACAGGTCGCCCGTCCGGAAACGCCTCCGGGACCGCGCGCGCGTAAGTCACCGTGTCATGGTGCCACCGTCTCCCCGGCGGCCCGGTAACACGGCCGTACGACGGGTACGCGAAGATGCACAGCTACCGCTTACGGCGGTCCGACACGCCGTGGGAAATGCTGTGTTCGGCCCACCACCTTGTTCCGCACCCGGTTCGGAATCCTGTTCAGAACCTGTCCCGACCCTGAGGAGAATCGCTGTGAGCACCGAGAACGAAGCCGGCTCCGGCTCGGCTGCGGAGTCGGCAGCGCCCGCGCCCGACGGTGCCTCGGCGGCCCAGGCCCCCGTACCTCCTGCCGCTCCGCCGCTCGCCCCGCCGCCCGCTCCTCCGACGGCCCCTCCGGCCGCCCCGCCCGCGCCCGCCGCTCCCCCGGCGTCCGCGGACGGCGAGTCGCGTACGGAGATCCTGCCGGAGGTACGGGACGCGGCTCCGGTGCCGCCCGCGGATCCGTACCGGGCCCCGGCCGACCCGTACTCGTCGCCGTCCTCCTCCTCTTCTTCTTCCTCTTCGCCCGCGCCCGCGCCTTCGCCCGCGCCTTCGCCCTCGCCTTACGGTCCGCCGAGTGGGCCGCCTTCGCCGTACGGGACGCCGCCTGCTGCGGTGTTCGCGGCGGAGCAGCCGCCCGCGGGGCCGGGCGCGTTCGGTGCGTCGGGTGCGTCGGGTGCGTCGGGTACGGAGCAGGGCGCGGGGGCGGGCCACGGTGGGTCGGGTCATGGCGGGTCCGGCCACGGTGGCGGGCCGCACGACCCGTTCGCCGCGCCGTCGTCCCCCTACGGCGCGGCGAACGCGCCCGCTACCGGCCAGCCCGGCGGCCCCGGCGGTCTGCCGCCGGCCTGGGGCACGCACGTTCCCCCGCCGCCGAACGACGGCCGGAAGCGCCGCGGCGGCATCGGCGGCATGGTCGCCGCCGTCCTGGTGGCCGCGCTGGTCGCGGGCGGCGTCGGCGGAGGCGTCGGCTACGCGATCGCCGACCACAACGACAAGTCGAGCTCCACCTCCTCGACCACCGTCTCCGACTCCGGCAGCCAGAAGGCGTTCAACCGCGCCCCGACCTCGGTGGCGGGCATCGCCAACAAGGCGCTGCCGAGCGTCGTCACCATCAAGGCCAGCGGCAGCCAGGAGAGCGGCACCGGCACCGGTTTCGTCTACGACACCGAGGGCCACATCCTCACCAACAACCACGTGGTCGCCCCGGCGGCCAGCGGCGGCAAGCTCACCGTCACCTTCTCCAACGGCAAGACGTACGACGCGGCCGTCATCGGCCGCGCCCAGGGGTACGACGTGGCCGTCATCAAGCTGAAGAACGCCAGCGGCGTCAAGCTCACCCCGCTGCCGCTCGGCAACTCCGACCAGGCGCAGGTCGGTGACGCCACCATCGCCATCGGCGCCCCCTTCGGCCTCTCCGGCACGGTCACCACCGGCATCGTCAGCGCCGTCCACCGCCCCGTCGCCTCCAGCGACGGCCAGGGCAGCAGCGCCTCCTACATGAGCGCGATCCAGACCGACGCCTCGATCAACCCCGGCAACTCCGGCGGCCCCCTCCTCAACGCCAACGGCGCCGTCATCGGCATCAACTCCGCCATCCAGCCCGCGGGCAACAGCGACCCCGGCACCCAGGGCGGCAGCGTCGGCCTCGGCTTCGCCATCCCCATCAACCAGGCCAAGCGCGTCGCCGACCAGCTCATCAAGACCGGCCAGCCCGTCTACCCGGTGATCGGCGTCAGCCTCGACACCCAGTACCAGGGCGACGGCGCCAAGATCTCCACCGACTCCAACACCGCCATCACCTCCGGCGGCCCCGGCGCCAACGCCGGCCTCAAGCCCGGTGACGTCATCACCCGCTTCGACGACACCCTCATCGACAGCGGCCAGACCCTCATCGGCGAGATCTGGCAGCACTCCCCCGGCGACAAGGCCACCATCACCTACACCCGCAACGGCACCTCCCACACCACCACCGTCACCCTCGGCCAGCGCACCGGCGACAGCAACTAGCCCCCACCCACTAAGCTGTCCCCGCGCCCCGCGCCAGGAGGCTTGCCCGAGCGGCCTAAGGGAACGGTCTTGAAAACCGTCGTGGCAGCGATGTCACCGTGGGTTCAAATCCCACAGCCTCCGCGGTAGGTAGTGAACATGCAGGTGGGGTCGGGTCTCGATGCGATCGGGAGCCGGCCCCACCTTTTGTGCGTCCCGCTCGTGTGCCACCGAATCCCACCGATGACCAGTGCGTGTGGTCAATCTGTGGTCAGGTTTCGCGACCCCTTCTGCGGACTACGCTCCGCTATCCCGCCTGGTCAGCGAGTGCTTGGCTGATCAGCTCGCTGGCCCGGTCCTGCACGCCGCGAAGGATCTTCGCGGAGAAGCGAAAGAGCACGGCGACGCTGTGCCCGGCCCGCCGTGCGGCCTCCACGGGGTCGACGCCCGCCTTGATCCACAAGGAGATGCCGGCCTGCCGCAGGCAGTACGGCACCTCGGCGAGCGGCGTCTCCAACTCCTCGGCGGAGAGCACCTTTCCCCGCGCCGCCTGCCACATCTCGGTGTACTCGGTGGAACGTACGCGCCCGCCGCCGACAGCGCGGAAGAGCCGGCCGTCCGGAGCGGTGCCGTACGTCCTGATGTGCTCGCGGAACATGCGGACGAGGACCGGCGGACGGCACCGATCTGGTCGCCTTGCGTGCACGGCGCTTGAGTCCGCGCTTCTCGTACGGCTGCCCGTCGTCGGTCCAGCCCGATCCGACTTCGGGCCGTGACTCGGAGAGGACGAGTTCGCCCCAGGCATCCTCGTCCTCCTCGTCGGGGAGGAGGCACCCTGTTTCGCCGAGTGCTGCGGCTTCGGAGGGTCGTGTCGAGGCGTAGTGGAGGCAGCCGAAGAACGCTTCGAGATGCTCGCCGACGTGGCCGCCGCTTCCCGTTCCCGGGGCCGCGCCTTCGAACGCATCATGCTTCTGGGCGGTGACGACGTCGTTGAGGCCGCCCACGACCTCAACGCCGCTGCCCTCGCAGTCGACTGGCAGGCCACCGGCAAGACCCCGGACACCCTGGAAGCCTGGCGCGACCGCAACCGCGCCACCTTCCGCGCCATCAACGCGTTCCACGAGGCCGCCCGCGTGGACCTCGGAGTCTCGGGCAATGTCACCGGCGAAGCCCACCCCGCCCGTGATCTCCTCCTCCCCCCGGCCCGCCGCGACAACAACGCCGGCACCTGAGGGCGATGTTGGGCTCTCCTTCCTTGCGTCCTCTCGGCCGTCCATGGTCCCTGGGTGGCCAATGGATGCTAAGGATGTCGTGGGGCTCGCTCCCCGCCTGCACGTTGCTGTGTCGAAGAGCGGGCAAGTCTTGGCCTGGTGGCGAAGTGCCTGAGTGTTGGCGGATTATTGTAATAAGGAATATATGTCCGAATCTCGGCAGGTGAGTAAAATTGGCCGTCGAACCGAATAAAGCCCCAGGTCATTCACTCTGCTCCCCGCCCGCGCGGGGCTGTTCCCGAGCGGTACCCGCGCAGCAGCCCCCGGCACGCCTGCTCCCCGCCCGCGCGGGGCTGTTCCCCACGGCTGGGTGCCGGTGCTCATGTAGTCCGTCTGCTCCCCGCCCGCGCGGGGCTGTTCCCCGGGCGTATGGGGTGAGGTCGGCCGGGGAGCACTGCTCCCCGCCCGCGCGGGGCTGTTCCCTGGCGGGTGCCGGGGATCATGTGGACCTGCCACTGCTCCCCGCCCGCGCGGGGCTGTTCCCTGGCCGCCGAAGCCCTCGGTGCCCATGGTGGTCTGCTCCCCGCCCGCGCGGGGCTGTTCCCCACCACGGGCGGGGCCAGGCCGACACTCAACCCTGCTCCCCGCCCGCGCGGGGCTGTTCCCCTCAACGGCGTCGACGTACGCAAGCTGTACACCTGCTCCCCGCCCGCGCGGGGCTGTTCCCTCCGACTCAGCGGAAGTCGCCGACCCCGAATCCTGCTCCCCGCCCGCGCGGGGCTGTTCCCCGGCTCACGATGGTCTCGCGCCCCGACGGCTCCTGCTTCCCGCCCGCGCGGGGCTGTTCCCTGGCCCACATGGGTCAGCTCGTGCAGCACGGGCTGCTCCCCGCCCGCGCGGGGCTGTTCCCATGTACGGTGCACTCGGTCCGGACAGGCGGAACTGCTCCCCGCCCGCGCGGGGCTGTTCCCGCGGGATTCGACACGGGGGCTGGCGCCCTGGCCTGCTCCCCGCCCGCGCGGGGCTGTTCCCTCCCGTGCCACCACGGCGGCCTACGCCACGGCCTGCTCCCCGCCCGCGCGGGGCTGTTCCCGAGGACGACGCGAACCGGATGGAGGTCTACAACTGCTCCCCGCCCGCGCGGGGCTGTTCCCCGACCGCCCCGTGGCCGAGGGTTCGCTCGGGGCGGGATCGTGCGCGGCACCATGGCTGCTCCCCGCCCGCGCGGGGCTGTTCCCTGGTGGCCACCACAGCGCTCGGTTCGCGTTGGCTGCTCCCCGCCCGCGCGGGGCTGTTCCCGGCACCACGGTTGTGCAGTGGGACCTGCGGATCTGCTCCTCGCCCGCGCGGGGCTGTTCCCGCTCGGCTGGATCGAAATGAACGCGCCGACAACTGCTCCCCGCCCGCGCGGGGCTGTTCCCATCGGGTCGTCGCTGATGGGCGGCGTCTGGTCCTGCTCCCCGCCCGCGCGGGGCTGTTCCCCGGCTGGCGCTCTCACACCGGATCGTCCTGGTCTGCTCCCCGCCCGCGCGGGGCTGTTCCCTCCAGTTCCTGGACGACACCGGGCGACTCCTGCTGCTCCCCGCCCGCGCGGGGCTGTTCCCCCCCAGTCCCCGGCGGCGACGTCGCGGTCCGCCTGCTCCCCGCCCGCGCGGGGCTGTTCCCGCGACCAGCGCCTCACCGGGCTCCTGCTGGGTCTGCTCCCCGCCCGCGCGGGGCTGTTCCCCGCGGACCTTTCGAGTACGGCGTCAGCGTCGACTGCTCCCCGCCCGCGCGGGGCTGTTCCCAAGCATGAGCAAGACCTCGGGCCTCGGGGACGCTGCTCCCCGCCCGCGCGGGGCTGTTCCCTGGGAGTCGGCCTCCTTCACGGCGCCGTCGTGCTGCTCCCCGCCCGCGCGGGGCTGTTCCCCCGTGCGACACCACGGGAAGTTGACCAGGAGGCTGCTCCCCGCCCGCGCGGGGCTGTTCCCTCACCGGCGCGCTGGGCGGCTCTCACCGCTCCCTGCTCCCCGCCCGCGCGGGGCTGTTCCCCAAGCTGCTACCAGCTGTAGCAGTTGGAGCCCCTGCTCCCCGCCCGCGCGGGGCTGTTCCCGCGGTCAGTTCGCGCTCCAGCGCTCCCCGCATCTGCTCCCCGCCCGCGCGGGGCTGTTCCCTCCGAACACCTGCGCGGGGACCCGGCAAGGGGCTGCTCCCCGCCCGCGCGGGGCTGTTCCCCACGACGTCTGGGCGGGCGCGGGGGCGCCGAACTGCTCCCCGCCCGCGCGGGGCTGTTCCCGCTTACGTTGGACGTGTGCTCCCCGCGCGCGGGGCTGAACCCAGGTGCAGGCCGATCACGGCGAACCTCTTGTAGTGCTCCCCACCCACGTGGGTTATTCAGCCGGGTCGGTCTGCATCGAGAACTTCCGCTGTGTGGCGCAAACTTGGCTTGTCGGACTTGATGGCGGCAACTGGGCGGCGCCTCAGCCTGTCGACGCTCTACTCGGCGTCGGTCTTATGAGGGTTGCTCCGTAGGTCTGCATCTCGCGCACCGGCAGCGTGCGACAGGAGGTCGGGTCAAGACTCGCGTCCCTGTTGGTTAGACCCTCGGCGTTGGCCCCTACCTGGGTCCGTGCCGGGATCCGTGCCCTGGGAGGCGTGCAGGCGGCACGGGCGTGGCTTCGCGTCGCGGTGCTCGTGTTCGTGTTCGTGTTCGTGATCCAGGTCATCCTGGTAATGCCGCGAGCATACCGATCATCCTGGTCGCCGGTGCGGTTCTAAGGACACCTTGTGTGTGCGGTGAGTAGCTTCGACTCACCGCACACACGGCAAGTAACGGGTTCGATCAAACATCTACCATCGGACAGCCGTGGGTGAAGAATCGTTGGCACCGGTGATCACTATTGGTCAACTTGCGCAATGGTGTTGTCGGACGTGGATCGACGGTGTCGAATATGCCAATGGCTCAGCCTCGAATAGCACTCCTGAGGTCTGCCTTCTCCCTCTCTGTTGCGGCGCGGAGCGCGTGGGGGAAGCATGATCGGGACACCGATGGGTGGCTGCCGTTGTGGCGGCACATGGCGGACAGCGGGGCTGTGGCCTGCCGGTTGTGGGATGCGTGGCTGCCGGGGAATGTGAAGGCGCTGGTGGGGGAGGCGCTGCCCGGAGGGGTGGAGGACGGGCGGCGGTTGGTGGGGTGGCTGGCCGGGGTGCATGACATCGGGAAGGCCACGCCGGCCTTCGCGTGCCAGGTCGATCCGCTCGCGCAGGTCATGCGGGACCACGGTCTCGACATGCCGTCGTTCGAACGGCTCAGGGAGGACCGCAAGTTGGGCCCCCACGGGCTGGCCGGTCAGCTCTTGTTGAGTGAGTGGCTCAATGAGAGGCACGGGTGGTCCAACCGGGTCAGCGGACAGTTTGCCGTGGTGATCGGCGGCCACCATGGTGTGCCGCCAGGGCACCAGCGCATTCACGATCTCGCGCTGCATCCTGAGCTGATACGTACGCGGGGGAAGAACGAATCGCGCTGGAAGGCCGTGCAGTTCGAGCTGATGGCCGCCTGCGCGGAGGTGGCGGGCATCCGTGAGGACGACTTCAGCGCGTGGAAGTCGGTGAAGCTCTCCCAGCCGGTCCAGGTCACGCTGACCGCGATCGTGATTCTCGCGGACTGGATCGCCAGTTCGGCAGACCTGTTTCCGTACATCACGGCGGAGGGGACGCGGCGGTCGCAGTCGGAACGGTTGGAGGCGGCCTGGCTGGGCCTCGACCTTCCCGGCCCCTGGGAGCCGGACGAACCGGCGGGTACTGCAGCCGACTTGTTCGCCGCGCGCTTCGACCTACCGCAGGGCGCGTCCGTCCGCCCCGTGCAGGAACAGGCGGTCGGCATCGCGCGGGAAATGGAACCGCACGGCCTGTTGATCATCGAAGCACCCATGGGTGAGGGCAAGACGGAGGCGGCTCTCGCGGCGGCAGAAATTTTGGCCGCGCGCACCGGGGCGGGCGGTTGCATGATCGCATTGCCCACGCGGGCGACCGGCGACGCGATGTTCGCCCGGCTGATCGACTGGATCGGCCGACTGCCGTCCGACGGGCCGCAGTCCGTCTTTCTCGCCCATGCCAAGTCCGCGCTCAACGACACCTGGGCGGGCCTCGCCAGCCGCAGTGCCCGCACGGTCGCGGCGGTCGATCTCGACGGCGGGGACGAGTTCGACGGCCCCAACGCCCGGCAACGACGTCGTCCTTCCGGACTCCAGGCCCACCAGTGGCTACGTGGACGGAAGAAGGGGCTGCTCGCGTCCTTCGCGGTGGGGACGATCGACCAGGTGTTGTTCGGCTCGTTGAAGAGTCGCCACTTGGCCCTGCGCCACCTCGCATTGGCGGGCAAGGTCGTCGTGATCGACGAAGTCCACGCCTATGACGCCTACATGAGCACGTACCTGGAACGTGTGCTGGAATGGCTGGCCGCATACCGGGTTCCGGTCGTGCTGCTGTCGGCGACCCTGCCCGCCGGCCGCCGCCGGGCGCTCGCCGAAGCGTACGCAGGTCACCCTGTGTCCGAGGCCGACCGGTCCGGCGACACGTCCGCCGCAGCGTCCGCCGGGACGTATCCACTGCTGACCGCCGTCTCGCCCGGCGGCCCCACCGTGGTCCGGCAGCCTCCCGCCGCGTCCGGCCGCCGCACCGACGTCCATGTTCAGCCGCTCGACGACGACGTGACCATCCTGGTCGACCGCTTGGAGGACGAACTCAGCCAAGGCGGTTGCGCACTGGTGGTACGTAACACCGTCGACCGCGCGCAGGAAGCGGCGGGGCGGCTGCGGGAGCGCTTCGGTGAGGAGCGGGTCACGGTCGCCCACTCGCGCTTCGTCGCTGCCGACCGGGCCCGCAAAGATGTTGAGCTGCTCGACCGCTTCGGCCCCAGGAGCAGACGCCCCGAAGGCGCGCACATCGTCGTGGCGACCCAGGTTGTCGAGCAGTCCCTCGACCTCGACTTCGATCTCTTGGTCACCGACCTTGCCCCGGTCGACCTGATATTGCAGCGGATGGGTCGGCTCCACCGGCACGACCGACCGCGCCCCCCTCGCCTCCGGGACGCGCGCTGCCTGATCACCGGCATAGCCGACTGGGCACAGGATCCGCCGGAGATCGCCCGCGGCTCGGTCAAGGTCTACGACGGAGAACACCTGCTGCTGCGCTCGCTTGCCGTCCTCCGGCCGCACGTGGAAGGGCGCCGCTTACGTCTGCCCGAGGACATCAGCCCACTCGTACAGGCGGCGTATGGCGATAATCCGCTCGGCCCGGACAGTTGGGCCGCAAAGATGGCCCAGGCCAGAGTCGCCTACCGCGCGCTCCTGGCCGAGAAGTCCGACCGGGCCGAGGCATTCCGGCTCGGTCCCGTACGCCGCGCGGGTCGACCGATCATCGGCTGGATCGACGCCGGAGTCGGCGACGCCGACGACACCGCGGCAGGACGCGCCCAGGTGCGCGACACCGACGACACGCTCGAAGTCCTCGTGATCCAGAGGCGAAGCGACGGAACGCTGACCACATTGCCGTGGCTGGACAAGGCAAGGGGCGGACTCGACCTGCCCGAGCACGCCGTACCGCAGGGGAGAGCGGCCCGCGCCGCCGCCGCGAGTGCGCTGAACCTCCCCTGGCACTTCTCCAAATCCTGGGTGATCGACCGGACGATCCGCGAGTTGGAGAAATTCTGTCCTGCGGCCTGGCAGGTGAAGGAAAGCCCTTGGTTGGCAGGGGAGTTGTTCCTGGTCCTCGACGAGGACCGCCGAGCCCGGCTGGTCGGTGCCGAGGTCCGCTACAGCCCGTCCGACGGGCTTCTCGTGGTGCCGGAAGGTGCCCACGACGTAAGGGTGGTAGACGGAGTGCCCTCATTCGACCTGGTGTCCCGGCCCTGGATTCCCGTGCAGCGACTGGACGGGACGACGGACGAGATGTCCCTGCGCGACGTCTTCGCAGAGGCTGCCGGGCTGCGGCGGATCGTCGGCGACGTACCGACGCAGGAGTTCGCCCTGATTCGACTACTGCTCGCCGTCCTGCACGACGCCGTGGACGGCCCGCGAGAGATCGAGGACTGGGGTGAACTGTGGGAGTCCGCCGAGCCCTTCACGGCGGTACCGGAGTATCTCGACCGGTATCGCGACCGATTCGATCTGCTCCATCCTCAGCAGCCGTTCCTCCAAGTCGCCGGTCTGCACACGGAGAAGAACGACATCGGTCCACTGAGCAGAATCGTCGCCGACGTTCCCAACGGCGATCCCTTCTTCAGCATGCGTCAACCCGGTCCCGATCGGCTCGGATTCGCCGAGGCGGCGCGCTGGCTCGTGCACACTCACGCTTTCGACACGTCTGGGATCAAGTCGGGAGCCGTTGACGATCCGAGGGCGAAAGGCGGCAAGGGCTACCCGTCAGGTGCTCTGGGCGTCGGTTGGGCCGGGAACCTCGGCGGCGTCTTCGCCGAAGGCGACACCCTCAAGGAAACCCTGCTGCTCAATCTGATCTCTGCGGACAACGACTTCCTCCAGGTCCACACGGACGACAGGCCCGTATGGCGCCGACCTCCCCTCGGCCCGCAGCCGATCGCGGCGGACCCCGACGACCCCCGCCCGTCCGGCCCTCGTGACCTCTACACCTGGCAGAGCCGACGCATCCGTCTGCACCACGGCGACGGCGAGGTGACGGGTGTCGTCCTCTGCTACGGCGACCCCTTCGCCGTGCGCAACCGGCATCGGCGCGAACCCATGACCGCCTGGCGCGACAGTCCGACTCAGGCGAAGAAGTGGGGCGAGCCTCAAGTCTTCATGCCGAGCCAGCACGACCCGAGCCGCGCGGCGTGGCGCGGTCTCGCCGCTCTTCTCGGTGACAAGGGCCGGGGGAGGGAAGGCGCCGAGCAGCGGCAGAGAGCAGAGCGCACTCTGCCGCCCGGAGTCGTCCAGTGGCTTGCCCGGCTCACGTACGAGGAGTATCTGCCGCGACTCGGCCTGCTGCGCACCCGGATCGTCGGGGCCAAGTACGGCACACAGCAGTCGGTCATCGACGAGATCACGGACGACGAGATCCTGCTCCCGGTCGTCGCGCTTCACGCGGAGCGACCCCTCTACGGGAAAGTCGCAGTCGCTGCCGTCGCCGACGCCGATGACGCGGTGAGGGCGCTGGGCCACCTCGCGGGCAACCTCGCCCAGGCAGCCGGTTCCGACCTGGGACCGGCCACGGCCACAGCCCGTGACCTCGGCTTCGCCGCGCTGGACAGCCCGTACCGGGCGTGGCTCAGCGGCCTGCGGAACATCTCCGACCCTGAGGAGTACCGCGGTCAGTGGCAGCGGACGGTCGGTACGACGATCCGCGCCCTGGGGCGAGAACTCCTCAACGACGCGGGGCCGGCGGCGGCCGAGGGACGGTACGTGGACCTGCCGGACGGCAATGGCCGACGCTGGCTGAATGACGCACAGGCCGAACTGTGGTTCCTGGTGAACCTGAGGAAAGTCCTGCCGTTGGCGCCGAGTCCGTCTGTCGCGCCCACCGGCGCCGCGATCGGCTCGGGCGGTGCGGAGTCCGGTGAGGAAACAGTGCTCGTCGCTCACTACGCGGCCGGCACACAAGACGCAGCAGACGCAGCAACGGAGCCCGCGTGATGACCACAACCGTCCCCAACCCGTCCGGCGCCCGCGGATACGACCTCATTGGCACAGCGACCGACCGCTGCATCCGCAGGCTCCAAGGCGGCTACCGAAACGACCGGCCGGCCGCGGTCGCGACCGTGGCCAGGCTGCGGCGCGGCGTCGGCCGTCCCGCCTACGACGTACAGGACCTATGGGGACTGACCGGCACGGAGGAACTCGCTCTCGTCATCGCCGAATCCGCGACCGGCACCGTACAACGGCCGGACGAGGAGCGAGCGGACGAGGCGCTGAACATGGCGGTCACCTTGTGGGCCCTGCACCAGCAGTCCCACCGCGACACCGACACACACGTCCCCGGTTACGGGCTCGGCCGGTCCGTGCGCCTGCTGATGGTGCCCGCGGCCGTCAGGACAGTGGGCGGTCCGGCCCCGGCATCACCGGTCCCTGTGCCTTCCGAACCGGAGATCGACGAGGTGATCCGCCGACGGTTCGTGCGGGTCGGCACCGCCACCACCCTCGATGTCCTCGCCCAGCGCCTGCGGGAGATCGTCCTGCTGCTTCGGAAGAACTCCATTCCGCTCGACTACGCGCTCCTGGCCGATCAGCTCTACCGCTGGCAGCGGCCCTCGGCCCAAGCCGACGTCCGCAGGACATGGGGCCGGGACTTCCACGCGGCGGGTGTGGTGCCCGGCCGCCGAACGCCAAAGGACTGAAAGCGCGCACGCCGGGCAACGCCAAACGCACTGCTGGCTTCTGACGTTCCCTCAGACACTCATCCGCACTTCCATGCGACAGGACTCAGGACCGTGACCCGAACCATCATCGACGTGCACATTCTTCAGACCGTTCCGCCGAGCAACATCAACCGCGACGACACCGGATCCCCCAAGACCGCGGTCTACGGAGGTGTCCGTCGGGCCCGGGTCTCCAGCCAGGCCTGGAAGCGGGCCACGCGAAAGGCGTTCGACGACCTCGTTGACCCTGCAGAATTGGGCGTGCGAACCAAGAAGGTCGCTGAAGCGGTCGCGGAGCGGATCCTCGCGCACGAGCCGGCCCTCGACCGTACGGCCGCGCTCGCGCTGGCCGCCGAGACGCTGCGTACCGCCACCGGTTCGAAGATCGATCCGCCCAAGCGCAAGGCCAAGGAGGGCGAGCCCGAACCAGCGCCGGAAGCGTCGTACTTGATGTTCCTCAGCGCCCGCCAGCTCGACGCGCTCGCGGAACTCGCCCTCAAGGGCAGCGAAGGCAAGGGCGATGTCGCCGTCCTCAAGGGCTTCTTCAAGAACAAGGACAACAAGGCTCTCGCCAAGCACCTGGTGGACACCCGCCACTCGGTCGACATCGCACTCTTCGGCCGAATGGTCGCCGACGATGCCGGACTCAACGTCGAGGCGGCCACCCAGGTCGCCCACGCCCTGAGCGTGCATGCCGTCGACAACGAATCGGACTACTACACGGCCGTGGACGACCGGAACACCGGCGCGGAACCCGGCGCGGGCATGATCGGCGTCATCGACTTCAACTCCGCGACGCTCTACCGTTATGCGGCTCTGGATGTCGACCGCCTGCATGCCAACCTCGGCGCGGGACTGCGCGAGGAAGAGCACGCGGCGGCTCCGACCCGTCGCGCCGTCGAGGCGTTTCTGGAGGGCTTCATCACGTCTCTGCCCAGCGGCAAGGTCAACACCTTCGGCAATCACACGCTGCCGAGCGTCGTCCTCGTCAAACTCCGTTCGAAGCGGCCCGTCAGCTTTGTGGCGGCCTTCGAGCGAGCCGTCGCCCCGAAGCGCCGCGAGGACGGCTTCGTCGAGGAGGCGTGCCGCCGACTGGCCGCTCACGTACCGGAGTTGGAAGCGGCGTACGGTATCGCGGGCGACGAAGGAACCTGGCTTGTGCGGGTGGGCGAGGGAACCGGGCCGCTCGCCGCCCTTGGCGAGAGCATCAGCATTCCCGAACTGGTCTCGTCGATCGGCGAGTCGGTGGCTGAGCGGTTGATCCATGGCACGGCGGATTCCGCAGGGCGGGAGTCCGGCGCGTGAGCGTGCTCCTGCTGCGCCTGGCCGGTCCATTGCAGGCATGGGGCTCAGCCGCGCGATTCGCCCGCCGCACCACCGAGAACGCCCCCACCAAGAGCGGCGTACTCGGCTTGCTGGCCGCTGCCGAGGGCAGGGAACGCGATGCCGACCTCAGCGATCTGACGGAGCTGCGCTACGGCGTCCGCATCGATCAACCCGGCACGCGTATCAGGGACTTCCAGACCGCCCACCACTTTGACACGGACAAGGCGATGCCGTTGTCGGAGCGCTTCTACCTGGCCGACGCCGTATTCGTGGCGGCGGTCGAGGGGGAACCCGCGCTGATCGGGCGCTTGAACGCGGCCGTACGGGCACCGGTGTGGCTGCCGTATCTGGGACGCCGGTCGTGCCCACCGTCCCAGCCGCTCGACCTGGGTGTGTGCGACGACGCGGACATTGTGACGGCGCTGGGAGAGGTGCCCTGGCAGGCATCGGGCTGGTACCGGCATCGTCACGGCACGCCGCGCGAGCTTGCGCTGCTGCTCGACTGCCCGCCCGGCACGTCTCCCGACCAGAGCTTCCGTGACGCGCCGGTCAGCTTCGACCCGCGGCACCGGCGTTACGGGCTGCGCGGTGTGGTGGCGGACCGTGTTCCGAACCCGTCTGTCGAGCGCGCCTCTGTTCACGATCCGACGTCGGCCCTGGGAGCCGTGTGATGTTCATGACCCGGTTTCGCCTCAACACTGCCCGCCGTGACGGCCGCGCATTGCTCGGTTCGCCGCACCGGATGCACGCCGCCGTCGCGATGGCGTTCCCCGAACTGCCCGTGCGAGACGGCTCAGGGCCGCGTGTGCTCTGGCGCGTCGACCGCAACTCGGCCGCCGAAGTGGTGCTGTTCGTCGTCAGCCCCACCCGTCCTGACCTGACACATCTGGTGGAACAGGCCGGCTGGCCCGCCGCCTCGGACACACCGGGCTGGCAGACGTACGACTACGGGGCCTTCCTCGCCCGGCTGTCCGTCGGGAGTACGTGGACCTTCCGGCTCACCGCCAACCCCGTGCACTCCATCCGTCGCACGGACGACGAGCAACGCAAGCGCACCGCGCACCTCACCGCCCGCCATCAGAAGGCGTGGCTGCTGGAGCGGCAGGCCTCATCGGGCTTCGCCGTCGTCGAAAAGCCGCCCGAGACAAGGCTGTTGGAGTACGGCGACGAACTCCAGCTCGTCCTCCGGGACAAGCGGGACCTGCGGTTCGCAAAAGCAGCCGAGCGCCGCACCGTCTCCCTCACCTCGATCACGTACGACGGCCGGCTCACGGTGACCGACCCGGACGCGCTGCGCCGCACCCTCACCCAGGGTCTGGGCAAGGCGAAGGCGTACGGGTGCGGGTTGATGACCCTTGCTCCGGTGGGCTGACCGATGAGCACGGTCGGCAGGCGCGGCGCCGCCACGCCGCGCGAACTCACCCGTATCGGGGACCGGTTGTCCTTCATCTACCTGGAACGGTGCGTCGTCCACCGTGACGACAACGCCATCACGGCCGAGAGCGCCGACGGCGTGACACACATACCGTCCGCCACGATCGGCACGCTGCTGCTCGGTCCCGGCACGCGTATCACCCACCAGGCGATGAGCGTCCTCGGCGACTGCGGGGCGGGCGTCGTCTGGGTCGGGGAGCACGGCGTCCGCTTTTACGCGGGCGGGCGCGCTCTGACCCGCTCCTCCGGACTGGTCGAGGCCCAGGCTCTCGCGTGGGCGAATCCGCGGCGACGGCTGGACGTCGCCCGCGCGATGTACCGTCTGCGGTTCCCCGACGAAGACCCGGCGGGCAAGACGCGCCAGGAACTCCTCGGCATGGAGGGGCGCCGCCTGCGCCAGTGCTACCGCGCCGAATCCGAACGCACCGGCGTTCCGTGGCGCCGCCGTGAGTACAACCGGGACGACTTCGCGGCTGGTGACCCGCCCAACCAGGGTGTCACCGCTGCCGCTCAGTGCATGTACGGCATCGCGCACGCCGTCGTCGCCGCCCTCGGCTGCTCGCCGGGCCTCGGGTTCGTGCACTCGGGTCACGAACGCTCCTTCGTCCTCGATATCGCCGACCTCTACAAGACCTCGGTGGGCATTCCCGCGGCCTTCGACGCGGCGGCGGAAGGACCGGAAGACGTGGCGTCCCGAACGCGGCGGGCCGTCCGGGACCGGGTCAACAGAACGCGGCTGCTGGAGCGTTGCGTACAGGACATCAAAGACCTGCTGGGCTACGACGCCGTGCGGGAGGATTCGGACACCGCGGCAGGCGACCGCGTAAGTCTCCAGTCCGACCACGGCGTCGAAGTCGAGAGCGGCCGCAACTACGAATCCGAGATCGTTTGGTGAGGGCATCCCCGTGACCGTCATCATCCTCACCAACTGCCCGGCCGGTCTCCGTGGCTTCCTGACCCGCTGGCTCCTGGAGATCTCCCCGGGCGTCTTCCTCGGCACCCCGTCCGCCCGTCTTCGCGACGTCCTCTGGGCCGAGGTCCGCCAATACGCCAACCAGGGCCGTGCCCTCCTCGCCTACCAAACCGACACCGAGCAGGGCTACACCTTCAAGACCCACGACCACGCCTGGCACCCGATCGACCACGAGGGCCTCACTCTCATCCACCGCCCCCACCCCGGCCGCCGCTCCGACTCCTCCCGCTCCTCCGCCTCCCCACCCACCACCGGTTGGAGCAAGGCAGCGAAGCGCCGCCGCTTCGGCGGCGGAAGCTGAGGGGTGCGCGATGCGGTGGCGCGGAACCCGCGCCGCGCCGTGCGCGGCGCGGGAGCGATGGGGACATCGAGGCGATATGTCCGAATCTCTCAACTTAAGTAAAATCCGGTGCTGGCCGTTCCAAAACACCAGGCCAAACACTGTGCTCCCCGCGCCCGCGGGGCTGTTCCCGGCGGGAGCATCGGGGCGAGATCGAGATGGAGGTGCTCCCCGCGCCCGCGGGGCTGTTCCCAGCGTCGACGCGGACGGATACCCCGTGGAATTGTGCTCCCCGCGCCCGCGGGGCTGTTCCCTCCCGATCGAGGCATCGGGCGTCATTCAGTACGTGCTCCCCGCGCCCGCGGGGCTGTTCCCACAACACCCTGAAGGCGGCCCTGCGGCGCCTCGCGGCGGACTGTGCTCCCCGCGCCCGCGGGGCTGTTCCCGGCAGCCACACCTCGTCCCACTGCACCGCAGGGTGCTCCCCGCGCCCGCGGGGCTGTTCCCGGGTCGGCGCGCTCGGCCGGGCTGCTGGCCTCGTGCTCCCCGCGCCCGCGGGGCTGTTCCCATCCGCGAATCCACGCTCGAAGGACTCGACACGTGCTCCCCGCGCCCGCGGGGCTGTTCCCGCCGAGCCAGTCGAGTCCGGCGGCGCGCAGCCGTGCTCCCCGCGCCCGCGGGGCTGTTCCCTGGTCGCGCTCCGCTCGCAGCCGCTCGACCTCCTCCGCCTCCGTGCTCCCCGCGCCCGCGGGGCTGTTCCCGACTTCAATCTGGAGTTCGGCCCGACCAACGTGTGCTCCCCGCGCCCGCGGGGCTGTTCCCCACATCAAGAAGGGCGCCGGACTGGCGACGGCGTGCTCCCCGCGCCCGCGGGGCTGTTCCCTCATGCGGATCACGGCCCGGCGTATAGCCGGGGTGCTCCCCGCGCCCGCGGGGCTGTTCCCGGGGTGTCGTCCGGGGTGAGCTGGTGGAGGATGTGCTCCCCGCGCCCGCGGGGCTGTTCCCACCGAGCGCGAGGTCATGCTCGCGCTCATGGCGTGCTCCCCGCGCCCACGGGGCTGTTCCCTGAACTGGTCGACTGGCAGTACGACCTCGCCGGTGCTCCCCGCGCCCGCGGGGCTGTTCCCACGTCAACGGCGAGTACGTGAAGGGATCCGGGGTGCTCCCCGCGCCCGCGGGGCTGTTCCCAGCGACGGGATGCGCCGCGGCACGACCGGCTGGTGCTCCCCGCGCCCGCGGGGCTGTTCCCTGGTCGAACGCCTCGCCGCCCTGGTGAGCAAGGTGCTCCCCGCGCCCGCGGGGCTGTTCCCGGGACCTGAGCGGTGCCCATGACCGTCTTGTTGTGCTCCCCGCGCCCGCGGGGCTGTTCCCAGCGTCGGAGGCTCGGGACACGTCGCTGCCGCGTGCTCCCCGCGCCCGCGGGGCTGTTCCCTGGTGATGGTTCGTGTGGTCGACGCAGTCGTCGTGCTCCCCGCGCCCGCGGGGCTGTTCCCGGCACGCCTACACACCTCGATGTGGGTATTCGGTGCTCCCCGCGCCCGCGGGGCTGTTCCTAGGGTGTTCAGGGCCGAACAGATCAACTTTGAGTGCTCCCCGCGCCCGCGGGGCTGTTCCCCTCCGCCCCTGGTGGGCGGGCAGCAGGGACGCGTGCTCCCCGCGCCCGCGGGGCTGTTCCCCTGTCGGCCGTGATCGTCGTGGTGCCGTACGCGTGCTCCCCGCGCCCGCGGGGCTGTTCCCACGGATGTCCGCGCGGACAACGGCGCCGTCGCGTGCTCCCCGCGCCCGCGGGGCTGTTCCCGCGGCGGGCGTGTACACCGCGACGTTCGCCCTGTGCTCCCCGCGCCCGCGGGGCTGTTCCCGATGCGACCGCGCGGGGGCCGGTGACTGGTCCGTGCTCCCCGCGCCGGTCTCTGTGCCGGGTGCTGGGTCACCGTCCTTCCGCGGCCGGTCGGCCGGATGCGGCTAAGGCCGGCGCTTCGGGCGAGTGCTGCTCGATCGCCGCGGCGACCTTCTGCCAGGCCGTGAAGACGTTCATCACTTCGTGCTCGGGGGGGCGTGGGTGAGGTCCAGGAGGAAGCGGCGGATCAGGACTTCGTTGCTCAAGGTGTTCTGGATGCGGGCGATCGTCCACAGGCTGTGGGCAGCGGGGGCCGCTGTCGACGGTCGGCCGGGGGTCATGAGGCGTCCTTGGTGTGGGTGAGGTGGGCGGTCACGGTGTGGCCGTGCTGGTCGCCGCGGGTTTCGACGTGGTGGGCGAGGGCGGTGACCATGGCCAGGCCGCGGCCGTGGGTGTCCTCGGCGTCGGGGTGTTCGACGGTCGGTGCGCTTTTCGTGCCCCCGGAGTCGGTCACCGAGATGGAGACGACGGCGGGGGAGACGGCGAGGCTGACGTGGAACGCTCCCGTGCTCCCGCTGGCGGTGTGGAGCACGGCGTTCGCACTCAGCTCCGTGACGATGAGCGCCGCGTCGTCCGCGTAAGGAGAATCGCGCAGCACATCGCGGGTCCAGCGGCGTACGCGGCCAACTTCTTCGGGTGAACCTGGGCACGTCAGTCCCCAGACTCGCGGCCTACTCATATACTCGTGCATACAAGTTACTTTCTGCTGGTGGGCGGCCATGTGCGAACGGTTTGAGTTAGACGAGTTTGACGCCGTCATGCGCGCGCACGGCCGGCGGAGACATCGCGTCCAGGGCGTCGAGCACGCGGATCGCGTACGCCTCGTCCGCGAGTTCGGAGACTTCAGACCGGGTGACCCAGCGCAGAGCGCTGGTCTCACTTCCGGTGGAGGGCTCGCCGTCGATCGCCTCGCAGCGGAAGACGAGCGAGACGATGAGTCCGGTCATGTTCTTGTAGACACCCGTCAGGGTGGCGGGCACAGCGATTTTGACGCCGGTCTCCTCCAGGACTTCGCGCTGGAGCGCGTCGGGGATGGTCTCCCCCGCCTCCAGGACTCCGCCGGGCGGTTCCCAGTGACCGTTGTCGCGCCGCCTGATCAGCAAGGCGCGACCGGCGTCATCGACGATGACCCCGGCGACGCTCACCGAGTGCGGGCGCTCGATCGCCACGTGCCTCATCCTCTCGGGTGGCTAGGCTGCCCACCGTAGCAACAAAGGTCGGCCACTCGTCTAGATATCCAAAGGAGTACGCATGCCCGTTCTTCCCTCCGGCGTCCTGGGGGCGCTGGACCCGACGAGCGACCGCGCGGTGTTCCGCCAGATCGCCGACCAGTTGCGCGAAGCGATCGACAGGGGCAAGTTCGGCGAGGGCGACAAGCTGCCCTCCGAGACGGAGTTGGTCGAGCACTACGGCGTCTCGCGGATGACCGTACGGAACTCGCTGTCCGTCCTTCAGGGCGAGGGCCTGGTGGTGTCCGAGCACGGCAAGGGCGTCTTCGTACGGCCCCGCCCGCCCGCCCGTCCGGCGGCTCGCCTCGGACCGCTTCGCCCGCCGGCACCGCGAGCAGGGCAAGTCGGCGTTCATCGTGGAGGCTGACGGTGCGGGCAGTCACCCCACCGTGGACAGCCTGGAGATCAAGGAGGAACGGCCGAGTCAGGACATCGCCACCCGGCTCGGTGGCCCCCGTCGCGTACTGGCCCGGCGCCGCCGCTATCTCCTCGACGGCCGCCCGGTCGAGTTCGCGACGTCATACCTCCCGTTGGACCTGGCCCGCGGCACCCCCATCGCCGAGCCGAACCCCGGTCCCGGTGGCATCTACGCCCGACTCGAAGAACTGGGCCACCGCCTCGACCACTTCGAGGAGGAGATCCGCGCCCGCATGCCCGCCCCGAGCGAGGTCAAGACGCTCCAGCTCGCGTCCGGCGTGCCGGTGATCCATCTGGTCCGCACGGCGTTCGACACCGAGGGGCGTGCCGTGGAGGTCTGCGACACGGTGATGGCGGCGGATGCGTACGTGCTGGCGTACCAGCTTCCGGCCACGTGACCTGGGCGGACGGTGTCGCGACACGGGCCGGGCCGGCCCAACTCCCGTGACTCGTACGCCTTCTCGGCAAACTCATATAGACGAGTAGCCAGGTTGTGCGGCACAGTAGTTCTCGTGCCCGGTTCTTCGGGTGCACTAGGCGACGCTTGTCTAGACGACTAGCTGTCATGAGTGAAGGGAAAGCGTCGCGTTCCATCCGTGTGGAGACATCGGCGGCAACGATCCTGCTGACCGAAGCTCCGGAGACGAAGATCAAGGACCGGCAGACCGGGGAGATCGCCACCAACGCGAACAGCGGTGAGCCGCTGATGACGGTCGGCGTGGTCCACATCGGGGACAGGGAGTCCTCGCTGCTCAAGGTGACCGTCCCGCAGAGCGGTGTGGGCGAGGGGCTGGCCCTCGGTGCGCCGGTCGCGCTGCCGGGACTGGTGGCCCGGCCGTGGGAGAGCACGTTCAACCCCCAGGTGGGGGTCTGAGTCCGATGTCGGACCTGATAACGCTGGTGGAGGTGGGTGGTGCCGTCACAGCTGTTGGCGGGGACACCGCCTCCCTGCGGGTTGAGCAACCGGCCGCGTACTGGTCCACCTCCTGCTTCCGCCAGCCCGCCGTGACAACAACGTCAGCACCTGAGCGTGGTGCGCGGCCTTCCGTCCTTGCATCCCCTTGGCCGTTCGTGGCCCCAGGGGCGGCGATGGATGCTCAGGATGTTGTGGAGCCGTACCTCTAGCCTGCACGTTGGCAGACTATTGCGATAAGGAAGGTATGTCCGAATCTCATCAAGTGAGTAAAATCGGCCGCCGAACCCAGTAAAGCCTCAGGTCATTTACTCTGCTCCCCGCGCCCGCGGGGCTGTTCCCGCCACCGCCCCTGCCGTCACCGATGACCACAGCTGCTCCCCGCGCCCGCGGGGCTGTTCCCTGGTCCTTGCGGATGGGAGCCAGGCCCCTGGTCTGCTCCCCGCGCCCGCGGGGCTGTTCCCACGAACCCCAGGCCTGCGGTGGACGGGGTGGCCTGCTCCCCGCGCCCGCGGGGCTGTTCCCGTCAAGACCCGTTGCGGCCGGTGGTACCAGGGCTGCTCCCCGCGCCCGCGGGGCTGTTCCCCAGTGCGACGCCTGGTGGCTGCGCGCCGCCGGCTGCTCCCCGCGCCCGCGGGGCTGTTCCCCGGGCGGCGGCCTCGCGGTAGGACGGCGGCGGCTGCTCCCCGCGCCCGCGGGGCTGTTCCCCGGGCGGCGGCCTCGCGGTAGGACGGCGGCGGCTGCTCCCCGCGCCCGCGGGGCTGTTCCCGGGGCGCAGGTTCGCTGCACCGGCGACGATGTCTGCTCCCCGCGCCCGCGGGGCTGTTCCCGCCCCGTGCACCCTGACAGTGCGCACCAGCAGCTGCTCCCCGCGCCCGCGGGGCTGTTCCCGCCCCGTGCACCCTGACAGTGCGCACCAGCAGCTGCTCCCCGCGCCCGCGGGGCTGTTCCCCTCGCCGTCGACATGGATGCGGCCGGGAACGTGTGCTCCCCGCGCCCGCGGGGCTGTTCCCCGGATCGTCGCCGACCTGCGGAAGCTCGGCCCGCTGCTCCCCGCGCCCGCGGGGCTGTTCCCTGGCTGTAGCTGACGTTCTTGTCGTACCCGGCCTGCTCCCCGCGCCCGCGGGGCTGTTCCCCACTCGCCCGCAGACCGGATTTCGGTGTGCTGCTGCTCCCCGCGCCCGCGGGGCTGTTCCCGGTGTCGGCTGGGCCGACGACCTGGACTTGCACTGCTCCCCGCGCCCGCGGGGCTGTTCCCCCCACCCGACCGAACCCCGGAGACCCACATGGCTGCTCCCCGCGCCCGCGGGGCTGTTCCCGCCCTCCAGCGGATCAACCCAGGCACCGCGTAGGAAGGAAGCGGGACGAGTCTGTATGGCCCGAGCGGTTTTGAAGGCCGTCGTGGCAGCGATGTCACCGTGGGTTCAAATCCCACAGCCTCCGCGGTAGGTAGTGAACATGCAGGTGGGGTCGGGTCTCGGTGCGATCGGGAGCCGGCCCCACCTTTTGTGTGTCCCGTCGCGCCCCTGTGTCGTCGGTTCCGGTGGTGACCGGAAAATGGCTGAAAAGGGGCAGGAACGTTTTGGCGCTTGGGGGGACTGGGAGGTGGAGGGGATGGGGGGTGCGGGTGGGGGAAAGGTGGGGGATGGGGGGTTTGTCGACAGATCGTCACGCTTGCGGGGGAAAAGAGGGGGAGGGGCGGGTTCGGGAGGGGTGGGGTGGGCAACTCTGGTCTCGGCGACGCCGCTCGAAGAAGCAAGACGGCACCGCGGTCGGCCAACCGCGGTGCTCCGGATCGGACCGGGCTTCCACAAGTCCGGACAGTTCAACTAGTCCCGCAACATGTCCCCTTGGAGGGAACACCATGGCAAGCATCCGTACCGTCCGTGCCCTGGCCGCCGTTGCCGCACTGCCGCTGGCGGCCGTGCTGTTCGCCGGCACGGCCTCGGCAGACGACGGCGCGTTCGCGGGTGGCCACTCGAACGCGACGGTGGTGAGCAACTCCGGCGGCAACGTGGGGGGTGGCAACTTCGGCAATGTGACGACGACGCAGCAGGCGGCCACCGGGGCCGGGGCGTCGAACCAGAACAACACGGCGAGCGTGGCCGGTTCCGGCTTCACCGCCATCCACCAGGACAACGTCAGCATCCACTTCTCGCAGCTCTGGTGACCCGCGCCGCGGGTTCGGCGGCGGCGTGAGGGGGCGCCCCGCCACTCCTGACCGGTGACGCGTACGCGCGGCGGCACGCCATGTGCCGCCGCGCGCACGCGTTCCACGGCAGGATGATCGAAGCGGGGAACGGCGAGGACGGTGAACGGTGGGCAGGAGTACGGCGGACGGCGTGACGCTGCTGGTGGTGGGGTCGGCCAACGCGGACCTGGTGGTCAGGGTCGACCGCCACCCGGCACCCGGCGAGACGGTGCTCGGTACGTCGGGCGTGGCCGTGCACGCGGGCGGCAAGGGGGCCAACCAGGCTGTCGCCGCGGGCCGGTTGGGCGCGCGGGTGGGTTTCTGCGGGCGGGTCGGGGCGGACGCGTACGGGGAACGGCTCACCGCCGAACTGCGGTCCGCCGCCGTGGACACGACCGCGCTCGGCACCGAGAAGACGGTGCCCACCGGCATCGCGCTCATCACGGTCGCGGCCGATGGCGAGAACGCGATCGTGGTCGTACCGGGCGCCAACACCGCGCTCACGGCGGCCGAAGTGACCGCCGCGGTCGGGTCGGCCGTGCGCGTGGTGTCCGCGCAGTGCGAGGTCCCGATGGACGTGGTACGGGCCGCCGCCCACGCGGCCGAGCGGCACGGCGCCCGCTTGGTGCTCAACCCCTCACCGCCCGAAGCCGTCAGGGACGATGCCGAGTCGGGTCAACTCCTGTCCTGCGCAGACCCGTTGGTGGTCAACGAGCACGAGATGCGCGTCCTGCTCGGCGCGGCTTCCGCCGCGGAGGCCGACCCGCGTGACCTGCTCCGGCTCGGTGTCCGGTCCGCCGTCGTGACCTTGGGCGGCGCGGGCGTGACCGTCGTCGAGCGCCAGGACGTAAGCGCGGGCGGGCGCGAGGACGTAAGCGGGGGCGTACGCGAAGACGTGAGCAGGGACGTACGTGCGGGCGTACGCGAAAACGTACGCGCGGACGCGGAGCCGCCTCGGGGGCGTACGACGCGGCTGCCCGCCGTCCCGGTCGAGGTGGTCGACACGACCGGTGCGGGTGACGCCTTCACCGGGGCGCTGGCCTGGCGGCTGGCGGAGGGGGACGGGCTGGTCGAGGCGGCGGGCTGGGCGGTACGCGTCGGGGCGGCGGCGGTCGGCGAATCCGGCGCCCAACTTTCGTCCACAGCCTGTGGAAAACTTCTGGCCGAGAGTGAGGGAGGTCGCGGGCCGGGCGGAAAACCCGCACAAGAGTCCGCCCCCGCCGCTGTCCCCGGGCCCGCGCCCGCCTCCGGACCCGCGCCCGCCTCCGGGCCCGCCCCCGCCCCCGCCCCCGCTCCCGCCCCCGATCCCGGCACGGAAGAGCCCCCGCCCTGAATCCGCCACCCCCGCACGCCCATTGACAACAGCCGCCCTCCCATTCGAATCTGACGGACAGTCAGATTGTCGAGGGAGGGCGGCACCGCCATGGACGGATCGGACGGAACGGCAGAAAACGACCCGCTCCACGCCGAGTTGCGCCGCTACGAAGGCACCCCGGCCGCCACGGGCGGCATCGGCAAGGACCCCGTCAACGCCCCGATGATCCGCCACTGGTGCGAAGCCCTCGGCCACCCCGTACCCCCCGACGGCACCGCGCCCGCCACCATGCTCCAGGTGTGGACGATGGGCGGCCTGTCCGGCCACGAGGGACGCACTCCCGGCTACGACGACCTGCTCGGACGGCTGGACGAGGCCGGTTACGCGGCCGTCGTGGCGACCGACTGCGAGCAGGAGTACGTGGCGCCGCTGCGGCCGGGTCAGCGGGTCACCTTCGACGCGGTCGTCGAATCCGTCTCCCTGCGCAAGTCCACCAAGCTCGGGGCCGGTTACTTCGTCACCACCCGCACCGAGGTCCGCGCCGACGGCGTCCTCGCGGGCACCCACCGCTTCCGCATCCTCAAGTACGCACCCGTGCAGGCAACTTCGGCGCGGGACCCGGCTCCCGCCCCCGCACGTACGAAGTCCGCGACCCGCCCCCGCCCGATCGTCAACCGCGACAACGCCGCTTACTGGCAGGCCATCCGCGAGGACCGCCGACTCCTCATCCAGCGCTGCACCGCCTGCGGCACCCTGCGCCTGCCGTGGCTCCCCGGCTGCAACGCCTGCGGTTCCCCCGACTGGGGCACCGTCCCCGCCTCCGGCACCGGCACCGTCTTCTCGTACGTGGTGATGCACCACCCGCCGTTCCCGGCCTTCGATCCGCCGTACGCGGTCGCGCTCGTCGAACTGGCCGAGGGCGTAAGGCTGTTGGGGAACGTCATCGGCGTCCCGTACGACAAGGTCCGGATCGGCGCGCCCGTCCTGCTCGACTTCCTGGACGCGGACGACGACCTCACCGTGCCGGCCTTCCGCGCCGTCGACACGGAACCCGCCGATAGGGGACCCGCCGACACGGGACCCGCCGACACGGAACCCGACAGTACGGTCACCACCCCTGAAGCGGAGGCCCCCGCATGACCGCCGTCGGCGACACCCTCCCGCCCCGCCGTATCGACGTCACCCACACCCTCGTCGTCGCCGGGGCGCTGGCCACGCGCGACTTCCAGGACGTGCACCACGACCCCGAACTCGCCCGCGCCAAAGGCTCTCCCGACATCTTCATGAACATCCTCACCACCAACGGCCTGGTCGGCGGTTACGTGGCCGCGCACTTCGGCCCGGACGCGGTGACGACGGCGGTACGCATCCGGCTCGGCGCGCCCAACTACCCCGGAGACACGATGGAGTTGACGGGTACGGTCACGGCAGTCGCGGACCGGACGGCGACCGTCGAGGTGGTGGGCGTGAACGCGCTCGGCCGGCACGTCACCGGCACGGTCACCGTGCAGATCCCGCAACTCCCGGAGGCGTCATGAGTGTTCGGCGGCGGGACGCGCTCGGCGGGCGGGCGGCCGTCGTCGGGATCGGGGCGACGGAGTTCTCGAAGGACTCCGGGCGCAGTGAGTTGACGCTGGCCGTCGAGGCGGTGCGGGCGGCGCTGGACGACGCGGGGCTGACGCCCGGGGACGTCGACGGCATGGTGACGTTCACCATGGACACCAGCCCCGAGATCACGGTGGCGCAGGCGGCCGGAATCGGCGAGCTGTCCTTCTTCTCGCGCGTGCACTACGGCGGCGGCGCGGCGTGCGCGACGGTGCAGCAGGCCGCGATGGCGGTGGCGACCGGGATCGCGGAGGTGGTGGTCTGCTACCGGGCCTTCAACGAACGCTCCGGCCGCCGGTTCGGCTCCGGCGTCCTCGGGCGCGAGCCGTCGGCGGAAGGGGCGGCGCTCGGCGTCAACCTGCCCCCCGGTCTGCTCACCCCCGCCTCATGGGTGGCAATGTCGGCAAACCGATATTTGTCCGTCTACGGACTGGAACCGTCGGTTTTCGGCCATGTCGCGGTCGCCGACCGCAGGCACGCGGCGAACAACCCGGCCGCGTACTTCCACGGCCGCCCGATCACCCTCGCCGACCACGCGGCCTCGCGCTGGATCGTCGAGCCGCTGCGGCTGCTCGACTGCTGCCAGGAGACCGACGGCGGCCAGGCGATCGTCGTCACCTCCGCGGAGCGCGCCCGCGACCTGCGGCGCGCACCCGCCGTCGTCACGGCCGCCGCGCAGGGCGCGGGGCGCGCGCAGGAGCAGATGACCAGCTACTACCGGGACGCCGACGACCTCGCCCGGCTGCCCGAAATGGGCGTGGTGGCACGGCAGTTGTGGCGCACGAGCGGCCTCGGTCCGGCCGCCGTCGACGTGGCGGTGCTCTACGACCACTTTACGCCGTTCGTGCTCATGCAGTTGGAGGAGTTCGGCTTCTGCGGGCCCGGCGAGGCGGCGGACTTCGCCGCGGACGGCGGCCTGGAGATCGACGGCCGCCTCCCGGTCAACACCCACGGCGGCCAGCTCGGGGAAGCGTATCTGCACGGCATGAACGGCATCGCGGAAGCCGTGCGCCAGGTGCGCGGCAGCAGCGTCAACCAGGTCGCCTCCGTCGGCCACGCCCTCGTCACGGCCGGCACCGGCGTCCCCACCTCGGGCCTGATCCTGTCGGCGGACGGGGCCTGAGGCGGGCGCGGGGCGTGGGGCACGGAGCCTGAGGCGGGCACAGGGCACAGGGCACAGGGTGCGGGGCCTGAGGCAGGCACAGGGCGCGGGGCACGGGGCACGGGGTTCCGACGGTCCGAAGGTCCGAAGGTCCGACGGTCCGGGGGCCCGGGGGGGTCGGGGTCCCGGACCCCCGGAGGGAAGGGCGGCGGCCGACCGGCCCAGGCCGTCGGCGGCCGCCGGAATCGTGTCAGGCCGTCGGAATCGCGCGCGTCGGGCAGTAGTCGGGATTCGGCGCGTTGAACCAGGCGTCGCCGCTGAACGCGTTGTACCGACAGGACAGCTCGGCGTGCGGGCTGTAGCTGCACACCAGCCAGCCCTGCCCGTACGTCCACACGTACAGACCGTGCGCGCCGTCGTTGAGGAAGTAGGGGCACATGTACGGGGTGGGCGGGGTCGACGCCTGAGCGGACGGGGCGGTGCCTGCGACAAGCCCTGCGGCGGCCAGCGCCACGGCGGCGCCCGCGGCGGCGATACGAGCACGGAGCACGAGAAGGTCCTCCCTACTGGGCCACGCGGTCGACGCCGAAGCGGCCCCGCTCGCGTGGGTGCAAATAGCGACGGGGTGACCGTAGCAATCCGACGCCATCATGCAAATAACCCACGTACTACGGTAATTTGCGTATCAGGCCCGCGTGTCGTCGGCGTATCCGAGTGCCGGGAAGCGCGCACGCGCAGCCGAGCGCGGTAGCGGGTCAGCAGGTCCGGGAGGGGGGAGGGACGGCCCCGACCTCGGGTCCGGCGCCGGGCCGGGCGGAGCCGACGCGGCGGCAGTGCCCGCCGCCCGAGCGGTTCGGGGCCCGTACGGCCCGACCCGGCGGCGTGTCTCCGCCCGTGCGGGCCGCCCGCCACGTTGACTCGGCGAATGACCGAAACAAGTAGGTTTATCCGTTACGCGCACCGCGTGCGCCGTACGCGCCGCACTCGTTACGTCCTTGCCGCCGCGCTGACGCTGACCGGTCTGCTGTTTCCCGCGGTGTCGGCCGTCGCCGACAGCGATGTCCCGGCGGCCAGCGCGGGCCCCGCGAGCGCGGGGGCAGCGGCGGCCGACGGGCACATCGACCCCGTCGACAACAGGACGGACCCCGCCGGCTGGATCGCGGACGCCGAAGCCCAAGCCGCGGCCGCCGAAGCCCAGGCGTCGGGCGACGGCCAAGCCTCGGATGACGGCCAAGCCTCGGACGACGGCCAGGTTCCGGACGGCGCCCAGGCTCCCGACGACGCCCAGGCCCCCGACGAGACCGGATTCCCCGGCACCGACGACGCGTCCGACGACGCCGCCACCTTCCCCGAGGACGCCGCCGTCGCCCCGCGCGTCTTCAAGGGCCGCGGCTTCGACACCTGCCAGGCCCCCGACCTCGCCACGATGCGCGCCTGGCGCGCCTCCTCCCCGTACCGCGCCGTCGGCATCTACTTCGGCGGCCGGGCCCGCGCCTGCAAGACGCAGCGCAATCTGACGAACAACTGGGTACAGCAGACCACCGCGGCGGGCTGGAGCCTGCTGCCGATCTACGTCGGTTCGCAGAGCCCCTGCGTGAGAGGGTCTAACAAGAACCCGTTCCGCATCGACCCCCAGCGGGCGACGGCCCAGGGCACGAGCGAGGGCGCGGACGCGGCGAAGGCCGCGGGCGCGCTCGGCATGAAGCGCGGCAGCGCGCTCTACCTCGACATGGAGGCGTACGACCTCAGGAAGGCGAGCTGCGCGAACGCGACGCTGTCCTTCGTACGCGCCTGGGACCGCCAGGTGCGGGCGCGCGGTTATGTGCCCGGCTTCTACAGCAGCGCCGACTCCGGCATCGCGCACATGGAGAAGGCCCGCAGGGCGGGTACGTCCGACCTCCCGGGCGCCATTTGGTACGCCCGCTGGGGCGTCGCCCCCACCCTCACCGCCGAACCGGTCCTGCGCCCCTCCGCCTGGGCCTCGCACAGCCGCATCCACCAGTACACGGGCGCCGTCACCGAGACGCACGGCGGTCACAAGCTGTCGATCGACCGCGACCTGATCGACGCGCCGGTCGCCAAGCTCTGAGCGCTCGCTCCTGAGCGCCCACCTCTTGAGCGCCCCAGTCGTGAGCGCCCCCTGCTGAGCGCCCACTCCTGAGCACCGGTCCGAGGCCGGTCCGAGCTTCCAGGACGCTCGGACCGCGCTGATGTACGACCACGGGCTGACGCCGAGGTCGTACGGGGCTGACCCGGGGATGACACCGGGACCGCCCCGGGGCGGACGTCAGGGCCGACCCCGGCGCGGCCCGTGGCGGCGACGGCCGCACGCGTACGGCGACGGCCCCCGCGTACGGCGACGGCCCGGCGTACGGCGGCAGCCCGCACACGTAAAGCGGCGGTCCGCCCGTACGGCCACCAGGGCAGCGCCCGTACGGCGGCCACGGGCCCGCTCAGGGACCGTGTCCGCCCCCGGACCCCGCTCTTCTCCGGAGGAACCCCTGCGGGACCCCGACCCCCGGCTCCCCCCTCGGGGGGTGGGGACAACCCCCGTCCTACGACCTGAGAGTGATCCCGCTTCGGCACCTGCGGCCGATCCGCCACGGGCATGTCGGCTCCTAACGTGAAGCCATGACCACGCCTGTGTGCACCAGCGCCAATACGACGCAGTTCACGGCCTACGTCCGGACCAAGGGCCCGACGCTGCTGCGCACCGCGCGCTCCCTGACCCCCAACCCTTCCGACGCCGAGGACCTGCTCCAGACCGCCCTGACCAAGACCTATCTCGCCTGGGACCGGATCGACGACCACCGGGCCGTCGACGGATACGTCCGCCGTACGCTCGTCAACACGCGCACCTCGCAGTGGCGCAAGCGCAAGGTCGACGAGTTCAGCACCGACGAGGTGCCGGAGCCCGCCGCGACCGGCGCCCCCGACATCACCGAGCAGCAGGCCCAGCGGGACGCGCTGCTCCGCGCGGTCGGACGGCTGCCGCCGCGCCAGCGGGCGATGGTCGTCCTGCGGTACTACGAGGACATGAGCGAGGTGCAGACGGCGGAGGCGCTGGGCGTCTCGGTCGGCACGGTGAAGAGCGCGGTCTCGCGCGCCCTCGGCAAGCTGCGCGACGATCCGGAGCTGGAGCTGTGCGTCACCTAGGGCCTGCTCGGGCCCTGGGGCGGGCGTCGCACACATCCCCACGACACGTGCCGCGCCGTCCGGCGGGCCGCGCCCCGGTCCCCCCGACCGCCGCGCCGCCCGGAACGAACCGGCGGCAATACCGCGCGGGGTAGTGACGTACCGATCGGTATGCACGCAGAATCGCGAGGACATTACCCTCGCGTAGCCGCCGGAGGCCCCCTGTGCTGAGCACGATGCAGGACGTACCGCTGACCGTCACCCGCATCCTGGTCCATGGGACGCTGGTCCACGGAAAATCGCAGGTCACGACCTGGACCGGGGAGGGTGAGCCGCAGCGCCGCTCCTTCCGCGAGGTCGGTCTGCGCGCCGTCCGGCTCGCCAACGCGCTGCGTGACGGGCTCGGGGTCGCCGAGGGCGACCGGGTCGGGACCCTCATGTGGAACAACGCCGAGCACCTTGAGGCGTACTTCGCGATCCCCGCCATGGGCTCGATCCTGCACACCCTGAACCTCCGGCTGCCCGTCGAGCAGCTCACCTGGATCATCAACCACGCCGCCGACCGCGTGATCCTCGTCAACGGCTCGCTGCTCCCGCTGCTCGCGCCCCTGCTGCCGCGGCTCGACTCGGTCGAGCACGTCGTCGTGGTCGGCCCCGGCGACCGCTCGGTGCTGGACGGCGTACGTCCCTCCGTGCACGACTACGAGGAGCTGCTGGACGGGCGGCCGACCACGTACGCCTGGCCCGAGCTGGACGAACGCAGCGCCGCGGCCATGTGCTACACCTCCGGCACCACCGGCGACCCCAAGGGCGTCGTCTTCTCGCACCGGTCGATCTACCTGCACTCGATGCAGGTCAACTCCACCGAGTCGATGGGCCTCAGCTCGCACGACACCTCGCTGCCCGTGGTGCCGATGTTCCACGTCAACGCGTGGGGGCTGCCGCACGCCGCCTTCATGTCCGGCATCAACCTGCTGATGCCGGACCGTTTCCTCCAGCCCGGCCCGCTGGCCGAGATGATCGAGAGCGAGCGCCCCACGCACGCCGCCGCCGTCCCCACCATCTGGCAGGGGCTGCTGGCCGAGCTGACCGCCAAGCCGCGCGACATCACCTCGCTCAAGCAGGTCACCATCGGCGGCTCGGCCTGCCCGCCCGCCCTGATGAAGGCGTTCGACGAGCAGCTCGGCGTACGCCTGTGCCACGCGTGGGGCATGACGGAGACGTCGCCGCTCGGCACGGTCGCGCAGCCGCCCGCCGGGGTCACCCCCGAGGAGGAGTGGGCGTACCGGATCACCCAGGGCCGCTTCCCCGCCTCCGTCGAGGCCCGGCTGATCGGGCCGGACGGCTCCGTCCAGCCGTGGGACGGCGAGTCCGCCGGTGAGCTGGAGGTGCGCGGGCCCTGGATCGCCGCCGCGTACTACGGCGGCGTCGGCGAGGAACCGGTGCGGCCCGAGGACAAGTTCAGCCCCGACGGGTGGCTGCGCACCGGGGACGTCGGCGTCATCTCGGACGACGGTTTCCTCACCCTCACCGACCGGTCCAAGGACGTCATCAAGTCCGGTGGTGAATGGATCTCCTCCGTCGACCTGGAGAACCACCTCATGGCCCACCCGGATGTCGCCGAGGCCGCCGTCGTCGCCGTCCCCGACGAGCGCTGGGGCGAGCGCCCGCTCGCCACCGTCGTCCTGCGCGAGGGCGCCACCGCCGACTACGCCGCCCTGCACGACTTCCTCGCCGGGCGCGTCGCGCGCTGGCAGATCCCCGAGCGCTGGGCGATCGTTCCGGCGGTGCCGAAGACGAGCGTCGGCAAATTCGACAAGAAGGTCATCCGCAAGGCGTTCGCCGAGGGCGAGTTGGACGTCACGCAGCTCTGACGGTGTTCCGGCCGGGGGGTGGTGAGCCCCCGGAGTGCGACCGCTTGGCGACGGGCGGCTCCTACGAAGTGACCGTCCTTCGTACGCCTGTCGCCACGGCGGGCCGTGCCGCTTCGCAAACTTTCCCGGTTGCGCAATGATCAGGTAAAACGATCTGCTGGTGCGGCGGGAAGAGCCTGGTCGGCTCGGCGGACGCCGCTTTCGACGCGCCCTCGGCCAGGACGGACACGGGTACTCCCATGACGCACCGATGATCAGCGACGGCGGGTCCGAGGGTGTGCCTGACGGCGGGTCCGGCGGTGTGCGCGGCGGTGTGCCCGGCGGTGTGCCCGAAGACGTATCCGCCGACGTATACGGCGGCGGGTCCAATGGCGGGTCCGGCGGCGGGTCCGATGGCACGTCGTACGCCGGGGGCGCCGCGCGCCCGTGGCTCGCCGCCGACGCCCGCGGGTGGCGGGCGGCCGGGCCCAGGGCGGCGTGGGTGCGGCCGACGCTGCCCGCCGTGGTCCTGCTGGTCGCCGTGTTCGCCGCGGTCCTGATGAGTCCCGACCCCACCTGCACTCCGCAGGCGCCCTGCGGCGAGGAATGGGTGGACAAGACCGGCACGATGCTCTTCCTGCCCCACCTCGTGTGCCTGTTCTTCCTGCCGGAACTGGCCGTCCTGACCGCCCCGCTGCTCCTGCTCTACCTGGCCCGGCCCGGCCAGTGGGAGGGCGGGGCCGGCGAGAAGGTCGCGGCCGCGGTGGTCGTCGCCGCGCTGTGCTGGGGCTGGCTGGCCGTGGCGCAACGGCTGCGGGGCCGCCGCCGCCAGCGCGCCCTCATCGCGGAGGCCGCCGGGGGCGTCACCGCGTCCGCTCCCATGCCGGACGGCATCGAGCCGGGGCAGCGGGGCCTGTTCCGGCGGGTCGCCGGGCTGTTCATGTGCGCGGTGGGCGCCGCCCTGATCGTGACCGTCGTCGTACAGGACCGGGCCGATGACCGTACCGCGCGGGTGGCCGTGGCCCGGGACGTTCCCGTCGTCGCCTACAACCCGGACGATTACCTGCTCACGGTGCGCATGCCGGACGGCTCCCGTCACCGCTTCGACGTGGACGGCGACTACCGGGACGTCGGCACCGTGACCGTGCTGGTCCACGGCGACTGGGTACGGCTGGCGGGCGAGCCGTACCCCGACGACCTGTCCCACTTCCTCCGCCAGGCCGGCGGCATGGCCCTCGTAGGGCTCGGCATCGCCTCGGCGCTCTCGGGGCAGCTCGCCCGCCGCCGCGTGCTCGCCCTCCGGCGCGGCCCGGTACCGGTCCTGCGGGCGCGTGCCCGGACGAGGGCGGACGGTTTCACCGAGATATACGGCGCCGATGGCCTCGGGCGCGAGGCCGTGCTGCACTACGAGCCGTTTCCGCACGCCCGTTCCGGCGTACACGACGTCATCCTCTACGGCGCGCTCAGCGAGGACGGCGCCCTCGTCCTGACGTCCGCCGAGAGCGGCCCTGCCGCGAAGCCGTCCGTCGAGGTGTCCCTGTCCCCGATACGCGGCGGGCCGGCCGTCGACCACGGCGACGCGGGCTCGACGGCCGGGCGACGGGAGGCCGGACACCGTCAGGCCGCCGAGATCGACGTCCAGCGGGCCCTCGGCACCGTGGTGCCCGCCGCCGGGCCGGTGCGCTGGCACGCGGGGCCTGTCGCGCGCTGCGTCGGTGCGGTCATGCTCGTGACCGGAGCCGGAGCGGTGACGTCCGCCGCCGTCGGCGGCTGGCCCTGGTCGCGCGTGCTCTGGTTCTCCTTCGTGGCCCTCACCTGGTTCTACGGCGGCTGGTGCCTCATGACCTGGCAGATCACCGCGGACAGCGTCGGCCTGCGCGTCCGCGGCCTGCTGTCCTCCCGCGCCCGCCACATCCCCTGGGACGCGGTCGGCCACGCCCGCTACGGTCGCGGCGGCGCCCTGACCATCACGTGCGTGGAGGCCGACCCCGAGGGTTCCGGTGCCCCGGGTGGCTCCGACGAGGGTTCCGGTGCCCCAGGTGGCTGGGACGAGGGTTCCGGTGCCCCGGGCGGCTGGGACGAGGGTTCCGGTGCCCCGGGTGGCCCCGGCCGTCACCGTGGGCTCGGCGGTTCCGAGGAGATCTCCCTCGGCGTGGTCGGCTGGCCCTTCGCCGAGCGCCTCCTCAAGCGGCCCGGCCGTGCCGCCATCGCCGCCGCCGAGATCACCGCCATGATCCGCCAGCCTGGCCTCCGGCCCGGCCCTCCCGAACACCTTCCCTGACCCACGCCGCGTCTGCCCTGCCGGGGCGGGTGGTGACGTGCGCGCTCGTCGTGGCTGAGCGCGCAGTTCCCCGCGCCCCTAAATGCCCGTGCCTGGCCCTCGGCCGAGAGGCGGTGCGGCCAGCTAGCCGCCGGGCTGCCCCGCTGGGGCGGGTGGTGACGTGCGCGCACGTCGTGGTTGAGCGCGCAGTTCCCCGCGCCCCTAAATGCCCGTGCCTGGCCCCCGGCCGAGAGACGGTGCGGGCCCGTCAGGGGCGCGGCCAGCCCGCCGCCGGGCTGCCCCGCTGGGGCGGGTGGTGACGTGCGCGCTCGTTGTGGTTGAGCGCGCAGTTCCTCGCGCCCCTAAATGCCCGTGCCTGGCCCCCGGCCGAGAGGCGGTGCGGCCCGTTAGGGGCGGGAGCGCCGTGGTTGAGCGCGCCCGCGCGGCGGCGGCCGCAGATTGAACACAGTCCCGCGCCCCTGAAAAGACCGGCCCACCGCCCGGACGAAAGACGGTGCGCCCCGTCAGGGGCGCGGGGAACTGCGCGGGCAACCCACCACCGGCCGGTGGTCCGGGGGCGACGGGATTGCCCCGTTGGGGCGGGTGGTGACGTGCGGGAGCGCCGGGGTTGAGCGCGCCCGCGCGGCGGCAGGCGCAGATTAGACACGGTCCCGCGCCGCTTGAAGGATCGGCTCGCCGCCCGGGGGAGGGAACCGCGCTGGGGCCGCGCCCCCAAAGACGGGGGACCTCCCCGGAGGGGTCAGGCTCCGATTTTGGCGAGCAAATCGACGATTCGGGCCTGAACGTCCGGGCTGGTGGAGCGCTCGGCGAGGAAGAGGACGGTCTCGCCGGAGGCGAGGCGGGGGAGCTCGGCGGGGTCGATGTCGGCGGAGGTGTAGACGACCAGGGGGGTGTTGTTGAGGCGGGCGTTGCCGCGCAGCCAGTCGACGATGCCCTGGCGGCGGCGCCGGATGAGCATGAGGTCCATGACGACCAGGTTGGGATGCATCTGGGCGGCCTTGGACATGGCGTCGGTCTCGGAATCGGCGTGCGAGACCTGCATGCCGCGCCGTTCGAGCGTGGCCGCGAACGCCTGGGCGATCGGCTCGTGGCTCTCGACGAGCAGAACCCGCGGGGGGTGCTGCTCGCTGTCGCGCGGGGCGAGCGCCTTGAGGAGTACGGCCGGGTCGGCGCCGTACGCGGCCTCGCGGGTGGCCTGCCCGAGACCGGCCGTGACCAGGACGGGCACGTCGGCCGCCGCGGCGGCCTGCCGTAGCGACTGGAGGGCCGTACGCGTGATGGGCCCGGTGAGCGGGTCCACGAAGAGCGCGGCGGGCGGCTCGGCGATCTGCGCGTCGACCTCCTCGCGGGAGCGCACGATCACCGGCCGGTAGCCGCGGTCGGTCAGGGCCTGGCGGGTGGAGGTGTCCGGCTCGGGCCACACCAGCAGGCGGCGCGGCTCGTCGAAGGACTCCTCCATGCGGTCGTCGGCGATGTCGGTGACGTCGACCGCGCCATTGGGGCCGTCCAGCGGTTCGGGACCCTCGGCGGCGCCCTCCGCGGGCGCGCCTATGGCGTACGCCCGGCCGCCCGCCTCACGCGGCACCGGCGGCTGGGACTTCGGAACGGGATCGGCCGCCGGGACCGGCCGCAGCAGCGCCGTCTCGCGGTCGTCGTCGTCCGGCGCCGGGGCCTGGCCGGGGATCGCGGACCGGCCCGCGCCGCGCTGCGGCTGGGGTTCGGGGCGGCGAATGGGGAGTTGACCGCTGTCCGGGTCGGCCTGCGGGTGCTGACGGGCCTGCGTCTCGCCGCCGGGACCGTGCTGTAGCTGTTGCTCGGGCCGGCCGTTCTGCTCGGGCTGGCCGTTCTGGACGGGCTGGCCGTTCTGCTCGGGCTGACCCGGTTGTACGGGCTGCGGCTGCTGCGGCGGGTTCAGCCTGCGGCGGCGGCCGGAACCGCTCGCCGTCACCTGCGCGGGCAGCCCCGACTGGGCCTGCACCGCCTGCGTCTGGGTCTGCGGATCGCCCGCCTGCTGCCCGAACGGCATGCCCTGCCCGAGCGTACGCACGCTTATGGCACGGCCGTGGCTGCTCTGGGACGGGTCCTGCTGCGGCGCCGGGCCGCCGCGCTGCGGGGACGGTCCCGCCGTACCCGGTCCGGCCGCCGACGCGGCCGGAGCCTGCGGCGGCTGACCCTGGCCGGGCGACGGCGGCTGCGAGGACGGCGCCTGCTGCTGCGACGGCAGCGAGGTCGACGGCTGCGGATTCTGCGGCGCCGCGGGCCACGCGGTCGGCTGCGGCTGCGGGGGCTGCTGCGACGGCGCGGGCCACGACCGTGGCGGTACGGGTCCTTCCGGCTCCTCGTCCGCCGCCTGACCCGCGCTCTGGCCGGGGCTCGGCCAGGTCTGCGGCTGCGGCTGCCGCGGCGGCTCGGGCGCGTGGCCCTGCTGCTGCGGTACGACGGCGGCGCCGCTGTCCGGCGCGGCGGTCTCGATGGCGCGGCGCGCGCGACGGCCGGTGCCCGCCTCGGGAGCGGGAAGCCCGCGCGGGTCCTGGCCGGGGCTCGGCAGAACAGGCGGCTGAACGGGCGGCTGGACGGGCGGCAGGGCGTGCGGGACCTGGGCCTGCGGAATCTGCGGCTGCGGAAGGTGGGTCTGGGGGAGCGGGCTCTGCGGTAGCCCCGCCTGCGCCTGCGGAAGCTGGCTCTGCGGAAGCGCGAACTGCCCCTGCGGGAGGGCGGACTGCCCCTGCGGGAGGGCGGACTGCCCCTGCGGGAGGGCGGGTTGACCCGCCGCGCCCCCGCCTCGTTCCTGCTCCTGGTCGTCGGTCCTGGCCCGCCGCGCCCTGCGGCCGGTGGGCTGCGCCCCGTCGGCGGGCGCGATCTCGCGCCCCGCGCCGCCGTTGCCGCCCGCGCTCCCGCCGTCCGACTCGTCGCCGGGCCGACGCAGCGCGCGGCGCCGCCCGGTCGGGGCGGAGTCCTGGTCGGGCGCGGCCGGGATCGACCAGGGCGCGACCGCCGCCCCGCTGTCCTGCGGCGCCTGCCGCTGGTGCGGTGGCCGCCGTACGCCGCTCCCGGAGTCCGGCCCGGCGCCATTGCCCGCGCCCGGCGCCGCGTTCGACCCCTGCCCGGTGGTCCCGCGCATCGGCTCGGTCGGCAAGGGCATCACGGTGGTCTCGGACTCACGCGGCTGCTCCGACGCGTCGCCCGACCCCGACGTACCCGAGCCCGTATCCGTACCCGTACCTGATTCCGTACCGCCGTCCGTACGGCCACCCGTGGCCGATTCCGTACCCGTACCCGAGGCGTCGGAAGCGGCGGGCGAGCCGTTCTTCTGACGGGCGCGGCCGACCGGGACCTCCAGGACGTACGCGCTGCCGCCGGGCACCTCGTGGGTCTGGAGCACGCCGCCGTGGCGTTCCACGATGCCGCGGGCGAGCGGGAGATGGACGGGGTCGCCGCCCGCGTGCGGGCCGCGGACGTCGATCCTTATGACGTCGCCGCGCTGGGCCGCCGCGACCACGATCGTCGAGTCGCCGGCGTACGCGATGGCGTTGCCCGCCGAGTCGACGCCCGCGACGTCGGCGACGAGGTGGGCGAGGGCCTGCGCCATCCGCTCGGCGTCCAGGGACGCCTCGATCGGCGGCGCGTGCACCGCGTACTGCGCGCGCCCCGGCCCGATCAGCTCGACCGCGCCCTCCACGGCCGCGGCCACCACCTTGTCGAGCCCGACCGTCTCGCGCCGCAGCTTGTCCTCGCCGCGGTCGAGCCGCTGGAAGGCCAGCACGTTGTCGATGAGGGTGGTGATGCGGGAGTAGCCGGCCGACAGGTGGTGCAGGATCTGGTTGGCCTCGGGCCAGAGCTGCCCGGCCGGGTCGGCGGCCAGGCCCGTCAGCTCGCCGCGCAGTTCGGCCAGCGGCCCGCGCAGCGAGGTGTCGAGCAGCGCGCCGAGTTGCAGTGCGCGGGCGGCGAGCGCGTCGTACGCCGTACGGTCGGTGAACGTCATCACCGCGCCGACGAGCTGGTCGCCGTCCCGTACCGGCGCCGTCGTCAGGTCCACCGGCACCGCGCGGCCGTCCTTGCGCCACAGCACCTGGCCGCGGACGCGGTGCTTGCGCCCGGAGCGCAGCGTGTCGGCGAGCGGGGTCTCCTCGTACGGCAGCGGAGAACCGTCCCTGCGCGAGTGGTGCACCAGCGGGTGCAGCTCCTTGCCGCCCAGGTCGGTCGCCCGGTGGCCGAGGATCTGCGCGGCCGACGGGTTGACGAGGACGACCTTGCCCGCGGTGTCCACACCGACCACGCCCTCGGCCGCCGCGCGCAGGATCATCTCCGTCTGGCGCTGCTGGCGGGCCAGTTCGGCCTCGGTGTCGAGCGTGCCGGTGAGGTCGCGGACCACCAGCATCAGCAGCTCGTCGCCGGTGTAGTGGGGCGGCTGGGGCTCACCGAAGTCGGCGTACGGGGTGCGCGGGTCCTCCAGATTGGCGCTGGTGACCTCGACCGGGAACTCCGTGCCGTCGGTGCGCCGCGCCACCATCCGGGTGGGCTTCGTGCGGGTGTCCTCCGCGGCCTCGCGCGGGCTGCGCATCGAGCCGGGAATCCGCTTGGAGTCGAAGGAGGGCAGCAGGTCGAGCAGGCCCCGCCCCACCAGCGCCGTACCCGGCGACTCGAACGTCTCGATCGCTATCGCGTTGGCGTTGACCACCGTGCCGTTGACGTCGACCAGCAGCAGCGCGTCGGGCAGGGCATCGAGTATCGAGGCGAGGCGAGCAGCGCCTCTGGATGGCCTGCTGCTCACGAGACGCGTCCTCCCTGTTACCGCACGTGCCGCACTGTCCTGCGCCGCCGTTTTCCCGCGCTGATGTCCGCTCTTGCTTGCGCTTTCGTTTCCGCTCTTGTGCTGCCAGCTCTCACGGGCGGGCGGCTTGTCACGGGCGGCCCATCTTGCCGCCACCCCCGGGACATGTCACTAGACCGAGTGTACGGGTCGGGCCCCCTCGCGCGGCCCCGGATGTCCATGTGCCCCTTGGGAGCGGGGTGTTCGGGCGCCGCGTTCGGCCGGGGGCGCGCGGGTGTGGCGTACGTCACGAACGTACGGTCGTGTCCGTCCGTGTACCTCCGGCGCTCGCGTCGGCGCTGTTCACCGCGTCGCTCGCGGTATTCGCGCCGTTCAGGCCGTTCGCGCCGTTCGCGGCCGGGAGCGCGGGCACCATCCGCTGCCAGCGCGACACCTCGCAGCCGTTCGTCCTGCTGTACTCCTCGTCGACCGTCCGGCCCCGCCACACGCCCGTCACGTGGGCCGTCTGCGGTCCCCCGTAGATCATCGAGCACATCTGCCCCGCGGGCACCGCACGCTCCGGTCCCCCGATCTCCACGAGATGCTCACACGCCGGGTCGGTCTCCTCCTTCGCCCCGGCGGGGCCGCAGTCGAGGGTGTACGTCCGCGGCTGGGCGTCGGGCGCCGCCGCGTACGTCACGGTCAGGCGGCTCTCCATCAGCCGCTCGACGGGGGTGGGGCGCGGGACGCCGACCGCCGCGGCGCCGCCGGCGGCCACGAGGGGAGCGGCGAGGGGCGCGGCCAGGGTGAGAAACGCGAGGACGGTACGGGTGCCCTGGGGTGCGCGGGTGTCCTTCGGGGCGCGGTTCCGCGTCGTACGGGGTGCGGTGGCTCGGGGGTTTCGCATGCGCCCCTCCCTACCCGCGCGGGCCCGCCCGCCCCCGCAACCCACTCCTTCGTGGGCGCGTCCCCGCACTACCCCTTTGCCCTGCCCACCGGCGGCCTTGTACCGTAGTCTGCGATTGGTCGCGGCCCGCACGGCTGTGTCATCATCTGCACACGCGCCCGCTCACCCGGGCACGTACCAGGAGGCGTCGCCTAGTCCGGTCTATGGCGCCGCACTGCTAATGCGGTTTGGGCTTTACCGTCCATCGAGGGTTCAAATCCCTCCGCCTCCGCCACCACCCCGGAGCCCCGCCCGTCCTCCACCGACGGCGGGGCTCCTTCCGTTCCACCCCCCGGCCCCCACCCCATTCCCGCAGGTCACCCCGCCTCCCGGTTATGGATTTCACCTCCCGCCACACCTCATGTAATGTTGTTCCCGCAACGCCGACCGGCCCAAAACCCCGCGAAGCGCTCGCACTCGTAGCTCAACGGATAGAGCATCTGACTACGGATCAGAAGGTTGCAGGTTCGAATCCTGCCGAGTGCACCACAGGTCAGAGGCCCTGCGCCCCTTCGGGGGTGCGGGGCTTCTCTCATAATTTCTCACAATCGCCGAATGATCTTGCGTCAGCGCAACAGCTCGGCAAGCTTCTCCGAACCGGCCCGCAGTGACTGAGGGTCAGGGTGCACGTAAGTCCGCTTCGTGAACGACAGATCCGAGTGGCCCGCCCACGCCGACACGGAGGTTTCCGGGCACCGGGCGGGCAGCGGGCGGATCTCGAAGCTGGGCACCGGGTTGGCGTATTGATGGTGCTTCGGATCGAGGCTCACGACATCCTCGCTTGCAGGTCGCTCTGGTTTCGGGTGGCTCGGAGCTGGCCGACGCCGTAGCGGTCCTTGAGTACGCGGATCGACGCCGCGCGGCCCTGCGGGTGGCAATCCGCGTCTACCGGTCACGGGTGATCTGCGCCGCGTCCCGCCCCCGCTGGGCCAGGCCGAACCGGGACAGCAGCCGCTCCCGCAGCTCCCCCCCGGTCACCACCCACACCAGTACCCCTGGCGTACCCGGCACCCCGAGGGCGCCCAGGTTTTGCCGGGCCATCAGCGCCATGGAGAACAGCGCCACCTCGGCGGCGGCGAACATCACCCCCCGCTCCGTACCGGACGCTCATGGGGTGCTCCGAGGGGGGTCGGAAAGGCCCGCTACGGTGACAGCCATGGAAAAGCGGGGGGACGGGTCGCCGCTGAGCGCGATCAAGTGGGCGTTGGTCACCGGGGTGGTGCTGGCCGCGGGGGCGCTGGCGCCGATGCTGTGGGGCAACGCCACCTGGCCGCAGTCGCGGCACGCGCTCTGGGTCACCGTGCCGGTGCCGGTGGTGGCGGTGCTTGTCGTCAGGCTGGTGCTGCCCTGGCGCGAGCGGCGGGCGGCGCGGCGGGCGGCGGATCGGGCGGCGGATCGGGCTGCGTTCACTTCGTCCTCCGGATCGAATGACCAGTGATTCGCGGCCGGGCCAGCAGCCCGGCGGTGAACGCCCACAGGACGGGCTGGCAGGCCACCCAGCGGGCGGGCGTGGCGGCGGGGCCGGCGCCTTGCCCGGCCAGGTGCGGGAACGCCAGCGCCAGGCCGAGCAGGGCACCGAGGACGATGTGTCTCATGACGGCTCACCCGCCCGGACGGCGTCGAGGCGGCGGCCCGCCGGGACGATGCGCCGGGCGGCGTCCAAGGCGAGGAGCGCGGCACCGCGCTCGACCGCGTCGGCCAGCTCCCGCAGGTTGGTGGCGAACGCGACGGCGTCGGCGCGGTTGGTGGTCCGCAGCAGGTCGCGGCCGTCGTTGCCCTCCCAGATCACCAGGTGCGTGGTCCGGTCCTCCTCGGAACTGACGTTGACGACGAGCGTCGCGCCCGGCGTGGTGATGTCGGCGAAGGTCGCCTCGCACACCCCTTCCTGGTGCCACACGCCGTCGCAGCCGCCGGGGATGCGGTGCTGGTCGACGGTCTGGTCGACGGCGACCATGTCCGGCCGAGCAACGGTTGCGACGTAGTCGGCGATCCGCGGGTACGTGGCGAACGCCTTGTCGAGCACGGCGGCCTCGTCGGGCAGATAGCCGTTCACGCGGCGCCACTCGTGTCGGCCGTGGCGTTCGCGTGGCGGTGTGAGGTGACGGTCCGGCAGATGTGAAGAGGGGTAAGCACAGTCGGGGGCGGCGGGGGGTGAGCGACGCGCCGGGGGGTGTGGTCTGAACGGGGCAAAAATGGTGTGAAGGTGTGTGAATAAGTCACATTATTCGTATCTATGACTTCGTTGGGCACGTACGTCCCCCTTCTCGGGCCATCAGGGTCCGAGGGCGTGCCCTCGCGAAGGAGTCCCATGCGTTCCGCTCGTGCTCTCGCCGCTCTCGCCATCTCCAGCATTGCCCTCAGCGGCGGCGCTCTGGCGCTCTCCGCCCCGATGGCGTCCGCCGAGACGGGTCCCCACTCGGAGATCTGTGAGCAGGCCCAGGTCAAGACCCATGAAGCGCAGAAGGAGCTCGACCGGCTGGAGAAGCTGCCGAACAAGACGCCGGAGATCCGTAAGCAGATCGCCACGGCCGAGGAGATCCTGGAGCAGGCGCAGGTCGGCGAGCGGGACGCCTGCGCGAGCGTCACCGGTCCGGTGCACGCCGGTTCCGGCGGCCTGGCGGGCGGGATCAGCGGCACCGAGATGACCGCGGGCGCGGCTGTGCTCGCCGTCGCGGCCGCCGGTGGCGTCGTGATGATGCGCCGCCGTTCCGTCGAGGGCTGACCTCGGTTCCACCTCCGCCCCTTGTGGCCGCGCGCCCCGCTCGAAGCGGAGCGCGCGACCGCAGGGGGCGTCATACGTCCGCGGCTCGTTCGGCACCAGGCACCAGGCGCCAGGCGTCAGGTGCTAAGCGCCAGGCACCAGGCGTCAGGTGCTGATCTCTGGGCCCCGGCCCGAGGCGGACGGACGCAGACTTCGAGAAAGGCCCGCCCCGCATGCAGCACCCCCGCGCCGCCCACCGCCGCCGCCATGCGGGCCTCGCACTGCTCCTGGCAGGCATGGCCGTGGGCGGCTTCCTCGTGGTCGACAGCGCCTCCGGCACCGGACTCACCCCGCCCAGGCCCTCGGCCGCCGACGCCTTCTCCGGCCCCGCCGCACCAGCCGTCCCGGCCCCCGCGGTGGACCCGCTGCCGCCGTCGCCGCCCACCCGCATCACGATCCCCGAGATCGGCGTCGACGCGCCGATGACCGGTCTCACCACGGACAAGGACCACACCCTGCAACCCCCGCCGCCGGACGACAAGAACCTCGCCGGGTGGTATCGGAACGGCCCCACGCCCGGCAGCACCGGCACCGCGGTCGTCGTCGGACACCTCGACACCCATAGCGGCCCCGCCGTCTTCTACCGCATCGGCCAGCTCCACAAGCAGAACACCCTCACCGTGCGGCGCCAGGACGGCCGCACCGCCGTCTTCACCGTCGACGCCGTCGAGCAGTACGAGAAGAGCGACTTCCCCAGCGAGAAGGTCTACCGGCAGGCCACCCGCCCCGAACTCCGCCTGATCACCTGCGCCGGCGCCTACTCCCGGGCCACCAGCTACAGCGCCAACATCGTCGTCTACGCCCACCTCACGAAGGTCGGCCCGCCCGCTCCCGCCCCGGTGGCGTCTCCCGTGGCCACGGCGGCCCCGGCGCCTCCGGCCTCCCCCGCGGCTCCGTGGACCGCGCCGTGGTGAACGGGAGGAGCTGAGCCGCGGTATGCGACGCAGTCGCAGCCGCGGCCTCGTCCGTGTCGACCACCTCGCCGCCGGGGTCGGCTGGAGCCGCGAGCGCCTGTGGACCCGCTTCCACGCCCAACTCGGCCTCCCGCCCGAACCGTTACGGCGCGGGCGCGGGCCGTCGCGGCGGGCGAGGTGATCCTCAGTGGCGGAGCCGAACCCGGCGCCCTCGTGGCCTCGTTGACCCGCCTCTCCTACCCCCCCGGCCTCTCCTGCCTCCCCGGCCTCGCCCCGGACGCCGCCCGGACGATCGCCCACCGCCTCGGCGCCCGGCTCCGGCGCGCCGCGTACCGCCCGTAAAGCCCTCGCGTCCCGCCCGCCCGGGTCCGTAGCATCCGGCCCGTGCTGACGATCCCCAGTCGGGAACTGACCCCCGCCGACCACGAACTCATCGCGTACGCCCGCGCCATCGTCGACGAGAACACCGACGGCGACGGCGGCGTCCACACCATGGGCGCCGCCGTCCGTGACGCGGACGGACGCATGCACGGCGGCATCAACCTCTACCACTTCACCGGCGGGCCCTGCGCCGAACTCGTCGCCCTCGGCCACGCCCGAGCCTGCGGGGCGCGGCAGTTGACCACCATCGTGGCTGTCGGGAACCTCGGCCGCGGCCCCGTCGGCCCGTGCGGCCGCGACCGCCAGATCCTCTTCGACTACCACCCGTCCATCCGCGTCCTCCTGCCGACCCCGGACGGCGTCCGGAGCGCCCGCGTCACCGACCTGATGCCCCTCGCCGCCCTCTGGACCCCGGACGAGGGCACCCAGCCCTACGACCCGGCGCTCTTCACCGACCCCGCGCCGGAGGATCCTCCACCTGGAAGGTGACGCCTTCTGCCTCGGCCGCGCCGCAGACGCGGAGCATGCGGTGTTGCGACGGGGTGCAGCGCACCGTCGTGCCCCGGGGGAGGCGGAGGGTGGTGCCGGCGCAGTGGGCGTCGAGGAAGGAGAGCGGGGTGAGGTCGAGGAGGGCGGGCGGGGGGTCGCTGGTGAAGGCGGCGCGGAGGGCGAGGTCGAAGTGGAGGCGGGTGGCGAGGTCGGCGGTGCCGGTGAGGCGGAGGCAGGAGCCGGTGCGGTCGGCGTGGAGGGTGTCGAGGGAGGGCAGGACGGCGAGCGGGTGCAGGGCGGCGATACGCGAGAGCAGGGGCGCCGGGACGGCGCCGTGGTCGTACTCGCAGATCGCGGTGAAGCCGGTCCTGGTCGAGAAGGGCGTCAACTCCGCTTCGTAGGAGGAGAGTTCGGACTCGGGGAGGCCGGAGTGCGCGGCGGCGGCCCACGTCATGTCGCCGACCACCCGCATGCCGGTGAAGCCGCGCCGCCGCGCGGTGCTGGTGCCCGCCGCCCAGAAGGCCGTACGGACCGCCGGGTCGAAGGCGCCGGACGCGGGGTCGTAGCCGGGGGCTTCGGAGGAGAGCGCCAACTGCCCGTTGCGCGCGCAGCGTTCGGCGGGGACGCCGTGCGCGGAGAGATGGGCGAGGGCGTCAGGACCGGCGGTGTCCCCGCCGGTGAAGATCATGACGCGCTCACCGAGGGCGAGGCCCGCGACGGTGAAGGCGGCGCGCACCGCCCACCGGTCGTCGTCGCCGTGGATTCCGAGGCAGGCGTGGTCACCGGGGCCCATACGGTCGACCGCGACCGCCCGCGGTATCGCCTCGGCCACCGACGTACACCCGGCCCCGCTCCCGTCATGGCCGCCTGCCGCGACCGACCGGTCGCGCTCCGCGCCCACGGGGTCACCGCGGCCACCCCCGCCGCCCGCCATGCCACCTCCCATGGACCGAACGTACGCCGCCCGCACCAACCTTTCGGCCCGCGCATCGCATATCGGCCGCCGATGACGAAAAGTGCCCAGGAAGATGCCCAGAACGACCGCCGAACCGTCCGCCTCCGACCGTTCACCCCTTGATCGTTCACCCCTTGATCGTTCTCGGCGCCGGAGTCGGCACCCGGTCCCGCGCGGCACCCGCCGCCGTGCGCACCGCCGTGCGCACCGCCGTGCGCACCGCCGTGCGCACCGCCGTGCGCACCGCCGTGCGCAACTCCGTACACACCGCCGTACGGCCCGCCGTGCGCAACTGCGTACGCACCGCCGTGCGCACCGCCGCAAACAACCCTCACCGCGATTCTCAGACGATTCACAGAATCGGCCAAGGCTCCTCTCATAGCGCGCGCACAGGGTGAACACCATGCCTTCCACATCGATGAGCACCGCCACCGCAGCCCCCGCGACCGCGCACGCGGCCACCACCGCCACCGCCACCGACCTCGCGCGCCCCGACGGCTCGCCGGTGCGCGTCCTCGTCGTCGACGACGAGGCGCCGCTCGCCGACCTGCTGTCGATGGCGCTGCGCTACGAGGGCTGGCAGGTACGCACCGAGGCCGACGGCGCGGGCGCGCTGCGGGCGGCCCGCGAGACCCGGCCCGACGCGGTCGTGCTCGACGTGATGCTGCCGGACATGGACGGCCTGGAGGTGCTGGCGAAGCTGCGCCGCGACACCCCGGACGTCCCCGTGCTGTTCCTGACCGCGAAGGACGCGGTCGAGGACCGGATCGCCGGGCTCACCGCGGGCGGCGACGACTACGTCACCAAGCCGTTCAGCCTGGAGGAGGTGGTGGCCAGGCTCCGCGGCCTGCTGCGCCGCTCGGGCGCCGCCGCCGTACGCAACGAGTCGCTGCTGGTCGTCGGCGACCTCGTACTGAACGAGGACAGCCACGAGGTCAGCCGCGGCGGCGACAACGTCCACCTCACCGCGACCGAGTTCGAGCTGCTGCGGTACCTGATGCGCAATCCGCGCCGGGTGCTGAGCAAGGCGCAGATCCTCGACCGCGTGTGGTCGTACGACTTCGGCGGTCAGGCCAACGTCGTGGAGCTGTACATCAGTTACCTGCGCCGCAAGCTCGACGCCGGCCGCCCGCCGATGATCCACACCCGGCGCGGCGCGGGCTACCTGATCAAGCCCGGCGAGCCCGCCGCCTGACGACCCCGGAAGCCGAGACGATGCCCCACGCCTCCCCGCCCCCTACTCCCCACGCCTCCCCGCCCCCCACTCCGCGCGCCGACCCGAAGCCCAACTCCCGTACCCGCAAGCGCCCCTGGTCCCGCCCCTGGTCCCTGCGCCGCAGGCTCGTCGCGTCCTGCGTGGCGCTCGTCGCCGTCGTGTGCGCGGTCATCGGCGCGGTCACCATATTCGCGCTGCACGACTTCCTGTACGGGCAGCTCGACGGCAAGGTGCAGGACGTGGCGGTACGGGCGGCGGGGCCGCACGGCGGCCCCGGGGACGGCCCGGAGGCCAACCGCGCGGCACGGCTCCCGCAGAGTCCGCTCACCGAGCGGCCGTTCGGATTCCTGGCGGGCGGCGGCCAGCCCGGCGAGACCGTCGGGGCGATCGTCGGCGCGAACGGCACGGTCACGCGGGCCGCGGTCAGCGCGACACCGTCCGGCGGCGGCCTGCTCGAAGCGGACCCGCTCACCGCGCGGCAGACCGCCGCCTTCGCCTCCGTACCGAGGGACGGCAAGGCCCACACCCTCAGCGTCCCCGGCCTCGGCACGTACCGCGTCGCGTCGGCGCAGCAGTCCTCGGACGGCAGCACCGTACTGGTCGGCCTGTCCACCAGCGGGATCGAGGACACCCTCAACACCCTGATCTGGGTGGAGTTCTCGGTCGCCGCCGCCGGTCTCGTCGCGGCGGGCCTCGCGGGCGCGGCGCTGATGCGGATCGCCCTGCAACCACTGCGCCGGGTCGCCGCGACCGCCACCCGCGTGTCCGAACTCCCGCTGCACAGCGGTGAGGTGGCGCTGCACGAACGCGTCCCCGACTCCGACACCGACCCGCGGACCGAGGTCGGCCAGGTCGGCGCGGCGCTCAACCGCATGCTGGGGCACGTGGGTTCGGCCCTGCACGCGCGGCAGGAGAGCGAGACACGGGTCAGGCAGTTCGTCGCGGACGCCAGCCACGAGCTGCGTACGCCACTGGCCTCGATCCGCGGCTACGCCGAACTCACCCGCCGGGGAAGGGAACCCGTCGGCCCCGACACCCGGCACGCGCTCGGCCGGATCGAGTCCGAGGCCGGGCGGATGACGACCCTCGTCGAGGATCTGCTGCTGCTGGCCAGACTGGACGCGGGCCGCCCGCTCAGCTTCGCCGAGACCGACCTGTCCCCGCTGGTCGTGGACGCGGTCAGCGACGCCCGCGCGGCGGGCCGCGACCACGTCTGGCGGCTCGACCTGCCCGACGACCCGGCGACCGTGCACGGCGACGCGCAGCGCCTCCACCAGGTGCTGACCAATCTGCTGGCCAACGCCCGCACCCACACCCCGGCCGGTACGACGGTCACCGCCCGCGTCGTACGCGACGGGCCCGGCGTCCTGCTCCAGGTCCAGGACGACGGCCCCGGCATCCCCGCCGACCTGCGACGCCATGTCTTCGAGCGGTTCGCGCGCGGCGACGCCTCCCGTACCCGGACGGCCGCCGCCGCGCGGTCCGGCAGTACGGGGCTCGGCCTGGCGATCGTGCGCTCGGTGGTCACCGCGCACGGCGGCGAGGTGTCCGTGGACAGCGTGCCCGGGCGTACGGTCTTCACCGTCCGGCTGCGCGCCGCACACTCACAGCCGCCGCTCAGGCTCGCCACAACGTCGTGACAGCGCGCCCGCCGAGGGTCGGATCATGCGAACCCAACTCGGCAATCTGCCCGCCCGGCAGCACCTGCCGGCCGCGGGCACAGCTCCGGAACACCCGGCCGGGCCCGGTGCCCAGGCGGCCCCGGTCCTCGATGTCGTCATCCCCGTATACAACGAGGAGAACGACCTGGAGCCCTGCGTCCGCCGCCTGCACGCGCATCTGTCGGGCACCTTCCCCTATCCCTTCCGGATCACCGTCGCCGACAACGCCAGTACGGACCTGACGTCCGCGGTGGCGAAGGCGCTGGCCGCGGAACTCCCCGAGGTCGAGTCCTTCAGGCTCGAACAGAAGGGCCGCGGAAGGGCGTTGAGGACGGTGTGGTCCGCCTCCGACGCGCCCGTGCTGGCGTACATGGACGTGGATCTGTCCACCGACCTCAACGCGCTGCTCCCGCTGGTCGCGCCGCTGATCTCCGGCCACTCCGACCTGGCGATCGGCTCGCGGCTCGCCCGCTCCTCGCGGGTGGTGCGCGGCGCGAAGCGTGAGTTCATCTCCCGCGCCTACAACTTGATACTGCGCGGCTCGCTGGCCGCGCGCTTCTCCGACGCGCAGTGCGGATTCAAGGCCATCAGGGGCGATGTCGCCCAGCGGCTGCTGCCGATGGTCGAGGACACCGGCTGGTTCTTCGACACCGAGATGCTGGTGCTCGCCGAACGCGCGGGCCTGCGCATCCACGAGGTGCCGGTCGACTGGGTCGACGACCCGGACAGCAGCGTCGACCTCGTCCGCACCGCCACCGACGACCTGCGTGGCGTCTGGCGGGTCGGCCGGGCCCTGGCCACCGGGCAGTTGGCGCTCGACCGGCTGCGGCGGCCCTTCGGGGACGACCCGCGCGACCGCGAACTCGCCGGCGTGCCCGCCGGGTTGGCGCGGCAGCTCGTCGGCTTCTGCGTCGTCGGGGTGCTCAGCACGCTGGTCTACCTGGCGCTCTTCTCGCTCTTCCGGCTCGGCACCGGCTCCCAAGTGGCCAACGCCCTGGCGCTGTTGCTCTCCGCCTTCGGCAACACCGCCGCCAACCGGCGGCTGACCTTCGGTGTACGCGGGCGCGACCAGGCCGTACGCCACCAGGCGCAGGGCCTCGTCGTCTTCGCCATCGGCCTCGCCCTGACCAGCGGTTCACTGGCCGCCCTGCACGCGGCGACCGCCCACCCGGACCACGGCACGGAGCTGGCCGTCCTGATCGCGGCGAACCTCGCGGCGACGGTGCTCAGATTCCTGCTCTTCCGGGCGTGGGTCTTCCCCGAGGGCGCGACCGGCGGCGCGGCCTTCCGCGACGGTGAGACGGTCACCGGGGCCGGCCCCGTCTCGTACGAGGCCCGGTCCGCCGACCTCCCGGCCCACGAAACCCCTTCCCCCCACGACGACTTGAGGAGGGCGCGATGAGCGCGCCGGGCAACACCACAGTGGACACGGACGTGTTCGGGCATCCGGTCGCGGAACCGGCGCCGCGGCCAGCGGGGCACCGGGGAGGGCTCGCGCGGCGGACCTGGCGGGGCCGGGCGGAGGACGCCGCCTGGGTGCGCCCCGCGTTCTTCGCGCTGCTGCTCGGCACCCTGGTCCTCTACCTGTGGAATCTGAGCGCCGCCGGATACGCCAACTCCTTCTACTCCGCGGCTGTCCAGGCCGGGAGCCAGAGCTGGAAGGCGTTCTTCTTCGGCTCCTCCGACGCCGCGAATTCCATCACCGTCGACAAGCCGCCCGCCGCGCTGTGGCCGATGGCCCTGTCGGTGCGGCTGTTCGGCCTCGGCTCCTGGCAGATCCTCGTGCCGGAGGCGCTGATGGGCGTCGCCACGGTCGGCGTGCTCTACGCGGCCGTACGCCGCCGGTTCAGCGCGGGCGCGGGCCTGATCGCGGGCGCCGTCCTGGCGCTCACCCCCGTCGCGGCGCTGATGTTCCGCTTCAACAACCCCGACGCGCTGCTGGCGTTGCTGATGGTCGTCGCCGTCTACGGCGTGCTGCGCGCGCTGGAGGACGCCCGGACGAAGTGGCTGCTGATCGTGGGCGTCGCGCTCGGCTTCGCCTTCCTCACCAAGACCCTCCAGGCGTGGCTGATCGTGCCGCCGCTCGCGTTGGTCTACGCGGTCTGCGCGCCGACGACGCCGCGCCGCCGTATCGGCCAACTCCTCGCCGCGGGCGGTGCGATGGTGGTGTCCGGCGGCTGGTGGGTGACGATCGTCGAGTTGTGGCCGACGTCGTCCCGCCCGTACATCGGCGGCTCGCAGGACAACAGCTTCCTGTCGCTGACCTTCGGCTACAACGGCTTCGGCCGCATCACCGGCAACGAGACCGGCAGCGTCGGCGGAGGCGGCGGGGGCCGCGGTGGCGGTGGTGGCGGTGGCGGGATGTGGGGCGAGACCGGCATCGGGCGGCTCTTCAACTCCGAGATGGGCGGCCAGATCGCCTGGCTGCTGCCCGCGGCCTTCGTCCTGCTCGCCGCGGGACTGTGGCTGACCTGGCGCGCCAAGCGCACCGACACCGTCCGCGCGGCGTTCCTGGTGTGGGGCGGCGCGCTGCTGATCACCTTCGCGACCTTCAGCTTCATGTCCGGGATCTTCCACCAGTACTACAACATCGCCCTCGCCCCCTACATCGCCGCCGTCGTCGGCATGGGCACGGCACTGCTGTGGGCCCGGCGCACCCACATCGCCGCCGCGGCCGTGCTCGCCGTGACCGTCGCGGGCACCGGCGTGTGGTCGTACGTACTCCTCGACCGTTCCTCCGAGTGGCTCCCGTGGCTGCGCGGCGCGGTCCTGATCGGCGGTTTCGTCGCCGCCGCGGGGCTGCTCGCGGGTGCGATGCCCGGGGTACGGGTCGCCGCCCGGCTCGGCGTGATCGCCGCGTTCGTCGGCGTCGCCGCGGCGCTCGGCGGGCCCGTCGCGTACACCCTCAACACCGTGAACACCGGCCACTCCGGCTCCATCGTGACCGCGGGGCCCGCCGTCCAGGGCGGCATGGGCGGCTTCGGCGGCGGCGGACGTCCCGGCGGCGGTGGCGGTGGCCGCGGCGGCATGCCGCCCGGCATGGGCGGCGGCCCCACCAACGGCCAGGGCCAGGGCCAGGGCCAGGGCCAAGGTCAGGGGCAGGGCATGCCCGGCGGCCAGAACGGGCAGACCGGCCAGGGCGGCCCCTTCGGCGGCGGCCAGAACGGTCAGACCGGCCAGAACGGCCAGAACGGCCAGACCATGCCCGGCACCGGCCGCACCGGCCAGGACGGCGCCCCGGGCGCCCCCGGCGGCAACGGCGGCGGCATGGGCGGCCTGCTCAACGGCACCCAGGTCAGCTCCGCCATGAAGAAGCTGCTCCTCGCCGATTCCGGCGACTACACCTGGGTCGCCGCCGCGATCGGCTCCCAGAACCAGGCCAGCTACCAGCTCGCCACCGGAAAGCCGGTGATGTCCATCGGCGGCTTCAACGGCAGCGACCCCTCACCCACCCTCGCCCAGTTCCAGAAGTACGTGGCCGCGGGGAAGATCCACTACTTCCTCGGCGGCGGCCAGGGCGGCGGCGGTGGCATGGGCGGCAGCGGTACCGCGTCCGCCATCACCACCTGGGTCGAGGCCCACTACACGGCCAAGACCGTGGGCGGCACGACGGTCTACGACCTGACCGCGCCCACGTCCTGACGCTCTCGTCCCCCGACCGCGGGGGGGGGGGGGGGGGGGGGGGGGGGGGGGGGGGGGGGGGGGGGGGGGGGGGGGGGGGGGGGGGGGGGGGGGGGGGGGGGGGGGGGGGGGG
>NZ_JBVHLD010000011.1:0-108527 GCF_055559175.1 Streptomyces sp. NPDC024632
TACCCCACCCCCCCCCCCCCCCCCCCCCCCCCTCCCCCCCCCTTTCCCCTCCCCCCCCCCCCCCCCCCCCCCCCCCCCCCCCCCCCCCCCCCCCCCCCCCCCCCCCCCCGCTCCTGGTCCAGTGGTTGACGAGGCGTCAGACCTCAACCACCACAGGGAGGATCATCGGTCGCCGACGGTAGGTGTCGGAGACCCATTTGCCGACCGAGCGGCGGATGAGCTGCTGGATCTGGCGTGCTTCCATCACCCCGTCGGAGGCCGAACGGGACAGCCCCTCCTCGATCTTGGGGATGACGGCGGCGAATGCGTCGTCCTCGATACCCGAACCGCGGGCATGGATGTTCGGGCCGCCGACGATCTTGCCGGTGGTCGAGTCGACCACCACGAAGACCGAGACGATGCCTTCTTCCCCGAGGATGCGGCGGTCCTTCAGCGACGACTCCGTGATGTCGCCGACGGAGAGACCGTCGACGTACACGTAACCGGCCTGGACCTTGCCCGCGATTTTGGCGACGCCGTCGATGAGGTCGACGACCACGCCGTCCTCCGCGATGACGCAGCGGTTCTTGGGGATGCCGGTGAGCTGGCCGAGATCGGCGTTGGCGCGCAGGTGTCGCCATTCGCCGTGGATCGGCATCAGATTGCGCGGCTTGCAGATGTTGTAGAAGTACAGCAGTTCGCCGGCCGAGGCGTGGCCGGAGACGTGGACCTTGGCGTTGCCCTTGTGGACAACGTTGGCACCCCATCGGGTGAGGCCGTTGATCACGCGGTAGACCGCGTTCTCGTTGCCCGGAATGAGGGAGGACGCGAGGATGACGGTGTCGCCCTCGACGATCCGGATCTGGTGGTCGCGGTTCGCCATCCGGGACAGGGCGGCCATGGGCTCGCCCTGGGAGCCGGTGCAGACGAGGACGACCTTCTCGTCGGGCAGGTCGTCGAGGACCTTGACGTCCACGACGAGACCGCTGGGCACCTTGAGGTAGCCCAGGTCGCGGGCGATGCCCATGTTCCTGACCATCGAGCGGCCGACGAAGGCGACCTTGCGGCCGCGTTCGTGCGCGGCGTCCAGGACCTGCTGGATGCGGTGGACGTGGCTGGCGAAGCTCGCCACGATGATCCGCTTGTCCGCCTTGGCGAAGGTCTGCCTGAGCACCTGCGAGATGTCCCGCTCGGGTGCGACGAAGCCGGGGACCTCGGCGTTGGTGGAGTCCGCGAGGAGCAGGTCGATGCCTTCCTCGCCGAGCCGCGCGAAGGTCGGCAGGTCGGTCAGGCGGCCGTCCAGCGGGAGCTGGTCCATCTTGAAGTCGCCCGTGACGACGACCATGCCCGCCGGAGTGCGGATGGCGACGGCCAGCGCGTCCGGGATGGAGTGGTTGACGGCGACGAATTCGCAGTCGAAGGGGCCGATGCGCTCGCGCTCGCCCTCCTTGACCTCCAGCACGTACGGCCGGATGCGGTGCTCCTGGAGCTTGGCCTCGATCAGGGCGAGGGTCAGCTTGGAGCCGATCAGCGGGATGTCGTCCTTCTCCCGCAGGAGGAAGGGGACGGCGCCGATGTGGTCCTCGTGGCCGTGGGTCAGGATGACGCCGACGACGTCGTCGAGGCGGTCCCTGATGGAGGTGAAGTCCGGCAGGATCAGGTCGACGCCGGGCTGCTCTTCCTCGGGGAAGAGCACTCCGCAGTCGACGATCAGCAGCTTGCCGCCGAATTCGAAGACCGTCATATTGCGGCCGATTTCTCCGAGGCCGCCGAGCGGGGTGATCCGGAGGCCGCCGTCGGGCAGGGTCCGCGGGGGGCCGAGTTCGGGGTGCGGATGGCTCAAAAGTCTCTCCCTACCACGCGCGCCGCCGGACCCTCCTGGGTCGCGGCGCGCGTGACATCGTGTTTTCCGTGCGTATGCGGCAGTGCGCATCGTCGGCTGTGCGGTCTTTCGGCTGTGCGGTTGTGCAGTCGTTCGGTTGTGCGGTTGTGCGTGTTCGGACCTATTAAGTTGTGAAGTCTGTGGTCAGAGGTCTACCCCGCCTGCGGCGAGATCCCTCCTGAGCTGTTCGGTGGCGGCCTGGTCCAGCTCCACGAGGGGGAGCCGGAGGGGACCGGCGGGCAGTCCGCGCAGCGCGAGGGCGGTCTTGGTGGTGATGACGCCCTGGGCGCGGAACATGCCGGTGTAGACCGGCAGCAGTCGCTGGTGGATCTCGGCGGCCTTGGTGACGTCGCCGCTGGTGTACGCGTCGAGGAGCGCGCGCAGTTCGGCGGAGACCAGGTGGCCGACGACGGAGACGAAGCCGGCGGCGCCGATGGAGAGCAGCGGCAGATTGAGCATGTCGTCGCCCGAGTACCAGGCCAGGCCGCTGCGGGACATCGCCCAGCTCGCGGCGCCGAGGTCGCCCTTGGCGTCCTTGTTGGCGACGATCCGGGGGTGTTCGGCCAGCCGGACGATGGTCTCGGTGTCGATGGGGACGCCGCTGCGGCCGGGGATGTCGTAGAGCATGACGGGCAGCCCGGTGGCGTCGGCGATGGCGGTGAAGTGCCGGTACAGGCCCTCCTGCGGGGGCTTGTTGTAGTACGGCGTCACCGCGAGCAGGGCGTGGGCGCCGGCGCTTTCCGCCTGGCGGGCCAGTTCCGTGCTGTGCCGGGTGTCGTTGGTGCCGGCTCCGGCGACGACGAAGGCGCGGTCTCCGACGGCTTCCACGACGGCCCGTACGAGCCGGGCTTTCTCCGTGTCGCTCGTGGTGGGCGACTCCCCGGTCGTGCCGTTGACGACGAGACCGTCGTTCCCGGCGTCCACGAGGTGGGCGGCGAGCCGTTGCGCGCCGTCGAGATCGAGGGCGCCGTCCGCGGTGAACGGCGTGACCATTGCGGTCAGGACCCGCCCGAAGGGGGCCGTGGGGGTGGAGGTCGGAGCCATGGGTCCACGCTACTCGGTGTGTGTACGGGCATGCAGCCTCGGGACCTGCGCAAAGGACTCCGGCGGTGCCTGCTCGGGGGTTCAAGCAACGCCGGAGTCCGTTTCAGCAGCCTAGATGAACTTCACGAATGCCTGCAATCTGAACACTTCGGACATTTGACTGCGGTCGCGCCGATCGGTTCCGGCCGTTACGGTGCCACCCGGCCGTTCGCGTTGAACGCCGCGTGTGTCAGCGGCATCAGACCCGCCCACGCGGCCTCCATCCGCTCCCCCACCATCTCGATCTCCCGCTGCGGGAACGACGGCGTGGCCGCCAGTTCGTGCTGCGTCCGCAGCCCCAGGAAGTGCATCAGCGAGCGCGCGTTGCACGTCGCGTACATCGACGAGAACAACCCGACCGGCAGCGTCGCCCGCGCCACTTCCCTGGCCACCCCGGCCGCCAGCATCTCCTGGTACGCCGCGTACGAATGCGCGTACGACTCCTCCATCGCCCCCCGCACCGCCTCGTGCTGCTCCGCGGTGCCGTGCACGAACTCGTACTTCCCCGGCCGCCCCTGCTGCACCAGCTTCCGCTCGGGCCCCGGCACGTAGAACACCGGCTGCAACTCGCGGTAACGACCCGACTCCTCGTTGTACGACCAGCCGACGCGGTGGCGCATGAACTCGCGGAAGACGAAGATCGGGGCGCTGATGAAGAAGGTCATGGAGTTGTGCTCGAAGGGGCTGCCGTGGCGGTCGCGCATCAGGTAGTTGATCAGGCCCTTGGAGCGCTCGGGGTCCTTGGTCAGCTCTTCGAGGGACTGCTCTCCGGCGGTGGAGACCCGGGCCGCCCACAGGACGTCGCCGTCAGAGGCGCTGTGCTTCACGAGGTCGACGGTCACGTCGTCGCGGAACTGGACGGGGACGGTGGTCCCGGTGGTGGTCTCGGTCGGCACCCGAGGTCCTTCCTGCTTGGCGGCTGTGCGGTTGAGCTGGTGTGCGGTTGAGCCGGTGTGCGGTCGGGCGGCTGTTCCGCCGTGCGGCGCCAGCCTATTCGCTCCGTATGACAGCGTTCGTCGGGCGGGCCAGGGCCGATCGGACGACCCGAGGTAGCCGCGGCGCCGCACGGCGGCTAGCCTCACCCGTCATAGCCCGCTCGTGCCGGAAGCTGCCGGAGACCCGAAGAGGATTCCCCGCGTGTCCCTCCCCCACAATTCCACCACCGCCTTCGTCGATGAGTTCACGCCCGGACGTGCGCTGCCGCACGCCGACCAGGACCGCTGGATGCGGCCCTACCGTCCAGGACCGTGGCGGGTCGCGACCGCGGCGCTGCTGCTGGTCTTCGCCTCGTACCTGCTGTTCGCCGCGCTGATCATGGTCGCCGCGGGAAGCGGGCAGGGCGGCGTCACGTGCCTGCTCTCGGCGTTCGTGATCATCGCGGTCACCCTGCGGCTGCTGCGCGTGGGTGTGTGGGTGAGCGGGAAGGGCCTGCGCCAGGTGGAGTTCTTCTCCACCTCGACGGTGTCGTGGAGCCAGGTGGTCTCGGTGCGCACGGCGCAGCAGCCCGTGCGGGTGCTGGGGCTGCCACGCAGTGTGCAGGGGCAGGCACTGGTGATCACCCGGCGCGGCGGCCGTCCGCTGCGGCCGATGCTGACCGACCACAACGCGGACTTCCTCGGCCGGGTCGAGGCGTTCGACCTCGCCGCCGACGCCATCGAGGGCTGGGCCGCCGAACTGCGCTGAACCGCGCTCAGCTTCACCCTCCCGGGTGCACGGCAGGATGAAATCGACCGGGCACACCCGTATGTGGAGTCGCGCCCGGTCGGCCCGCCTAGACCCGCTCGCGCACCTCGCGCCCGTCGTGCAGCGCGATGGCCCGCTGCATCGCCTTGCGGGCCCGCGGGGTGTCGCGTGCGTCGAAGTACGCGACGGCGAGCCGGAACCAGTTGCGCCAGTCGTCCGGCGCGGCCTCCGTCTCGGCCTGCCGCTTGGCGAACACCGCGTCGGCCGAGTCGCGGTCGATCCGGCCGCTGGGCGTACGGACCAGTTCGTCCACGGGCAGGCCGCCCTCGGCCTCCAGTTCGCGGCCGAGCCGTCCGGCGTGGCGGGCGAACTGGGTGGTGTGCCAGAGGAACCAGGCGCCGATCAGCGGCAGGACGAGCACGGCGACGCCGAAGACGACGGTGACCGGGCGGCCGTCCGCGATGAGCAGCACCCCGCGGTCGCCGACCAGCACGAAGTAGAAGACCAGCACGACCGCGGACGCGGCGTAGCTGAGTTTGGCGCGCATTTCGGTTCCGTCCTCCGGTTCGGTCCTCCGCGTCAGCCCTCGTCCGGCTGAAGCGCGCGGTGGTCGTCCGAGAGGAAGTGTTCCAGGCCGAAGGTGAGGCCGGGGACACCGGGCACGGTACGGGCCGCGAGCAGGATGCCCGGCATGAAGCTGCTGTGGTGCAGCGAGTCGTGCCGGATGGTGAGGGTCTCCCCGGTGTCGCCGAAGAGCACTTCCTGGTGGGCGAGCAGGCCGCGCAGCCGTACCGAGTGCACCGGGACGCCGTCGACGTCCGCGCCGCGGGCGCCGTCCAGGGCGTGGGTGGTGGGGTCCTCCTGCGGGGCGCGGCCCGCCTCCGCGCGGGCGGCGGCGATGAGCTGCGCGGTACGGGTGGCGGTGCCGCTGGGGGCGTCCGCCTTCCGGTTGTGGTGCAGTTCGATGACCTCGACGCTCTCGAACCAGCGGGCGGCCTGCTGGGCGAAGCGCATGGTGAGGACGGCGCCGATGGAGAAGTTCGGCGCGATGAGCACCCCGGTGGCGGGCGAGGCGGCGAGCCGGCCGCGCAGGGTGTCGAGCCGCTGCGGGGTCCAGCCGGTGGTGCCGACCACCGCGTGGATGCCGTGGCCGACGCAGAACTCCAGATTGCCCATGACGGCGTCGGGGTGCGTCAGGTCGACGGCGACCTGCGTACCGGACTCGGTCAGTGTCTCCAGCCGGTCGTCGCGGTCGATCGCCGCGACGAGGTCGAGGTCGTCGGCCGCCTCGACCGCGCGTGCCGCCTCTGATCCGATCCGGCCCTTGGCGCCGATGACGGCCACACGGAGCTTGCTCATCGTTGTCCTGTCCTCGTCCTTCGCATCTCACATCGGTTGACGGCACGCGCGCCGCGGCTCCCGCGAGCCGGTCCGCTACGCGAGCGCCTCGCGCAGGCGCGCGCTCTGCTTCTCCTTGAGCGGCCCTATGACGGCCAGCGACGGCCGCTGGCCCAGTACATCGCGGGCCACCGCGCGTACGTCGTCCGGGGTCACCGCGGCGATCCGGCCGAGCAGGTCGTCGACGGACAACTGCTCGCCCCAGCACAGCTCGCTCTTGCCGAGCCGGTTCATCAGGGCGCCGGTGTCCTCGAGACCGAGCACCGTGGAGCCGGAGAGCTGGCCGATCGCGCGGCCGATCTCCTCGTCGGTCAGGCCGTGTTCCGCGACCTGGTGCAGCTCGTCCCGGCAGATCTTGAGCACTTCCGGCACCCGGCGCGGCTGGCAGCCCGCGTAGACGCCGAAGAGGCCGCAGTCCGCGAAGGACGAGGTGTAGGAGTACACCGAGTAGGCCAGGCCGCGCTTCTCGCGCACTTCCTGGAAGAGCCGGGAGCTCATGCCGCCGCCGAGCGCGGTGTTGAGCACGCTGAGCGCCCAGCGCCGGTCGTCGTTGCGCGACAGGCCGGGCATGCCGAGGACGACATGGGCCTGCTCGGTGCGCCGGTCGAGCAGTTCGAGGTGGCCCGCGGCGCGGAGCGTACGGCTGCCGGAGCGCGGCGCCATCGGGACGGCGTCCGGGTCGTGCAGGGCGCCCGCGTTCTCGAAGGCGCGGCGGACCTGGCGGACGACGGCCGCGTGGTCGACGTTGCCCGCGGCGGCGACGACGAGCCGCGTGGGGTCGTAGTGCCGCTTGTAGAAGCGGGCGACCTGGTCGCGGGTGAGCGCGTTGATGGTCTCGACGGTGCCGAGGACGGGGCGGCCGAGCGGGGTGTCGCCGAGCATCGCGGTGGTGAACAGGTCGTGCACCTGGTCGCCGGGGTCGTCCTCGGTCATCGCGATCTCCTCCAGGATGACGCCGCGTTCGGCGTCGATGTCCTCCTGGCGGATCAGTGACCCGGTGAGCATGTCGCAGACCACGTCGATGGCCAGCGGCAGATCGGTGTCGAGCACCCGCGCGTAGTAGCAGGTGTACTCCTTGGACGTGAAGGCGTTCATCTCGCCGCCGACCGCGTCCACGGCGGCGGAGATGTCCAGTGCGCTGCGGCGCTCCGTGCCCTTGAAGAGCAGGTGCTCCAGGTAGTGAGTGGCGCCGTTGAGCACCGGGGTCTCGTCGCGGGAGCCGACGGCCGCCCAGATGCCGAAGGTGGCGGAACGGACGGTGGGCAGCGTCTCGGTGACGACGCGCAGCCCGCCGGGCAGGACGCTGCGCCGTACGGTGCCGATGCCGTCGGTGCCCGGGAGGAGGGTCCGCGTGCGGACGGCCCGCCCCTTGGTGGAGGGGCGGGCCGTCACTGCGGTGGAGCGGGTCGTCACTTCTCCGACTCGTCCTTCGCGTCCTCGGCGTCGTCTTCGCCCTCGATGACCGGGATCAGCGAGAGCTTGCCGCGCTGGTCGATCTCGGCGATCTCGACCTGCACCTTGGCGCCCACACCGAGAACGTCCTCGACGTTCTCGACGCGCTTGCCGCCGGCGAGCTTACGGATCTGCGAGATGTGCAGCAGGCCGTCCTTGCCGGGCATCAGCGAGACGAACGCGCCGAAGGTGGTCGTCTTCACGACCGTGCCCAGGTAGCGCTCGCCGACCTCGGGCATCGTCGGGTTGGCGATCTGGTTGATCACCGCGCGGGCCGCCTCGGCCTGCGAGCCCTCGGTCGCGCCGATCAGCACCGTGCCGTCGTCCTCGATGGAGATGTCGGCGCCGGTGTCCTCCTGGATCTGGTTGATCATCTTGCCCTTGGGGCCGATGACCTCGCCGATCTTGTCCACGGGGATCTTGATGCTGATGATCCGCGGGGCGTTGGGGGACATCTCGTCCGGGACGTCGATGGCCTCGTTCATCACATCGAGGATGTGGAGGCGAGCGTCACGGGCCTGCTTCAGCGCGGCGGCCAGCACGGAGGCGGGAATGCCGTCGAGCTTGGTGTCGAGCTGGAGCGCGGTCACGAAGTTCTTCGTGCCGGCGACCTTGAAGTCCATGTCGCCGAACGCGTCCTCGGCGCCGAGGATGTCGGTGAGCGCCACGTAGTGCGTCTCGCCGTCGATCTCCTGCGAGATCAGGCCCATGGCGATACCGGCGACGGGGGCCTTGAGCGGCACACCGGCGTTCAGCAGCGACATGGTGGAGGCGCAGACCGAGCCCATCGACGTGGAGCCGTTGGAGCCGAGCGCCTCGGAGACCTGACGGATCGCGTAGGGGAACTCCTCGCGGGTCGGCAGGACCGGGATCAGGGCGCGCTCGGCGAGCGCGCCGTGGCCGATCTCGCGGCGCTTGGGCGAGCCCACGCGGCCGGTCTCACCGACCGAGTACGGCGGGAAGTTGTAGTTGTGCATGTAGCGCTTGCGGGTCTCGGGCGCCAGGGTGTCGAGCTGCTGCTCCATGCGGAGCATGTTGAGGGTGGTGACGCCCAGGATCTGGGTCTCGCCACGCTCGAACAGCGCGGAGCCGTGCACGCGCGGGATGGCCTCGACCTCGGCGGCCAGCGTACGGATGTCCGTGACGCCGCGGCCGTCGATGCGGACCTTGTCCTTGATGACGCGCTGGCGGACCAGCTTCTTGGTCAGCGAGCGGTACGCGGCGGAGATCTCCTTCTCGCGGCCCTCGAACTGCGGGAGGAGCTTCTCGGCGGCCAGACCCTTGACGCGGTCCAGCTCGGCCTCACGGGCCTGCTTGCCGGGGATGGTGAGCGCCTGGGCCAGCTCGCCGGTGACGGCGGACTCCAGGGCCTCGAACACGTCCTCCTGGTAGTCCAGGAAGATCGGGAACTCGCCGGTGGGCTTGGCGGCCTTGGCGGCCAGCTCGGACTGCGCCTTGCAGAGCGTCCGGATGAACGGCTTGGCGGCTTCGAGGCCCGCGGCCACGATCTCCTCGGTCGGCGCCTCGGCGCCGCCCGCGACGAGCTGGATCGTCTTGGCGGTGGCCTCGGCCTCCACCATCATGATCGCGACGTCGCCGTCCTCGAGGGTGCGGCCCGCGACGACCATGTCGAAGACGGCGTCCTCGAGCTCGCTGTGGGTCGGGAACGCGACCCACTGGCCCTTGATGAGGGCGACGCGGACGCCGCCGATCGGGCCGGAGAAGGGCAGGCCCGCGAGCTGCGTGGAGCAGGAGGCGGCGTTGATCGCGACCACGTCGTACAGGTGGTCGGGGTTGAGCGCCATGACCGTGCAGACGACCTGGATCTCGTTGCGCAGGCCCTTGACGAAGGACGGGCGCAGCGGGCGGTCGATCAGCCGGCAGGTGAGGATCGCGTCCTCGGAGGGGCGGCCCTCGCGGCGGAAGAAGGAACCGGGGATCCGGCCGGCCGCGTACATGCGCTCCTCGACGTCCACCGTGAGGGGGAAGAAGTCGAAGTGCTCCTTGGGCTGCTTCGAGGCGCTGGTGGCCGACAGCACCATGGTGTCGTCGTCCAGGTAGGCCACGGCGGAGCCGGCGGCCTGACGGGCCAGGCGGCCCGTCTCGAAGCGGATGGTGCGGGTGCCGAACGTGCCGTTGTCGATAACGGCTTCGGCGTAGTGGGTCTCGTTCTCCACTATGGGGATTCTCCTCGTCCATGCCCGCAGGGCGTTTCCCTGGCGGGCCATCGGTGGAGGGGCGTCCTGTTACCGGTGCCGGTCTTCGATCGAAGCCTCCGGGGCGTGTGTCTTCCGGAGGCCACTACCGAGGACCGGCTGTTCGGCGATCAGGAGGACGCTCCTCCTCATACTTGATAACCATTGCACCAGACGACGGAGACATCACGCACTTCATGTGCGCGCTTCGTCGCTCGGCGCGTATATGGCCACTACGGCGATGCTCGCCGTGCACGGCGCGTATCGCGTATACGGCAAAGGGGGAGCGGCCCCGACTCGCGGGTACCGCTCCCCCTCCACGGCGTCTTAGCGAACGCCCGCGGCGCCGGCACGGATGCCGAGGCGCTCGCGGAGCTCACGGAAGCGCGTGATGTCCTTCTTGGCCAGGTACTGCAGCAGACGGCGGCGCTGGCCGACCAGGATCAGCAGACCACGACGCGAGTGGTGGTCGTGCTTGTGGGTCTTGAGGTGCTCGGTCAGGTCCGAGATACGGCGCGAGAGCAGAGCGACCTGGACCTCGGGGGAGCCCGTGTCGCCCTCCTTGGTACCGAACTCGGCGATGATCTGCTTCTTCGTCTCGACGTCGAGCGACATACGGACTCCTCAGGTATCAGTGGCCTCCGAGCGCCCCCGGTATTCATCGCGGGGGATGCTTCGTTGACTCGCGAGGCGCGGGATCACGGGGTGTGTACACACACGTGACCGTCACCCAGAGTACCAGCCCGCGGCGGTCCGCTTACCCGCGGGTCATCTCCGGGCGCGGGCGGGGACGCCGCCCGGCGCGTGAGGGTGGTGTGCGAGGGGCACTCACCCATGAGGGCGGGCCTGACATCGGAAGGCTACCGACGATTAGTCTTGCCCCTGACGGGGAGGGGGATCGGACATGGGATGCGTGGGTATGCGCGCAGCGGTGCGGTCCCGCGACGGTGTCCCGCGCCGACGAGCGGCTTTTTACGGGCCGGACTCGTCGCGGGGACACGGTGAAGCAGCAGACCAGGAGGCATTGTGAGCAGCGATCGGGACGACAGCCGCGTGGGCGGGGCCGGCCCTGTCGAGGACCGGGGCGACGCCGACTACACGGGTGAGTTCAGCCTGGGCGACGCGGCGCCCGCCTGGTACATGGGGGACGCGGGCGGCTCCGCGGACGCCGACGACGCCGATGAGGCGGCGGACAGCGGCTCGGATTCCGGCGCGGGCGCCGATTCCGGTTCCGTTCCTGTCACGGATTCGGGGTCCTTCACGGGCTCGGGTCCGCAGACGGGCGCGCGGTCGGACCGGCGCTCGGATACGGGTGCCGCAGGTTCCTCCCCTGCTTCTGTTCCCGGCTCCGATCCGGGGGCGGGGCTGACGGGTGACGCGGCGGGTTCGTCGGAGTCGTCGGAGTCGTCGTGGTCCGCCGCCGCCGTGCCGTCGCTGCCCCTGCCCACGCCCGGCCCTTCGGCGTCGGCGGCCGAACCGTCCTGGTCGGCCGCGGCCGTACCGTCGATCCCGGTTCCGCGCGCCGCGTCGGCCGAGTCGGCGGGCGAGCCTGCGCGCGCGTCGGCGGGCGCGTCGGCGGGCGCGGACCGTTCGGACGGCTCGGACCGCTCGGAAGGTGCGGCGAAGCGGGAGCCCGAGTCCGCGCCTGTGGCGGAGGCCGCGGCCACGTCGGAGCCGGAGCCGGTACGGGCTTCCGCGTCGGGGTCCGGTACGCCCGGTGGTTCGGGATTCCCCGCTTTCGGGGGCCGCGAGGACGGCGCGCCCGACGCCACGGTGCGCTTCTCCGCCGCCGCGTTGCGGCGCGAGGTCGAGGAGCGCGAGGCCGGCAAGCGGAAGCCGCCGGAGCCGGCCGTCTCCTCTCCTACGTCCTCTTCTACGTCTTCTACGTCCTCGTCCGCCGCCGATGACGAGCCTGCGGAGGCCAAGCCCGCCGCGCCCGCTCCCGCTGCCCCTGCCGCTACCGCTGCCGCGAAGCCGTCGGCACCGTCGGAGCCCGAGGCCGAGGAGGCCCCGGCCGCGCCTCGTGCCCCGGTCTGGGTGCCGCTGCCCGGCGCGGCGGACGCACTCCCGTGGGCGCCCGGCGCACCGCGCGGCCCCGTACCGCCGCTCCCCCCGGACTTCGAGCGCGCGGAGCCCTCGCACCCCGCCCCGGACAGCTCCCCGGCCGCCCCGCGACAGGGGTACGGTTTCCCGCCCGCCGCCGACGCACCCGCCGCGCCCCTGCACCCGGGTGGCCCCAACCCGCCCGCACCCCAACAGGGTTACGGCTATCCCCCGGCGGCCAACGCTCCGGCGGCACCTCCGGCCGCCCCCTTGCACCCCGGCGGCCCCAACCCGCCCGCACCCCAACAGGGTTACGGCTTCCCGCCCGCGGCGCCCGCCGGGCCCGCGCAGCAGGGGAACGCGGGTCCTGCGGCGGCGGCGCCGTTGCACAGCTTCCCGCCGCCGACCGGGCAGCCGGTGAACCTCCCGGCCCGTCAGGAGCCCCCGGCCGCCGCGCAGCCGGGTCCGGTCCAGCAGCCGGGCCAGCCCGTGCCGCCGACCGGCTACGCCCAGCCGCAGCCGCAGCCCCACCCTCAGTCTCAGCCTCAAGCGCAGCCGCCCGCGCCGGTCGCGGGGACGCCGGACGCGCCGCAGGGCCAGGGGTACGGCTTCCCGCCGCACGCGGCGCCGCACGCCCAAGTCCCGGCGCCCGCTCAGGTCCAGCCGCCGCAGGCACCGGAACCGCAGGACGCGGTGCCCGAGCCGAACGACGCGGTGCCGCAGGACGCCCCGGAGCGGAATCTGCCCGCGCCGACCGGCTTCGGAGCGCCGCCGCAGGGCGGGCCGCAGCCGTACACGGCGGGCCCCGTACCGTCGGGACTGCCGCACGAGCCGGTGGCGCCGCAGCAGGGCGCGGGTCCCGCGCAGGGCAGCGGTTACGGCTTCCCGCAGCACGCGCAGCCGGGCCAGGACCAGGCGGCGCCGCTTCAGCCGCTGCCGCAGCAGGGCGGTTACGGCTTCCCGCAGCCGGGGCAGCCGCACCAGCCCGCGCGGCCCGACCCGCAGGGTCAGCAGCAGGCCCCGCAGCCTCCGCCTCCGCAGCCGCAGCCGCAGCCGCAGGCACCGGCCGACCCGCGGATGGGCGGCTGGCCCACCGTCAGGCCCGACCAGCGACAGCCCACGACGCAGGGCGGCACGCCGCTCGGCTACACGGCGGCCGTGGAGCTGTCGTCGGACCGGCTGCTGCGCAATCCGCCGAAGGCGAAGCGCGCGGGCGCGAACGCGCAACCGTCGCGGTTCAAGATCGGCGGCAAGAAGGAGGAGGCGGAGCGGCAGCGGAAGCTGGAGCTGATCCGTACGCCGGTGCTGTCGTGCTACCGGATCGCGGTGATCAGCCTCAAGGGCGGCGTGGGCAAGACGACCACGACGACCGCGCTGGGCTCGACGCTGGCCTCCGAGCGGCAGGACAAGATCCTGGCGATCGACGCCAACCCGGACGCGGGCACCCTCGGCCGCCGGGTGCGGCGCGAGACGGGGGCGACGATCCGCGACCTCGTACAGGCGATCCCGTACCTCAACAGCTACATGGACATCCGCCGGTTCACCTCGCAGGCGACGTCGGGGCTCGAGATCATCGCGAACGACGTGGACCCGGCGGTCTCGACGGCGTTCAGCGACGAGGACTACCGGCGGGCGATAGACGTGCTGGGCCGCCAGTACCCGGTGATCCTCACGGACTCCGGCACCGGTCTGCTGTACAGCGCGATGCGCGGAGTCCTCGACCTGGCCGACCAGTTGATCATCGTGTCGACGCCGTCGGTGGACGGCGCGTCCAGCGCGAGCACCACGCTGGACTGGCTGTCGGCGCACGGGTACGCGGAGTTGGTGTCGCGGAGCATCACGGTCATCTCGGGGGTCAGGGAGACCGGCAAGATGATCAAGGTCGACGACATCGTGGCGCACTTCCAGACCCGCTGCCGCGGTGTCCAGGTGGTGCCCTTCGACGAACACCTCGCCGCGGGCGCGGAGGTCGACCTCGACATGATGCGGCCCAAGACCCGCGAGGCGTACTTCAACCTGTCGGCGATGGTCGCGGAGGACTTCACGCGGGCCCAGCAGGCGCAGGGCCTGTGGACGGCCGACGGGGTCAACCCGCCGCCGCACCAGGCGCCGCCGATGCCGGTCCAGGGCGGCGGCCAGGCCGGTCCCGGCTACGGCCCCTACGCCGCTCCGCAGGGCGGTTTCCCCGCGCCGCCACCGCCGCAGCAGGGCGGTTACCCTCCGCCGCCGCAGCCCCAGCAACCGCAGCAGGGCGGCTATCCGGCACCGCAGCACGGCGTTTACCCGGCGCCGGGTCAGGCGGGTCAGCCGGGACAGCCCGGCCAGCCCGGTGCGTACGGCGGTCCGCCGCAGGCTCCGCAGCCGTACCCGCCGGGCCAGCAGGCGGCGCCCGCGCCCTTCCAGCCGCAGTCGCCGCAGCCCCAGGCCCCGCAGCCGCAGCAGGGGTGGCCGCAGCAGCCCGCGCCGCCGCAGGGCGAGCAGCCGTACGGCGGGCCGCCGCAGGATCCGCAGAACCCGCAGGCGCCGCAGCTCCCGCCGGGGTACGGCTACCCGCCGCCGCCCGCCCCGCAGTAGCCGGGGGCAGGCGGGCCCGCACGGGCGCACAGCGCGGACACAGGGGCCGCCACCACGCGTTGTCGCTGGTGGCGGCCCTGGTCGTCCCCGGCCGCAGCGGCGGCCGGGCGGCGCGTACAACAGTTGGTGTACGGGGCGTCCCCCCGGAGGCGCACGCGGGCGGGGCGGGAATCCGCCCGTGGACCGTCGCCGCGGCGGGCGCGGAGAACAAGGATGGAATCATCCCTTCCCGCTGACGCACCGCCGAGGACGATCCGATGATCGAAGCCCACGCCCTGACCAAACGGTACGGCGAGCGCACCGCCGTGTCCGACCTCAGTTTCACCGTCCGGCCCGGCGTGGTGACCGGATTCCTCGGCCCCAACGGCGCGGGGAAATCGACCACGATGCGGATGATCCTGGGCCTGGACGCGCCGACGTCGGGCGGTGTCACCGTCAACGGCAAGCAGTACGCGGAGCACCGCGCGCCGCTGCACGAGGTGGGCGCGATGCTGGAGGCGCGCGCCATCCACACCGGCAGGAGCGCGTACAACCACCTGTTGTCGCTGGCCGCCACCACGGGGATTCCGCGCCGCCGGGTGGACGAGGTGATCGACATCGTGGGTCTGGGCGAGGTGGCCCGCAAGCGGGTCGGCGGTTTCTCGCTCGGCATGGGGCAGCGCCTCGGCATCGCGAGCGCGCTGCTGGGCGACCCGGCGACGCTGGTGCTGGACGAGCCGGTCAACGGCCTGGACCCGGAGGGCATCCTCTGGATCCGCAATCTCCTCAAGGACCAGGCGGCGGAGGGCCGTACGGTCCTGCTCTCCTCCCACCTGATGTCCGAAATGGCGCTGACCGCCGAGCACTTGATCGTCATCGGGCGGGGGCGGCTGATCGCCGACACGTCGGTGGCGGAATTCGTGCGGGCCGCGGCGGGGACGTCGGTGCGGGTGCGGACCGACGAGGCGGAGCGGCTGCGGAAGCTGCTGGCGGGCCCTGATGTGTCGGTGGCGTCGGTGGAGCGCGGTGTGCTGGAGGTGACCGGGCTCAGCAGTGACCGGATCGGCCGGATCGCGGCCGACCAGGGCGTCGCGCTGGCCGAACTGACGCCGCAGCAGGCGTCGTTGGAAGAGGCGTTCATGGAACTGACCAGGGACACCGTGGAGTACCAGGCACCGGCGCCCGTGCGCGAGCGGGAAGGACAGGCGGCATGAGCACTGCCACCATCGACAAGGCGCCGGAGACTCCCGAGGCGCGGCGGACCGCGCCGCGCGGCGAGGTCACCCTCGCCCGCGTGCTGCACTCCGAGTGGATCAAGCTGCGGACGCTGCGGTCCACCTTCTACACGCTGATCGCGGGCATGGTCGCGCTGATCGGTTTCGGCGCGCTGTTCTGCGCGGTCACCGCGAACCGCTGGCCGCACATGTCGCCGCACGAGCGGGCCGACTTCGAGCCCGCGCTGACCAGTCTGCGCGGCTTCTTCCTCGCGCAGCTCGCGGTCGGTGTGCTCGGTGTCCTGATGATCACCGGTGAGTACGCGACCGGCATGATCAGGGCGTCGCTGTCCGCGGTGCCGCGGCGGCTGCCGGTGCTGTGGGCGAAGGCCGGGCTGTACGCGGCGGTGACCTGGGTGGTGATGACGGCGGGCGCGCTGATCGCCTTCCTGGTCGGTCAGGCGCTGCTGTCCTCCCGGCACATCGGCACCTCGCTGAGCGACCCCGGCGTGACCCGGATGGTGCTGGGCGCGGGCCTGTACCTGACGGTCGTGGGGCTGCTGGGCGTCGCGATAGGCGCCCTGGTCCGCAACACGGCGGGCGGTATCGCCACCGTGTTCGGCCTGCTGCTCGTCCTGCCGGTGCTCGCCGAGGCGCTGCCCACCTCGTGGGCCGACCACATCAACAAGTACCTGCCGAGCAACGCGGGACAGTCGCTGATCTCGCTGCACCAGGACGCCACGAGCCTCGCGCCCTGGACGGGGTTCCTGGTGTTCTGTCTCTACGCGGCGGTGGCGCTCGCGGGCGCGGCGGTGCTGCTCAAGCGGCGCGACGCGTGACGACGGCGTGACGAGGACGCGATGACGTACCCGCTGCCGTCCACCGCGACGGCACAGGACCCGGCTGCCCAGGGGAACGCCCCGCGGCAGCCGGGACCGGCCCCCGCGTGGCGGGCGCTGGCCGGGCGGGCCCGGCGGCGGGTGGGACGGCGGCTGCCCCCGATGGTGGTGGACGGGCTGTTCGCCGCCACGCTCTACGTGGGTCTCAGCATGCTGGCGCGGGCGCCGCTGCGGGACGATCCGGTGCCGTTCCTGGCGCTGGGGGCGGGGCTCACGGCGCCGTTGGTGTGGCGGCGGCGGGCACCGCTCGCGGTCTTCGCCTGCATCGCGGCGACGGCCTTCGTGCAGTGGCTGCTGGACTTCCAGGTCCCGGCCGACGTGGCGCTGCTGGTGGCGCTCTACACGGTGGCCGCGTACTGCGACCGGCGGCGGCTGATGATGGCCTTCGGCGTGCTGGAGGTCGGGGTCGTCCTGGCCACGGTGAGCTGGGCGATGCACGACCGGAGCGCGGGGACCTTCGTCTCGCTGTCGGCGATGGCCGTCGCGGCGGCGGTCTTCGGCGTGAACATGCGCAGCCGCCGTGACCGTCTGGCCTTCCTGGAGGACCGGGCGGTGCGGCTGGAGCGGGAGCGGGACCAGCGGGCGCAGTTGGCGGTGGCCGACGAACGGGCCAGGATCGCACGGGAGATGCACGACATCGTGACGCACAATCTGTCGGTGATGGTGGCGCTCGCGGACGGTGCGGTCTTCGCGCAGCAGCGCACCCCCGAGCGGGCGACGACCGCGATGCGGCAGGTGTCGGCGACGGGGCGGCAGGCGATCACGGACATGCGGCGCTTCCTGGGGGTGCTGCGGGCGGACGAGCCGGACGCGCTGCGGCATCCGATGCCGGGCATCGCGCAGCTCGAATCGCTGGTGGACCAGGTACGGGCGGCGGGGCTGCCGACGGTGCTGTCCGTGGCGGGCGATCCGGGCCCGGTGCCCGTGGCGGCGCAGCTCACCGTCTACCGGCTGGTCCAGGAGGCGTTGACGAACACGCTCAAGCACGCGCCCGCCGGGACCAGCGCGGAGGTGCGGATCGGCTGCGCCCCCGACGCGCTGACCGTGACCGTCACCGACGACGGCCCGGGCACGCACCCCGCGGCGGCCGACACCGCGCACGGCGGCGCGATCGCCGAGGGTGCGGCGGCCTCGGCGGGGCACGGCATACCCGGCATGCGGGAGCGGGCGGCGGCGTACGGCGGTTCGCTGGTCGCGGGGCCGCTGCCCGGTGGCGGCTGGCGGGTCGCGGCGGTGCTCGTCCTCGGCGCCCCGGAGCCGATATGACCGGCGGGGCGGCGGAGCCCGCGCCCGGCGGGAGCGGGAACGACGGGCGCGGAGCCGACGACAGCGGAGCCGACGAGGACGGGGGCGGGCGGGTGATCAGGGTGCTGCTGGTGGACGACGAGCCGTTGCTGCGGATGGCGTTCACGATGGTGCTGGACGCGCAGTCCGACATGCGGCCGGTCGGCGAGGCGGGCGACGGCGCGGAGGCGGTGCGGCTCACGGAGTCGCTGCGGCCCGACGTGGTGCTGATGGACGTCCGGATGCCCGGCACCGACGGCATCGAGGCCACCACGCGGATCGTACGGCGCTGCCCGGATTCCAAGGTGCTGATCCTGACCACCTTCGACCTGGACGAATACGCCTTCGCCGGGCTGAAGGCGGGCGCGTCCGGCTTCCTGCTGAAGAACGCGCTGCCCGAGGAACTGCTGGGCGCCATCCGCTCGGTGGCCGCGGGCGACGCGGTGGTGGCACCGCGCATCACGCGCCGCCTGCTGGAGAACTTCGCGCACCAGCTCCCCTCGGCGTCCGGCGGCTCCGAGGGCGACGGGCGGCTGAACCGGCTGACCGCCCGCGAGCGGGAGGTGCTGGTGGAGGTCGGCCGCGGCCTGTCCAACACGGAGATCGCGGGCACGCTGCACCTGGCGGAGGCGACGGTGAAGACCCATCTGAGCCGAATTCTGGTCAAGTTGGAGCTGCGCGACCGTGTGCAGGCCGTCGTCTTCGCCTACGAGACCCGGCTGATCCGCCCCACCTGAGGCCCGGGGCTCCCGCGCGCTCCCGCCCGAACGCTGTCAGGTGGCTGTCTCACAGGCCCGTCGCGCCGTCGATCCGCTCCCTGAGCAGGTCGGCGTGCCCGTTGTGCCGGGCGTATTCGGCGATGAGATTCACCAGGATGTAGCGCAGCGATATCTCCTTGCCGGTGACCAGCGAACGGCAGGTGGCGTCCAGCGAGGGCGCCTCGGCGACGATGGTCCTGGCCCGGTTGCGCTCGACCCGCCACGCCGCGAAGGCCGCCTCCACGTCCCCGTCGAGCCGGTCGAAGCCCTGGTCGGGGTCCTCGTCCGAGTAGTTGAGCATCGGCAGGTCCTCGCCCGCGAAGTGCTGGCGTATCCACCACCGCTCGATGCCCGCGAGGTGCCGTACGAGGCCGTGCAGGCTCAGCCCGGACGGGGGTATCGCCCGGTCCGACAGCCGGGCCGCGGCCACGCCCCGGCACTTCAGCTCGAAGGTCGCGCGGTGCCAGTCGAGGAAGGCGGTCAGGATCTCCCGCTCGCTGCCCGTGGTGGGCAGCGGCGGCCGGTCGTCACCCTCCGCCGTCGGGGAGAGCTGGACGTTCGCGAAGAACGGTACGTACTGCTCGGACATGCGCCAAGTCTGGCAGCGACCACTGACAGAGCGGCTGTGGAACGGCCTGGCCCGAGGCTATTCGGCTGCGGGCGACGGCTCGGTCGGCGCGGACGTGGGCTCGGGCGCGGACGTGGGCGGGGGCGTGGCGGCGGCCGAGTCGGCGGCGTCCACCAGGTCCCTGGCCCGCTTCACGTCGTCGGCCATCCGCTCCAGCAGCGCGTCGATGGTGTCGAACTTCTCCATCCCGCGCAGATAGGCGAGGAAGTCCACCGCCACGTGCAGCCCGTACAGGTCGAGGCCGACGCGGTCGATCGCGTACGCCTCGACCGTGCGCGCGGTGCCGTCGAAGGTCGGATTGGTGCCGACCGAGATCGCGGCGGGCATGGCCTCGCCGTCGACGTGCAGCCAGCCCGCGTAGACCCCGTCGGCGGGGATGGCGGTGTGCGGCAGGGTCTCGACGTTGGCGGTGGGGTAGCCCAGTTCGCGTCCGCGCTGCGCGCCCCGGACGACGACGCCCTCGACGCGGTGCGGGCGGCCCAGGATCTCGGCGGCGCCCTCGACGTCGCCCTCGCCGACCAGCCGCCGGGTCAGGGTGGAGGAGAACGGCTCGCCGCCGCCCGCCTCACCGCGCACGAAGAGGTCGACGACCTCCAGCTCGTAGTCGTACTTCAGCCCGAGCGCGGAGAGGAATTCGACGTCGCCCGCCGCCTTGTGCCCGAAGCGGAAGTTGGGGCCCTCGACCACGTGCTTGGCGTGCAGCCCCTCGACCAGCACGGTCTTGACGAATTCGCTCGGCGTCAGCTTCGAGAACTCGCTGGTGAAGGGGATGATCAGCAGCGCGTCCACGCCGAGGTCCGCGACCAGTTCGGCGCGCCGGTGGTGGGCGGACAGCAGCGGCGGGTGGCTGCCGGGCCGTACGACTTCGCTGGGGTGCGGGTCGAAGGTCACGACGACCGAGGGCAGCCCCAGTTCACGGGCGCGCTCCACGGCGCGGCCCATGATGAGCTGGTGACCGCGGTGGACGCCGTCGTACGAGCCGATGGTGACGACGCTGCGTCCCCAGTCACCGGGAACGTCGTCCAAGCCCCGCCAGCGCTGCACCTTGACGCTCCGCTTCTTCGCCGAATCACTGACCGTGTTGTCTTGTCCTGCGGGTCCAAGCCTGCCATGCCGCCGCGATGCCGTGCCCATCGGCACGGTCCGCGCGTACGGCGTCGGCCCTTCCCACCTGCGGCGCCCGTTCGAATGTGATGTGGACCGCGACATCCCGCCCGCTCGCCGACCTCCGACACGGGCGTGACTTTATCGGTTCCGCGACGGCTCCGGCGGAGCGGGCGCGGGCCCGGTCCGCGGCGAGCGCGGCGCACGCCTGGCCCGGTCCGCGGCCGGCGCGGTCTACAGCGAGGCCATGATGCGGCGCGGCGCGTCCAGGAACCGGCTCACGCCCTGGACGAGCAGCGGCGGCTGGTCGGTGTCGTCGCGCGACACGTTGAGCACGTAATAGACCTGCTCGATGGAGGGCGGGCCGACCGCGAGGGTGCGCAGCGCGGCCTGGCGGCTGTCGGCCTGTCCGGTGCGGACCAGATACGCGGCGGCCATCGAGCCCGTACGGCCGACGCCCGCGCCGCAGTGCACGAAGACCGGTCCCTGCGAGGTCCTCACGATCCGCAGGAACGTGTCGACCTGCCGCTCCGTGGGAGTCTGGCCGTCGCGGATCGGCAGCCGGACGGCGTGCAGGCCCGCGGCGGAAGGCAGGGCCAGTTCCGCGGGCGACAGATCCTCCGCCCTGAGGTCGACGACGGTACGGATGCCCCGGTCGGCCAACGCCCGGTAGCCCGCGGCGGTCGGCGCGGACCCGCGCCACACGTGCGGGTCGACGGCCAGGAAGTGGTTGATGCCCGCCGTCCGCTCGCCGGAACCGGCCGAGGCGCCGTGCCGCGCCCACGCGGAGACCGCGAGCATGCCGCCCGCGGAGGCGGCCCACAGCACGCCGTAGCCGAGCAGACAGCCGAGCAGCACTTTCGTCACCCGCCGCGCCCAGATCCGGGCGCCGGGGGCGGCGGGCGGTAGGGAGCCGGGCCCGAAGTCGCCCGCGGGATCGGGTTCGTGGTCGGTTCCGGGACCGCGCGCCGGGCCGGGGACGGAATCGCGTACGGGATCGCGTACGGGCCACCGTAACGACGTCGGGGCAGGGACCGGGATCGGGATCGGGATCGGGAGAGCGGCCGATTCGGACAAGCGGGGTTCACCACCTGGGGAGCGGAAACCTGGGCACAGGTGCCGCCGTCCCTCCCCGAGGGCAGCGGCCGTCCCGTCAGGCTAGCCGCTGCTTCCGGGGCCAGTGCCCGATTCCGGCACGCGGGCCCTCGCAGGGGCCGCGCAGAGGGCGGGTCAGTGCGGGACTCCCGCCTGTCCCGTGCCCAGGACCTTGGCGTGGGCCCGGTTCACGCTCGCGTCCGAGAGGCAGCCGCGCAGCCGCATCATGTCGTGCGGACTGAGCGCGGGCCGGATGACCCCCGCGAAGACGCCGTCGGCGAGCCGCCCGAGGCTGGCGTCGGGGTTGAGCGAGGAGGTGGAGCGGCGGCAGCCCTCCCACAGGTCGCGGGCGGCCAGCTCACGCGCCCTGGCGTCGTCGGTGCCGTGCACGTCGATCCGGAAGACCACGGTGCTGGCCGCCGCGTCGGGCCTGGACTCCTCGCGGGTCTCGGTGGCCTCCGACAGCACATAGACGAGGTAGACCAGCAGCACGACCCCGGCGGCCGCGCCGAATCCGGTCAGCAGCGGGCGCCGTCGGCGCGCGGGCGGCACCGCCGGGTTGTCCTCCAGTTGGGTGATGACGCCGTGCACGCCGCCCGAGGGGGCGGCGAGCGGCGCGAGGCGGCCCGCGAGCCGCCGTTCCGCGCCCGGCCGCGCGGTGACCGCCGCGATCCGCTGGATCACCCAGGCGACACCGGACAGCGCCGCGCCGGTGACCATGAGGATCGGTACGAAGACGAACGTACGGTTGCCGCCGTCCACGCCGTCGCGGCTGTCCCCGTAACCGCCGCCGCTCGCACCGCCGTTGCCGTTGCCGTTGCCGTTGCCGAGCCAGCGGAAGGGGTGCGCGGAGGTCTCCCTGGCGTGTTCGAGGCGCTGCCGTACTTCCTCCATCCGGGCGTCCGCGTCGCTCAGCCGCCGTTCCAGACGGCCCATCCGGCCGAGCAGGATCACGCAGACGAGGAAGCCCTCGACGGCGAGGAGCAGCACCCCGCAGATGACGGCGCGCTGCCACTCCCAGCGGTAGAGGTAGATCACCAGGTAGATGCCCGCGGCGAGGGTGGACAGGCCGCCGAAGAGGTAGCTGACGTACTTCACGCGACGGCCCCCTTGCGCGGTTCGTCCCGCGCCTCGAGCGCGGCGCGCCCGTCCCTGGGGGCGGGGGCGTCGCCGGACCCGTCCGGCTCCGCGCCCGGTGCGTCGGACGCGCCGCCCGTCGGCTCCACCGTCCCCGTACCGCCGCCCGTCGGCTCCACCGCCCCCGTACCGCCGTCCACGGCGAGGCCGGAGCCGGGGGCGAACCGGCCGACGGCGTCGGTGACGCCCACGACGGTCGGCACGTGGTACTCGCGGGCCAGCACCGCCAGGTGCGACAGGACGCTGCCGGTCTCGGCGACCAGGCCCGACAGGCCCGGCAGCAGCGGCGCGAGCGCCGGGTCGAGCGAGCGGACGACGAGCACGGCGTCCGGCGGCCGTACGCCCGCCCCGTCCCAGACGGTCCCCGCGCCCTGACCGCCGCCCGCGCCCTGGCCCTCGCCTTGTCCCCGACCGGTACGGCCGCGGGCCAGGCTCACCGCCTGCGGTGCGCCGTCGGCGAGCCGGAAGGCGGCGGGCAGCGGCGGGGTCTCGGGGCGCGGGGTGCGCTCGGCCAGGTCGGCCGGACGGCCGCGGCCCGCGCCGACGCCCAGCAGTTCGTCCCAGCGCAGCAGCGCGATCTTGCGCCGCTCGCCGACCAGGCAGTACGCGTCCATCCGGGTGCCGATCTCGCGGACCATCGCGGCCTGCATCTCCTGCACCCAGCGGATGCGCAGCCGCAGCCCCTCACGGACGCTCAGGAAGCCGACACCGCGCGGGACTCCGTTCCAGCCGACGCGCTCGGGCAGCGGGCCGCGCTCGCCCAGGGTGGGCGGCAGCAGGGTGAGCAGGACGGGGTGGTGGGCGATCAGCTCCGCGTCGGTGGCGCCCCGGCCGCGGCCCTCGGCCAGTACGGCCAGCGCCTCGCCCGCCGCCGTCGTCCCTCCGCCCGCGCCGGCGCTCGCGGCGCCTCCCGTACCGGCGCTCGCTCCGCCGCCCGTACCGGTGCCGGTGTCCAGCAGCGCGCCCGCCAGGGACTCCTGGGCGTGCAGGGCGGACAGGGCGTTGCGTCCCCAGGAGACGGCGTTCAGCAGCTCGCCGCTGAGCATCTTCCGGGGCGCTCTGAAGTCGTGCAGCTGCCGGTCGACGTCGGCCATCAGGTCCTGCGCGAGCAGCGGCAGCGCGCCGCGCAGCCGTCCGACCCGCCAGGCCGCGGCGGCGCGGCGGGCGCCGGGGGCCGGGTTGATGAAGTGCAGCACCGGGTGCGCGGGCGGTGTCACGCCGAGCAGCCGCAGGTCAGCGGCGGCGCGGCCCTCGACGGTACGGGCCACCGGCAGCTTGCGCAGCCGCCGCCGGGACGCGGCGCCCGCGATGTCCAGGGCCAGCGTCAGCCCGTGCGCCATCGGCGCCAGCCACAGGTCCTCCTCCAGCGGCTGGAGCACACCGGGCAGCGTCTCGCTCACCGGTCCCGGCCCCAACAGCCGTGCCCCGCGCGGCGGTCGGGCCGCCATCGCGGTGATCGGCCGCGCCTGGAACAGCCACAGCCGCCCGTCGTCCGCGAAGCCGAACTCGATGTCCTGCGGCCCGCCGTACACGCGCTCGGCGCGCCGGGCCAGCCGCACGAGCCGGACCAACTGCCGCCGGGTGAGCGGCTGCCGCTCCCGCGCGGTGAGGGTCCCCGGCTCCGGCCGCCGCTCCCGACGGCCGGGCAGCGGCCGTGCGAGCAGCCGGGTCACCCGGCCGTGCCCCGAGGGCGCGGGTTCGGTGCGCAACAGCCGTCCACGGCGGGTCAGTTGGTAGCGGACGCCCTGCGTGCTGCCGTCCACGAGGCGGTCGGGGCCGCCGGGGACCGCGCTGATCAGGACGCGGTCGTAGCGGCCCTCGACGGGGTCCGCGCCGAACATGACGCCGCCAGCGGAGGCCCGCAGCATGGGCTGGACCAGGACGGCCATGTCTCCGGGGAGGACTGCGGGTTCGGCCGCGTCGTCGGCGTCCCGTCCTGGCCCAGGACCGGGCCCCTGTCCTGGCGCGCTTCCTAATCCGGCTCCAGTTCCGGCTCCAGTTCCGGTTCCGGGTCCGGGTCCAGTTCCGGGTCCAGTTCCGGCTCCGGGTCCAGTTCCGGAGATGTCCTCCGCGGACGGCCAGGGCGGCGACGGCACGCGCGCGGCGGAGTCCAGCACCGCCCGCACCGCGTCGGTGAAGGCGTCCCAGCCGCGTACGTCGAGGACGGACTCGAAGCGGCCCGCCATGGACGACTCGGCGGTGTCCTCGTGCGCGGAGGAGGAACGGACCACCAGCGCGGCGCCGTCCGGTCCGCCCAGCTCCTGCCAGGCGCGGCGCAGAGCCGCCGTCCCGGCCGGGGCACCGGGCGCGCGGGCGGCCGGGACGAGGGCGAAGCCGGGGAGCACCGGCAGCCCCCGCGCCGCCGCCCGGGCCAGATTCGCCGCCTTGGCCCCGGCCAGCGCGGCCTCGTGGGCCAAGGGTGATTCCAAGGGCACCACTGCCAGCTCTTCAGCGTCGACGCGCATCTGCGCTCCTTCCGCGGCTGCCGCCCGGGTAGGCGTGCACCGCCGGGCTCGTGGCCCGCGGCGGACGCGCCTCCTCGACTACAACGTCCCTTCACCCTGGAGACCTTCCCCATCCACCAACGTGACGTGAGGAACGCCTCATAGGTGACCGCCTACCCTCGAAACGGCGGTTTCCGGCCGCCCTGACAGCGGCCGGTCACCGGGCAGTTGACGCGCTGACGGGCTGCGCAGGCTGTCCCCCCAGCGCCAGAGGGTGACGGGCGGTCATGGGCCGGCGATCCGAGGTGGCCGCTGCGGAGATCCCCGGCCGTTCCCGTCAGGCCGCCGCCTCCAGACGGCGTCTCGCGCTCGGGCCGATCACCGCGTCCCATGTGCCGCCCGTCTTGAGCCATTCGCGCACCAGGCGGCCGAAGTCGGGCCAGGAAGCGGCCAGTTCGACGACCCGGCGGTCGAACTGCGCGGCGCCCTCCGGCGTACGGCCGAGAAGCAGGCCGACGCGGTGGACCAGGTCGCGGGTGAGGACGGTCGGCCTGCGGTGGCAGCCGTCGGCCGCGGCGGCGAGCAGGGCGTCCAGGACGCCGGGGTCGCGTTCCGCCGCGAGCGCCATGTCGAGGAGTTCCTGACGCAGCGGCCGGGACAGGTGGGTGCCGGGGGCGGCGAAAACCGGGAGCAGCGTGCGGCGGACGTCCGGCGGGTGGTCGGTCATGAGCGCGGCGGCCAGCGGCAGCAGGACGGCCCGGACGCCGGGGCCCTGTTCCAGCCGCCGGTCCAGGAAGCGGGCGACGTCGGCCGCGCCGTCCGGGTGGTGCAGCAGATGGTCCTGGGCCAGGGCGGCGGCGCGCCGGGCGAGGGCGGGCGAGGTGACCCCGGCCAGTTCGTCCAGCACCTCGGCGGCTCCCCCGTCGGGGTAGGGGGCGCGCAGCCGGGTCTGGAAGGCGGCGAGTACGGGTTCGGGGTGCGTGCCGAGGGCTGCCGCCAGTGCGCCCGCGGGCAGGTGGGGATCGCCCGCCGCGAAGTGCCGCAGCGCCGCGTCGAGATGGCGGGAACGCGTCACCGAATCCCGTACCAGCAGGCCGAGCGCGGCGCCGTGCAGAGTGCAGTCGCCGGGGCGGGCCAGGATCGCGAGGGCCGCGTACCGCAGCAGTTCCCGGTCGGCCTCCGAGCGTACGAACGCGGCGGCGCGGCGGCCGTACGAGGCTGCCGCGACATGGCGGTCGGGGCGCGGGTCGTGCGCCCACCGGTCGACGGCCCTGCACACGGCGGACGGCTCGTCCTCGGCGAGCGCGGCGAGCACTTCGTCGGCGCCGGGGTGCCCTGCGGCCACCAGCGCCTCGGTCAACTCGTCCACGGCGAGCCGCCGGTGGGTGTGCAGCAGCGCCTGCGCGGCGGACGCGACGGTCAGCCGGGGGCCGTCCGCGCCCGGCGCCGTCTGGAGCGGCCGGTCGTCGTCGAACCACCCGCACACCGCCGCCAGGGCCTCGGCCGGCGCCTCCCGCAGCAGCTCCGCGACGGCGGGCAGGAATCGGGTCTCGGGGTCGGCCGGTTCACCGGGTACGGGCGGCCGGTCGGCGGGCAGCAGCAGCCGCAGCAGTTCGAGCCGTTCCCCCAGCGGCAACGGCACCCGCCGCCAGAACGCCGGGCCGAACTCGCCCAGCCCGCCGAGCCCTTCGGGCGTGAACCCTCCGCGCTCCACCGACCGCACCGCGACCCGCTCGGCCAACAGCCGCAGCACGCCCCGGTAGTTCCGCGCGTCCCCAAGCCGCGTCACCACCTCTCCCACCAGATGCGCGGCCCACCACACGGCATCCCCCCGCCGCGCCGACACCCCGTCCCCGCGCCGGGCCCGCGGCCCGCTCGCGTACGACGGTCCTCCGCCTTCGCACGAGGAGTGCCCCCACGCCGCGCCCCCGCCCTCGTCCGGCCCCCCGCACGGCCCCCGACCCGGCGCGCTGTCTCCGCCGTCCAGCCGCTGCCCCGAACCGACCGTCGCGGGACCGCCGCCGGAGACCCACTGCCCGCCGACACCACCGCCGGCCCCGCCCGTACCGCCGCCGCCACTCGGCCACCCGCCGCACGCCACCGACCACCCCGCAGGACCGCCGCCGGACACCCCCGCACCGCCTCCCGCACCGCCAGCGGGCACCACGCCCGCTCCCCCGCCCGGCGCTCCCGCGCTCCCGGCGAGCAACCCCACCGGCCCGCCGCCAACGCCCCCGCCCGTATCCCCGTCCGGCACCCCCTCGCCTCCGCCGCCCCCGCCTCCCTGGCACGGACCCGCGGGCGTCGGGCGGGGGCGCTGGCGGGAGCGGGGGTTCGGGACCGTCTCGGTGTCGAGGTAGGCGTCCGTGCAGGCGTCCCACGCGGGGCGGCGCACGGGGGCCGAGCGGCGCGGCGGCGCGGCCGGGTCCGGGTCCGGGGCGCTGACATGGCGGGTGGGGGCGATGGCCTGGTGGTCGAGGCGGTGGATGAGGTGGCGCAGATGGCGGGTCAGGGTGTCGGGGTCGGTGGCGAGCATGGCCTGGAGGACCGGGCCGAGGCGGTGGCGCGGGACGGGGAGGGAGCGCGGCCCCGAGGGCGGGGCGACGGCCGGGGCGGGCGGGACGGGCGGCTCGCCCGCGTGGACGGCGGCGGGCCGCTGCGGCAGCCGTACCGGCGCCTCCGTGCCGCCCGCCGGTGCCGCGAACCAGCGGTGGACCAGGGCGTGCAGGGCCGCGTCCAGGTCGAGGTGGAGGCCCTGGAGCCAGTCGGCGACCTCCTCGTGCGCGAAGCGGTATCCGGCGCCCGCGGGCACCAGCAGCCCTTCGGTGAGGACGGCGGACGCCCACCCCGTACGCCACGGGAAGAGGTCTTCGAAGGACTCGCGGTCCAACTCCCCCTGCCCCGGCCCCAGACAGCGCCGCGCCGCCTCGTGCACCTGCCCGGCCACCCGCGTGGCCAGCCGCCGTACGCCGTTGCCGCGTACCGGCCGCTCGGCGCTCGCGGCCAGCCGGACCGCGATCCGCAGGCACACCAGGTCCAGGTGGGCGGCGAAGATCTCGGCGCGGGTCGGCGCGGCGCCGTCCGTGGCGGTGCCGCCGGGCAGCGACGCCTGGATCTCGGAGAGCAGGCGCAGCGCCAGCGGGTGCGCGGCGTCGGCGGGCCGCAGGGCGTCCGGCGCCAGGCCGTGGCGGGTCCGCGCGCGGACCGCCTGGACGTCGGTCAGGTCGCCGAGCCGCAGGCAGGGCGGCAGGGCGCGGACGGCGACGTACGGGGCGGGCGGCGGCGCGTACGCCATTCCCGCGGGCAGCAGCGACCCGGCCTGTTCCCAGAACTCCGGGCGGCAGCCGACGATCAGCCGCACCCCGCCCGCGCGCAGCCAACTCGCCGTGCCCGCCGTCCAGTCGGCGAGCGCGTGCGCGAGGACCGGGGGCATCTCCTCGGGCGCGTCGAGCAGGACGAGCAGCGGCCGTCCCGCGGCCCGCGCGAGCGCCGCGACGGCGTCGGGCGAGGCGAACGGCGGGTCGCCGCCCACAGCGCCGCCGCGCCCGGCGGCGGCGCACACGATCCGGGCGGCGGTCCGCAGCGAGCGTTCGACGGCGTCCTTGATCCCGCCGTCGCCCGGCCGCAGTTCGGCGCCGCGCAGCCAGACGGTCGGCGCGGGTTCCGCGCCGCGCGCCCGGCGGGCCGCCAGCGCGGCCAGTTCGGTGCTGCGCCCGCTGCCGGGGTCGCCGACCAGGCCGAGCACCAGCGGCGCGGTCTCGCCCCGCGGCGCGAGGAAGTCCCGTAGCGCGTCGGCGACTTCGGGCCTGGCGACCGGCTCCCGCCACTGGCCGGGCCCGGCCGCGGAGCCGACCGACGTACCCGTGAGCTGGAGCGCGCCCGCGAGGTTGAGGTGCGGACCGTAGGCGGGCACCGTCGCCGCGTTCCTGGCCAGCAGCGCGGCCAGCGGTTCCGGCGTGCCGGGTCCGGCCCGCAGCGGTACGGCGAAACCGGCCGCCCGGTGTCCCGCGTGCAGCGCGGTGACCGCGACCGCGAGTACCGCGCCGGTCGCCGCGTCGATCAGCGGCGCGCCGGAGGACTGGGGCGCGACCCGGCTCATGTCGGTGGCGCCGAGGCCCAGTTCGTAGACCTCCTCCAGCAGGTGGAAGCGGTCGGTGGCGGTGTACGTGACGGACGCGGTGCCGAGGACGACGCCGTCGGTCCACTGCGGGACCTTCAGCCGTACCCGTCGCTCGGGGTGGGCCGGGCCGCGGGGCGCGATCGGCAGCGGCGGCAGATTCAGCCCCTCGGTGGCGACCAGCGCGAGCCCGGCTTCGGGCAGTACGGTGATCGCTTCCGCCTCGACCAGGCACACCTGGTCCCCCGGCGCGTGCAGCACCAGCCGGGCGAGCCCGTCGACCGCCTCGTGACTGGTCACCATCGTGCCGTCGGCGTCCGCGAGGAAACCCGTCCCGCGTGGCCGTCCCGCCAGGTCACAGACCCGCACCAACGCGTCGTCCACGTCGGCCCCGCGTACCGCCATCGGGCACCTCCCCCACCGCCGCGCCCCGTTTCGTCCCGCTTCGACGGTAGGTGCCCGATGATCTCCCGCCTAGATCGCGGAGGAAAAGCGCCCCCCTGTGCTCCCTCGCTTCACTCCGAGCGCCCGCCCATTGGGGTGATTTCCGGGTTCCGGATGGATAGGGAGACGTGAGGGGGGACCGAGGGGGATCGTGGAGCGGGGCCGCTCAGGGGACAGACGGCCGCGCTCCACGGTGTCCAGAGCCCGGCCCGGTCACACCGGGCCGGGCACGGACGCAGGGGGGACGGACGGCTATTCCGGGAAGACCGCCACGATCTTCACCTGGCCGTCCTTCTCCTCCACCAGGGCCAGGAAGCGGCCGTCGGGGCCGAAGACGGCGGTCGGCCCGTCGGGCAGCGCCGGGGCCTTGATGCGGACGCCGTTGGCCAGCAGCCGGGCCTGGTCGGCGTCCACGTCCCAGCGCGGGAAGGCCGCGTCGGCCGCCTGCTCGATCGGCATGACCGTGCAGGACTCCTCCAACTGCTCCAGCGTGCGCGCGGTGTCCAGCCCGTACGGGCCGACGCGGGTGCGGCGCAGCGCGGTCAGATGGCCGCCGACGCCGAGCCCGGCGCCCAGGTCGCGGGCGAGGGCCCGGATGTAGGTGCCGGAGGAGCAGACGACGGTCACGTCGAGGTCGACGGCGCCGACGGCGTCCTCGGGCTCGTCGACCCGGCGCATGTCCTGGACGGTGAAGGAGTGGACCGTCACCGGCCGGGCGGCCAGCTCGAACTCCTCGCCCTCCCTGACCCGGGTGTACGACCGCACGCCGTTCACCTTGATCGCGCTGACCTTGGAGGGGACCTGCTGGATCGGGCCGGTCAGCGCGGCGATCCCGGCGTCGACGCTCTCCCTGGTGACCCCGGTGGCGTCGGCGACGGCGGTGATCTCGCCCTCGGCGTCGTCCGTCACCGTCGTCCGGCCGAGCCGGATCGTGGCGACGTACTCCTTCTCGGTGAGCGCGAGGTGGCCGAGCAGCCGGGTGGCCTTCTCGACGCCGAGGATCAGCACCCCGGTCGCCATCGGGTCCAGCGTGCCCGCGTGCCCGACCCGCCGGGTCCCCGCCAGCCGCCGCATCCGCGACACCACCCCGTGCGAGGTGAGCCCGCCGGGCTTGTCGACGACGACAAGCCCGGACGGGGCCCCCTTCCGCGCCCGGCTCGCCTCCGGTCGCTCAGAGCCGGTATGTGTCATGCGCTTGCCGGACCGCCCTCGGAGTCGGGCCGGGTGTCCGGGTCGGCGGCGGCCGGGACGTCGAGGTCGTCGTCGTCCAGTTCGTCGTCGGACGGCTTGCGGTACGGGTCCGCCTCGCCCGCGTACTGCGCGTCGGTGGCGGACTTGCGGACCTCCTCGTCGGCCGCGCGGGCCTTGGCGAGCAGGTCGTCGATGGTCTTGGCGTTGTCGGGCAGGGCGTCGGCGACGAAGGCCAGGCTCGGGGTGAACCGCACCCCGGTCTGCCGTCCGACCTCGGAGCGCAGCACACCCTTGGCGCTCTCCAGGGCCGCGGCGGAGGCCGCCCGCTCCTCGTCGTCTCCGTAGACCGTGTAGAAGACGGTCGCCTCCCGCAGGTCGCCGGTGACCCGGGTGTCGGTGATCGTCACGTACCCCAGCCGCGGATCCTTGATCCGCCGTTGCAGGGTCTCCGCGACCACGACCCGGATGCGGTCGGCCAGCTTTCGCGCCCGCGCGGTGTCGGTCATCGTCTTCTTCTCTCTGTGTCCTTGGGCGTTCTGCTCACTCGTCGTCGCCGTGGATACGCTGCCGTGCGGACAGCAGTTCCACTTCGGGACGGGCGATCATCCAGCGTTCGCACCGGTCGAGTACGTCCTTGAGGTGTCCGAGGTCTCCCGACACCACCGCGATTCCTATTTCGGCCCTGCGATAGAGGTCCTGGTCGCCGGTCTCCGCCACGCTCACCGCGAATTTGCGGTGCAGCTCGGCGACGATCGGACGGACGAGGGACCGCTTCTCCTTCAGGGACCGTACGTCACCCAGGAGCAGGTCGAAGCACAGCGTGCCTGCGTACATGGGTACGACGTTACAGCCGACGGCCGGGGCCGATCGACGGGATTTCTCCCGCCGACCGGCCCCGGCCCCGGACCGTCGCCCGGCCGTACGGCGTACCGCACGGCCGGGCAGCCGCGTCAGCCGCGCGGCTTCTCGCGCATCTCGTACGTCGCGATGACGTCGTCGATCTTGATGTCGTTGTAGTTGCCGAGGTTGATACCGCCCTCGTAACCCTCACGAATCTCGGTGACGTCGTCCTTGAAGCGGCGCAGGCCGTCGATGTTGAGGTTCTCCGCGATGACCTTGCCGTCGCGGAGCAGACGGGCCTTGGTGTTGCGCTTGACCTCGCCGGAGCGGACCAGCACACCGGCGATGTTGCCGAGCTTGGAGGAGCGGAAGACCTCGCGGATCTCCGCGGTGCCCAGCTCGACCTCCTCGTACTCCGGCTTGAGCATGCCCTTGAGGGCCGCCTCGATCTCCTCGATGGCCTGGTAGATCACCGAGTAGTAGCGGACGTCGACACCCTCGCGCTCCGCCATCTGCGCGGCACGGCCGGCCGCACGGACGTTGAAGCCGATGACGATGGCGTCGGAGCCGGTCGCCAGGTCGATGTCCGACTCGGTGACCGCACCCACACCGCGGTGCAGGACCCGGATGTCGACCTCGTCGCCGACGTCGAGCTGGAGCAGCGAGGACTCGAGAGCCTCCACCGAACCGGACGCGTCGCCCTTGATGATGAGGTTGAGCTCCTGGACCAGACCGGCCTTGAGCGCCTCGTCCAGGTTCTCCAGGGAGAACCGGACACCCTTGCGGGCGAAGCGGACGTTGCGCTCGCGCGCGGCCCGCTTCTCGGCGATCTGGCGGGCGGTGCGGTCCTCGTCCACGACGAGGAAGTTGTCGCCCGCGCCGGGCACGTTGGTGAGACCGAGCACGAGGACGGGGGTCGACGGGGTCGCCTCCTCCACGTTCTCGCCCTTGTCGTCGAGCATCGCGCGGACTCGGCCGTACGCGTCGCCGACCACCATGGTGTCGCCGACCCGCAGCGTGCCGCGCTGGACCAGGACGGTCGCCACGGCGCCGCGGCCGCGGTCGAGGTGCGCCTCGATCGCGATGCCCTGCGCGTCCTGCTCCGGGTTGGCCCGCAGGTCGAGCGAGGCGTCCGCGGTCAGGACCACGGCCTCCAGCAGGGAGTCGATGTTGAGACCCTGCTTCGCGGAGATGTCGACGAACATCGTGTCGCCGCCGTACTCCTCGGCCACCAGACCGAACTCGGTGAGCTGTCCGCGCACCTTGGTCGGGTCGGCACCCTCGACGTCGATCTTGTTGACCGCGACCACGATCGGCACGTCGGCCGCCTTGGCGTGGTTCAGCGCCTCGATCGTCTGCGGCATCACACCGTCGTTGGCCGCGACCACCAGGATCGCGATGTCGGTGGACTTGGCGCCGCGGGCACGCATGGCGGTGAACGCCTCGTGGCCCGGGGTGTCGATGAAGGTGATGGCGCGCTCTTCGCCGTTGACCTCGGTGGCGACCTGGTAGGCACCGATGTGCTGGGTGATGCCACCGGCCTCGCCCGCGACCACGTTGGTCTTGCGGATCGCGTCGAGAAGCCTGGTCTTACCGTGGTCGACGTGACCCATGACGGTCACGACCGGCGGGCGGGAGACGAGCATCTCCTCGCCGCCCTCGTCCTCACCGAACTCGATGGAGAACGACTCGAGCAGCTCGCGGTCCTCCTCCTCCGGGCTGACGATCTCCAGCACGTAGTTCATCTCGCCGGCGAGCAGCTCCAGCGTGGAGTCGGAGACCGACTGGGTCGCCGTGACCATCTCACCGAGGTTGAGCATCACCTGAACGAGCGACGCCGGGTTGGCGTTGATCTTCTCGGCGAAGTCGGTGAGCGAGGCACCGCGCGACAGGCGCACGGTCTGGCCGTTGCCGCGGGGCAGCAGCACGCCGCCCACGGACGGGGCCTGCATGGCCTCGTACTCCTGGCGCCGCTGACGCTTGCTCTTACGGCCGCGCGCCGGACGGCCGCCGGGGCCGCGACCGAACGCGCCCTGCGTGCCACCACGGCCGCCCGGACCGCCGGGACGCCCGCCGAAGCCGCCGGGACGGGGACCGAAGCCGCCGCCACCGCCGGGAGCACCGCCACCGGGGCGCGGGCCGCCGAAGCCGCCACCGCCGCCACCGGGACGACCGCCGCCGCCGGGACCCGCCGGACGGCCGGCGAAACCGCCGCCGCCACCGGGACGCGCGCCGGGACCGCCGCCGCCGGGACGGCCGCCGGGACCACCGCTACGGCCGCCGGGGCCACCGCCGGGACGCCCGCCCGGGGAGGGCGCGGGCCGCTGCGGCATCATGCCGGGGTTCGGGCGGGGGCCCGAGGACTGCGGGCGGGGCATGCCGCCGGGGGACGGACGCTGTCCGCCGGGACCGCCTGCCTGACCACCGGGGCGCGGGGCGCCGCCGGGACGCGGCATGCCGCCCGGGGCTCCCTGGCCGCCGGGGCGGGCGGGACGGTCGTCACGCCGGTCGCCGCCGGGACGCGGGGCGCCGCCGGGGCGCTGCATTCCGGTGGAGCCGCCGGACGTGAAGGGGTTGTTGCCGGGACGCGGGCCCGCGGGACGGGCGCCGCCGGGGCGGGCACCGCCCTGGCCGGGACCGGCGGGACGCGCGGGGCGGGCCCCGCCGTCACGGGTGTCGCGCTGGCCGGTGCCGCCGCTCTGGGCGGGGGCCGGGCGCGCCGGGCGCGGGCCGGGGGTGGCGCCACCGCTGCGCGGCGCGGCCGGGGCCGCGGGCGCCGACGGGGGTGCCTGGAACTCCGCCGCGGGCACCGGAGCCGCCGGAGCGGGCTTCGGGGCGGGCGCGGCGGGGGCCGGCTTCGGACCCGGGCGCGGGCCGGAGCCCGCGGGGGTCGGTGCGGTACCGGCACCGGCGGCCGGGCCGGCGCTCGGGGCGACCGGGGCCGCGGGCGCGGCCGGGGTCACGGGGCCGCCGGCGGCCGGCTTCGGCGCCGGGGCAGCGGGACGGGCCGGCGCACCCGGGGTGGGCGCGGCCGGCTTGGCGGCGGGCGCGCTCTTGCGCGGCGCCGCGGGCTTCGCAGCGGACTTGGTGTTGCCACCGGGCCCCTGGAAAGCGTCAGTCAACTTGCGGACTACCGGCGCCTCGATCGTCGAGGACGCCGAACGGACGAATTCGCCGAGTTCTTGGAGCTTGGCCATGACGACCTTGCTCTCGACTCCCATCTCCTTGGCGAGTTCGTATACCCGGACCTTAGCCACTTCGCTCCTTTTAGGTCCGGGGTGATCGTCCGCCGGACCGTCGCTACTTCATGGGCGTACTCATCGCGTACTCATCGAGTGCTCATCGCAATCTCGACCTACTTCCATCTCGCGAGGTACCTGACCGCACGGTGACCCGTGCCGTTCTTCCTACTTCTTACGGGGCTGCCTGCTCGACGAACCGGCGCAACTCCGCGGTGTCGGGCGTCACCGGGCCTTTGAAGGCCCGGTTGAACGCCCGGCGGCGGACCGCCAGGTCCAGACAGGCAAGGGCGGGGTGCAGATACGCACCCCGACCGGGCAGCGTACCGCGATGATCGGGAACACAGGTGTCACCGTCCACCGCCACACGCAGCAGCTCGCTCTTGGCCGCACGCTCCCGGCAGCCGATGCAACTTCGCTCCGGGCATGCTGGGCTTCGCGTCCGACCAGACACTCTTTAGTCTACCTCCCCGCACCGACCTCACTCCTTCGAGTGTGCCGACGCACGGTTGTTCGTTTCCTGCCCGCCGTCGGCGGAGGGCATGCATCGCCCGCCGCCGACCGCTTTCGGTCCGTGTTCCGGGCCCGGCCCTCAGCTCTGCGGCTGCTCGGTGTCCGGGCGGATGTCGATCCGCCAGCCGGTCAGCCGGGCGGCCAGGCGGGCGTTCTGCCCCTCCTTGCCGATGGCGAGCGAGAGCTGGTAGTCGGGCACGGTCACCCGCGCCGACCTGGCACCGGCGTCGACCACCTCGACCTTGGAGACGCGGGCCGGGGACAGCGCGTTCGCCACCATCTCGGCCGGGTCGTCCGACCAGTCGACGATGTCGATCTTCTCGCTGTTCAGCTCGGCCATCACGGCCCGTACCCGCGCGCCCATCGGGCCGATGCAGGCGCCCTTGGCGTTCAGCCCCGAGCGGGTCGAGCGGACCGCGATCTTCGTACGGTGTCCGGCCTCGCGGGCGATGGCCTCGATCAGCACCGAGCCGTCCGCGATCTCCGGGACCTCCATCGCGAAGAGCTTCTTCACCAGGTTGGGGTGGGTCCGCGACAGGGTCACCGACGGGCCGCGTACGCCCTTGGCGACCCGGACCACGTACGCCCGCAGCCGGGTGCCGTGCCGGTAGTCCTCGCCGGGCACCTGCTCCTGGACCGGCAGGATCGCCTCCAGCTTGCCGATGTCGACCAGCACGTTCTTCGGGTCCTTGCCCTGCTGGACCAGGCCGGAGACGATGTCGCCCTCGCGGCCCGCGTACTCCCCGAAGGTGATGTCGTCCTCGGCGTCGCGCAGCCGCTGGAGGATCACCTGTTTGGCGGTCGACGCGGCGATCCGGCCGAAGCCGGTCGGGGTGTCGTCGAACTCGCGCGGCTCGGCGTCCTCGGCGACCTCCTCCGGGTCCTCCTTCGCCCATACGGTCACGTGTCCGCTGGTGCGGTCCAGCTCCACGCGGGCCTTGCGGTGGCTGCCGGGCTCGCGGTGGTACGCGATGAGGAGCGCCGACTCGATCGCCTCGACCAGCAGGTCGAACGAGATCTGCCTCTCCTGCACCAGACCCCGCAGGGCCTTCATGTCGATGTCCACGGCTACGCCTCCTCGTCGTTCTCGTCGTTCTCGTCGTCTTCGTGTACGTCGTGTACGTCTTCGTCTTCGTCGTGCACGTCGTCACCGGCCGCGTTCTTGCGGTTGAACTCGACCTCCACGCGGGCCTTCTCGATCTCGGCGAAGTCCGCGCGGGCGGGCTTGGGCTTGCGGCCCTTGACGCCGGGGACCTCCAGGTCGAGACCCGCGTCGTCCACCGTCATGATCCGCGCGATCAGCTCGCCGCGCTCCTTGAGCTGGAGCTTCACCAGCCGGCCGCTGTTGCGCCGGAAGTGCCGGGGCTCGGTCAGCGGCCGGTCGGTGCCCGGCGAGGTGACCTCCAGGACGTACTCCGCGTCGCCCATCGCGTCCGAGGCGTCCAGCGCCTGCGAGATCTCCCGGCTCAGCGCCGCGACCGCGTCGAGCTGCACGCCCTCGTCCGAGTCCACGACGACCAGCAACTGCCGCCGCTTGCCCGCGGCCGTCACCGTGACCTCTTCCAGATCCAGTCCCGTCCTCACGACGAGCGGCTCAAGCAGCCCGCGCAGCCTCTCGCTCTGGGTGGTGCTCATCCGGGTGACTCCTCGGCCGCGTGTGCTGTTGTGGTGGAAGGTCGCGTGTAAAGGAGAGATTACCCGAGTTTCCACACGTCGCCGCGCCATCGCGGGCCGCCGGGAGGCGGCGCCGAGCGCCCTCCCGCGCACCCTTACACTCGCCCAATGATCCCGGACGTGCCTCGGCTCAGCAGGCGGAGTGTGGTGGCGGTGGCGGCCGTTGTCGTCAGTGCCGGGTGTTCCGGAGGTGGTGGAACAGCGGGCTCGGACGGGGCCGGACACAAGGCCACGCTGCCCGAACCGGGCGAGCTGGCGCTGCGCCAGGCGGTCCGCGACAGCGCGGCGTTGCTGGCGCGGTACGACGCGGTGGCCGCCGCGTATCCGGCGCTCGCCGGTCGGCTGGCGCCGCTGCGGGCCGAAGTGGCCCTGCACGTGGGCGCGTTCGGCGGCCGGGCGGCGCCCGTACCGACCGGCTCGCCGTCCCCCGGCGCGACGTCCGCCGCGACCCCCGCCTCCTCGCCGTCCGCTCCCCCGGCCTCCTCGCCGTCCGCGGCCCTGAAGTCCCTGGCGGACGAGGAGCGGCGGCTCGCCGACAGCCGGGCGACGGCGCTGCTCAATGTGCCGGGCGAGACGGCCCGGCTGTTCGCGTCGGTGGCGGCGGCGGGCGCCGGGCACGTGGCGCTGCTCGGGACGAAGGGGGCGGTGCGATGAGCGCGGTGCTGGACGCGGCGCAGGCGGCGCTGGCCGCCGAGCACGCGGCGGTGTACGGCTACGGCGTCGTGGGCGGCCTGATCGGCGGGAGCCGCCGGCCCGAGGCGCGGCAGGCGTACGACGCGCACCGCGCGCGGCGGGACGTGCTGGGCCGTACCGTGCGCGATCTGGGCGGAGTGCCGGTGACGGCGGCGGCGGGTTACCAGCTGCCGTTCCCGGTGGCGGACGCGGCGGCGGCGCTGCGGCTGGCGGCGTATCTGGAGGAGCGGGTGGCGGGCGCCTACGGCGACGTGGTGCGGTCCGCGATCGGGGACATCAGGCGGGACGCGGCGGGCGCCATGCGCGAGGCGGCGGTGCGTGCCGTGCGGTGGCGCGGTGGCAGCGTAGCCTTCCCGGGGTTGGCGGAACGGAGCTGATCACCGTTCCCCGCCGCACACGACACGGAGGGAACGCACAGGGATGGCTTCAGCAGCGCACCACGGGGGGCCGGAAGGCGTACGGCTGGAGCCGCCGGAGCGGCTGGTCCGCACCGTCGGGGCCTGGGAGGGCGAGGCGGGCCGGGTGTGGCTGGCCGAACTCCCCGACCGGGTGGCGCGGTTCCTGGAGCGGTGGGGGCTGACCGTCGAGCGGGTCTTCGCGGCCGGGGGCCAGATCAGCATGATCGTGCTGGTCCGCACCGCGGACGGGGTGCCGGCGGTGCTGAAGGTCGGCATGGTCACGCGGGAGACCGAGCACGAGCACGCGGCGCTCGCGCACTGGGACGGGCGGGGCGCCGTACGCCTCCTCGACGCCGATCCCGGCGAGGGGGCGATGCTGCTGGAGCGGCTTCAGGCGGATGTGTCGCTGCGGTCGCTCGCCGAGCCCAAGGCGATGCTGGAGGCCGCCGGGGTTCTTCAGCGGCTCTGGGTGCCGCCGGCCGAGGGGCATCCCTTCACGTCGGTCGCCGACTACACCGGTGCGTTGGTGGCGCTGCTGCGCGAGCGGCGGGAGCGGCCTTGGGCGGCCGAGGCGGTCGGGCTCGTCGACGAGGCGCTGTCGGTGCACGCGGAGCTGGTCGCCTCGGGCGCCGAGGAGGTGCTGCTGCACGGGGATTATCACCACGGCAATGTGCTGGCCGGGGAGCGGATGGCGTGGCTGGCCATCGACCCGAAGCCGCTGGTCGGTGAGCGGGCCTACGATCTCGCGTGGCTGGTCCGTGACCGGCTTCCGACCCTGGCCGCCCAGCCCGGTTCCCGGGCCGCGGCCCGGCGGCGGCTCGCCAAGCTCGCCGCCTCTCTTGAGGTCGAGCCCGAGCGCCTTCGCGGCTGGGCCCTCTTCCGTGCCGTCGAGGCCGGCGTCTGGTACCTCTCCGTCGGCGACCGCGAAGCCGCCGAGCTCCTCCTCGAATTCGCCTCCTGGCTCTAGCCCCCCGCCCCTCCCCGCAAGTCCTCAATCGCCGGACGGGCTGAGTCGGGGGGGTGGGGCTGATCGCGCAAGGAGCCGCCTTTCCAGGGGTGCGGGGACCGGCGCGACCGCCGACCGCACGGCGGGTTCGAGCCCCGAAGGGGCGCGGGGAACTGCGCGACCAGCCACGACGATGGCGCGCCGACCGCACGACGGGGTCGTGCCCCAACCGGGCGACCAGCCACGGCGGCGGCGCGCCGACCGCACGGCGGGGTCGAGCCGTCACCGCGCGATCAGCCACGGCGGCGAGCCGTCAGTGGGGGGTGGTGAGGAGGGCGAGGGCTTCGGGGAGGGGGAGCTCTCGGCGGGTGCCGGTGCGGCGGTCCTTGAGCTCGACGACGGCGTCGCGGGCGCGGCGGCCGGCGATGAGGAGGGTGGGGACGCCGATGAGCTCGGCGTCGGTGAATTTGACGCCGGGCGAGAGGGAGGGCCGGTCGTCGAGGAGGACCCGCAGTCCCGCGGCGTGCAGCGCGGCGGCGGCCTCCTCCGCGAGAGCGGTCTGTTCGGCCTTGCCCGCGGCGATGACGTGGACGTCGGCGGGGGCGACCTCGGCGGGCCAGCACAGCCCCGCGTCGTCGGCGGTCTGTTCGGCGAGGGCGGCGACGGCGCGCGAGACGCCGATGCCGTAGCAGCCCATGGTGACGCGCACGGGCTTGCCGTCGCGCCCGAGGACGTCGAGCTGGAAGACGTCGGAGTATTTGCGGCCGAGCTGGAAGATGTGGCCGATCTCGATGGCCCGGTCGAGGCGGAGCCCGGTGCCGCACCGGGGGCAGGGGTCACCGGCGCGGACGGTGACCACGTCGAGGTAGCGGTCGACGGTGAAGTCCCGGCCGCAGACGACGTTGGCGGCGTGCCTGCCGGGCTTGTTGGCGCCGGTGACCCACGCGGTGCCGGGGGCGATCCGGGGATCGGCGAGGTAGCGGACGCCCAGGCCCTGGGGGCCGACGTAGCCGCGTACGAGATCGGGCCGGTCGGCGAAGTCCTCGGCGGTGACGAGTGCGACGGCTGCGGGCGCGAGGTGTTCCGCGAGCTTGCCGAGGTCCACCTCGCGGTCGCCGGGGACGCCGACCGCGGTGATCTCGCCGTCCACCGTGACCAGCAGGTTCTTGAGTGTGGCGGAGGCGGGCACGCCGAGGCGGGCGGCGAGCGATTCGATGGTGGGGGTGTCAGGGGTGTCCAGCTCCTCGACGGGGCCGTGCTCAGCGGCAGCCGCGTCACCGGGCGCGGCCGTGAAGGTGACCGCCTCCGTATTGGCGGCGTAGTCGCAGGCGGGGCAGTCCGCGAAGGTGTCCTCGCCCGCGGCGGCGGGCGCCAGGAACTCCTCGGAGGCGGAGCCGCCCATGGCGCCGGAGACGGCGGAGACGACGCGGAAGTCGAAGCCGAGGCGTTCGAAGATCCGGATGTACGCCTGCCGGTGCAGCCGGTACGACGCGGCGAGCCCTTCGTCGTCGGTGTCGAAGGAGTACGCGTCCTTCATCTGGAACTCGCGGCCCCGCAGCACGCCCGAGCGGGGCCTGGCCTCGTCGCGGTACTTGGTCTGGATCTGGAAGAGGGTCAGGGGCAGGTCCTTGTAGGACGTGCACTGGTCCTTCACGATCTGCGTGAAGACCTCCTCGTGGGTGGGGCCGAGCACATAGTCGGCGCCCTTGCGGTCGGTGAGCCGGAAGAGCAGGTCGCCGTACTCGTCGGCGCGCCCGGTGGCCGCGTACTGCTCGCGGGGCAGGAGCGCGGGCAGCAGCACCTCCTGGCCGCCGATCGCCTCCATCTCCTCGCGTACGACGCGGGCGACGTTGTCCAGGACGCGTTTGCCGAGCGGCAGCCAGGTCCACATCCCGGCGGACGAGCGGCGCACGTATCCGGCGCGGACCAGCAGCTTGTGGCTGGCGGTCTCCGCGTCGGCCGGGGCGTCGCGCAGCGTCTTGAGCATCAGCCGGGACATGCGCAGGACCATGGCGTTCTCCGTGAAGGTCGGGGGTGCGGCGAGGGTAGCCGGGCCGCCGGGCGCCCGCACAACCCTTTTCCCCCACACGCGCCCGCCCCGCGCCGCGCTCTACCGCAGCAGCGGCAGCGGCGCGCCCATCACGGCGTAGGGGCGGGCGGCGCTCGGGAAGTGCACCGGGCGGGCCAGGTCCTGGTACCCGAGGGCGTGGTAGAGGCGGCGGGCGGGGCTGTCGCCGTCGATCGCGGAGAGGATGCTGCGCGGCTCGGTGGCGGTGTCGGTGATCTCGGTGATCAGGCGGCGGCCGACCCGGTGGCCCTGGAAGTCGGGCAGCACGTGCAGTTCGGTGATGACGAAGGAGTCGTCGAGCCAGCCGTCGGTGCCGCGCTGCCGCAGGTACGGCTGGACGACGCTCGACCACCAGTGGCCGCGGTCGTTGGGCAGCCCGTAGACGAAGCCGACCAGCCGTCCGTCGTCGGTCTGCGCGCCGAGGGCCCGCGCACCGGGGTAGTTGAGGTGCCGGAGCACGATCTGCCGCCGGATGGCGACCTCGCCGGGGCCGAGCCCGAAGGCGAGCGCCTGTACGGCGAGGGCTTCGTCGACCCGCGCGCCGAGGTCGACAGGTCCGACCACCACGTTCTCCATGGGCCGGGACACTACCCCCAGCGCCCGCGGCCTTCGAGCGCGGTCAGAACAACACACTCATGAACGCGCCGACTTCGGAGAATCCGACCCGCTGGTAGGCGGCCCGCGCGGGGGCGTTGAAGTCGTTGACGTAGAGGCTGGCGACCGGGGCGACATCGCGCAAGGCGTAGTGCAGGACGGCGGCCATGCCGGTCTCCGACAGGCCCTTGCCGCGGTGTTCGGGGGCGACCCAGACGCCCTGGATCTGGCAGGTGTGCCGGGTGACGGCGCCGATCTCGGCCTTGAAGACGACCCGGCCGTCCTCGATGCGGGCGAAGGCCCGTCCGGTGGAGACCAGTTCGGCGACGCGGGCCTGGTAGAGCAGGCCGCCGTCGCCCGCGAGCGGGGAGACGCCGACCTCCTCGGTGAACATGGCCACGCACGCGGGCATGATCACGTCCATCTCGTCGCGCCGGACGCGGCGGACCAGCGGGTCGGGCGTGATGTCGGCGGGCAGCGCGCGGGTGGTCATCAGCGGCTGGTGGGAGCGGACCTCGCGGGCCGGGCCCCAGTGGGGTTCGAGGAGCGCCCACAGGTCGGCGGTGGGTTCCGCGGGGCCGACGATCGAGGAGCAGCGGCGGCCGGCCCGGCGGGCGCGCTCGGCGAAGGCGCGGATGGCCTCGGGAGTGGCGCACAGCGGTACGAGGTTGGCGCCCGCGTAACAGAGCGAGGTGAGTCTGCCGCCGCTGTACCAGCCCCACATCTCGCCGCCGAGCCGCCAGGGGTCGAGCCCGGCGACATTGACCCGGGAGGTGACGAAGGCGTTGGCCACCGGGTCGCGGTTGAGTACGGCGAGGGCGGCGTCGAGGTCGCCCGGTTCGAGGACCTTGGCAGTCGATGTGGTCAACACGTGGGTGCCTCACCGTACGGGCCGCAGCAGGCTTGGCTTGAGCAGCAGGCTTGGGATGATCTGCGCACTTTACCGCGCGGGGCCGTGCCGCGCCCCGCGTCCGGCCACCGGTGGGCGGCGGGCGCGGGGCTCGGGCGTGGCCCGGCGGCCGGTCGCGCGGGCTGCTCGGCAGTCAGGAGACGCTCACCTGCGGTTCGCCTGACATGGTGCCGTCGGCCTCCATCTGCTCGGCGAGTTTCATCGCCTCTTCGATCAGCGTCTCGACGATCTTCGACTCCGGCACGGTCTTGATGACCTCACCCTTGACGAAGATCTGACCCTTGCCATTGCCCGACGCCACACCCAGATCAGCCTCACGGGCCTCACCCGGACCGTTGACGACACAGCCCATCACCGCGACCCGCAGCGGGACCTCCATACCGTCAAGACCCGCCGACACCTGGTCCGCGAGCTTGTACACATCCACCTGCGCACGCCCGCACGACGGACACGACACGATCTCCAGCCGCCGCTGCCGCAGATTCAACGACTCCAGAATCTGGATCCCGACCTTGACCTCCTCCGCCGGAGGAGCCGACAGCGACACCCGGATCGTGTCCCCGATACCCTCCGACAGCAGAGCGCCGAACGCCACAGCGGACTTGATCGTCCCCTGGAACGCCGGACCCGCCTCCGTCACACCCAGATGCAGCGGATAGTCCGACTGGGCGGCCAGCAGCCGGTACGCGTTGACCATCACGACCGGGTCGTTGTGCTTCACCGAGATCTTGATGTCCCGGAAGCCGTGCTCCTCGAACAGCGACGCCTCCCACAGCGCGGACTCCACCAGCGCCTCAGGCGTCGCCTTCCCGTACTTCTTCAGCAGCCGCGCGTCCAGCGACCCCGCGTTCACACCGATCCGGATCGGCGTCCCCGCGTCCGAAGCCGCCCGCGCGATCTCCTTCACCTTGTCGTCGAACTGCTTGATGTTCCCCGGATTCACCCGAACCGCCGCACACCCGGCATCGATCGCCGCGAACACGTACTTCGGCTGAAAATGAATGTCCGCGATCACCGGAATCTGCGACTTCTTCGCGATCGTCGCGAGCGCGTCGGCGTCATCCTGCGTCGGACACGCCACCCGCACGATCTGACAGCCCGAAGCCGTCAGCTCCGCGATCTGCTGAAGAGTGGCACCGATGTCAGAAGTACGGGTCGTCGTCATCGACTGGACGGAAACAGGCGCGTCCCCGCCCACCGGGACCGACCCGACCTGGATCTGACGGCTCTTGCGGCGTTCGGCGAGCTTGATCGGAACATCTGGCATCCCGAGCGAAATCGCGGTCATTGCGTGGCATCCCCAAGGTGTGGATCGAGGTCCCGCGTGGGCGGGCTCCGATAACCGAGGTTACGGCACCCCGCCCACGACCCACACGCCCCTCATCCCATTACGAACTCAGTTTGACGGGGTTGACCACGTCGGCGATCAGGACAAGCAAGGTGAAGGACACAAAGATTCCGGCCACGACATAGGCGATCGGCATGAGCTTGGCGACGTCGAAGGGGCCGGGGTCCGGCTTGCGGAAGACCTTGGCGGCCTTGCGCCGGACGGACTCCCACAGCGCGCCCGCGATGTGGCCGCCGTCCAGCGGCAGCAGCGGGAGCATGTTGAACAGGAACAGCGAGAGGTTGAAGCCGCCGACGAGCATGACCATGGTCATGACGCGGTTGATGGCGGGCTCCTGGAGCGCGAAGACCTCGCCGCCGACGCGGGCGGCGCCGACGACGCCCATCGGGGAGTCCGGCTTGCGCTGCGCGCCGTTGAAGGCCGCGTTCCACAGGTCGGGAATCCGCTTGGGCAGGCTGATCAGAGAATTCACGCCCTGTTTGGCCATATCGCCCATGTGGTTCACGGAATCGGTGAAGCCCAGCGGCTGGATGTGGCTGGCCGGGCTGAAGCCGAGGAAGCCCGCCTTGACCGTGCCGTCCACGTAGTTGCCGTCGCTGTCGGTCTTGGCGACGGTGTTGGTGGTGATCGTGGGGTGCAGGGTGAGCCGCTGTCCGTCGCGGACCACGACGACGCTGGCCGGGCCGATGCCGTCGCGGATGTCCTTGGACAGGGCGTTCCAGTCGCCGACCGGGTGGCCGTTGAACTCCACGATCTTGTCGCCGGCCTTGAAGCCCGCGGTCTTGGCGGGCGCGACCGGGTCGGAGGGCAGGCACGGGTTGTTCACGTCGCGCTTGGCGGTGTCCGCCTGCGAGATCACACAGTCGCTGACCTGGCTGACCACGGTGGTGCGCATGCTGATGCCGAAGCCCATGAACACGCCGAGGAACAGCGCGACGGCCAGGATCAGGTTCATGAACGGTCCGGCGAACATCACGATGACGCGCTTCCACGGCTTGCGCGTGTAGAACATCCGCGTCTCGTCGCCGGGCTGGAGCTCCTCGTACGCCGCCGAGCGGGCGTCCTCGATCATGCTGCGCCACGGCGAGGTCGACCGGGCGGAGACCTTGCCGTCCGCCCCCGGCGGGAACATCCCGATCATGCGGATGTAGCCGCCGAGCGGCACGGCCTTGAAGCCGTACTCGGTCTCGCCCTTGTGCCGGGACCAGATCGTCGGGCCGAAGCCGACCATGTACTGCGGCACGCGGATCTTGAAGAGCTTGGCCGTGGAGAGGTGGCCCAGCTCGTGCCAGGCGATGGAGACCATCAGGCCCACGGCGAAGACCACTATGCCGAGGACCGTCATGAGAGCGGTCATACGCCTGCTGCCTCCGATGTCGACGCGCTCGTGTTCACGTTCCCGTTCACGTCCGCACTCCCGTTGTTCCCGTTCACGTTCGCGAGTTCCCTGGCACGGGCACGGGCCCACGCCTCCGCTTCGAGGACGTCCTCGACGGTCAGTCGAGTTCCCGTCCCGGGCACGCCGTGTTCCTCGACGACCTTCGCGACGGTGTCCACGATCCCGGTGAACGGCAGCCGGCCGGCGAGGAAGGCGTCGACGCACTCCTCGTTGGCCGCGTTGAACACCGCGGGCGCGGTGCCTCCGAGGCTACCCACATGTCGCGCCAATGCGACGGACGGGAACGCGTCGTCGTCGAGCGGGAAGAATTCCCATGTCGAGGCTTTCGACCAGTCGAAGGCGGGTGCGGCGTCCGGGACCCGGTCCGGCCAGCCGAGACCCAGCGCGATCGGCATCCGCATGTCGGGCGGGCTGGCCTGGGCGAGCGTCGATCCGTCCACGAATTCCACCATCGAGTGAATGTAGGACTGGGGGTGGACGACGACCTCGATCCGCTCGAACGGGATGTCGTAGAGCAGGTGCGCCTCGATGACCTCAAGGCCCTTGTTGACCAGGGTCGCGGAGTTGATGGTGATCACCGGGCCCATGTCCCAGGTGGGGTGCGCGAGGGCGTCGGCGGGCTTGACGTCGGCCAGCTCCTCGCGGGTACGGCCGCGGAAGGGGCCGCCGGAGGCGGTGACGACGAGCTTGCGGACCTCGGCGCGGCTGCCGCCGAGCATCGCCTGGAAGAGCGCGGAGTGCTCGGAGTCGACGGGCACGATCTGGCCGGGCTTCGCGACGGCCTTCACCAGGGGGCCGCCGACGATCAGCGACTCCTTGTTGGCGAGGATCAGCACCCGGTCGGCCTCCAGCGCCGCCAGCGTGGGCCGCAGGCCGATCGAGCCGGTGATGCCGTTGAGCACCGCGTGGCACTCCAGGGTCGCGGCCTGGGTGGCGGCTTCCGGGCCGACCAGCAGCTCCGGCCCGTTGCCGGGGCCGAAGTGCCTGGTCAGGGCCTGTCGCAGCGGCTCCACGGCGGCCTCGTCCGCGACCGCGACCGTATGCACCTGAAGCTGGTGCGCCTGTTCGGCGAGCAGTTCCGCGCGGCTGCCCGCGGCGGAGATGGCCACGACGCGGAAGCGGTCCGGGTTGCGGAGCACCACGTCGATGGCCTGGGTGCCGACAGAGCCGGTCGAGCCGAGGATCACGATGTCCCGTCGGCCGCCGGCCGCCGCCTCTCCGGTCGTGTACGGGCGGTAGTGCGGGTCTGCGAGAGCGTCCGTCATGGGGCCATTCTGTCCTGCCGTGGCGGCTGTCAGTGCACCGGTCGGCGGACGTTGTCCGCCCGCGACGGGCCGGGCTCGGCCTCCGCGATCCACGGGCCCTCGCGGCTGGCGTCGACGATTCCGGCTTCCAGCCAGGTGAGGTCGCCGTTGAGCACGGAGCGGGTGAGGCGGCGGTCGGTGCTGTCGGTGTTGGTCCACAGCCGGGCGAACAGCTCCTCGGTGCGGATGCGCGACTGGTGGCAGAAGGCGTCGGCCAGACGGCGGGCCTCCCGGCCGTGGTCGCCGGTCGCGGCAAGGTGCTGGGCGCGGACGCAGGCGGCGCTCATCGCGAAGAGTTCCGCGCCGATGTCGACGATCCGGGCGAGGAAGTTCTGCTTGGTCTCCATCCGGCCCTGCCAGCGCGACATCGCGTAGAAGGTGCAGCGGGCCAGCTTGCGCGCGCTGCGCTCCACGTACCGCAGGTGTCCGGCGAGCGGCCCGAATTCGGCGTACGCGTGGGGGAGCTGGCCCGGGCCCGCGACGAGTTTGGGCAGCCAGCGGGCGTAGAAGCCGCCTGCCTTGGCGCCCGCCTTGGCCTTGTCGCCCAGGGTGGTGTCGGGGTCGATGAGGTCGCCCGCCACGGACAGGTGGGCGTCGACGGCCTCGCGGGCGATCAGCAGGTGCATGATCTCGGTGGAGCCCTCGAAGATCCGGTTGATCCGCAGGTCACGGAGCATCTGCTCGGCCGGGACGGCGCGCTCGCCGCGGGCGGCCAGCGAGTCGGCGGTCTCGAAGCCGCGCCCGCCGCGGATCTGCACCAGTTCGTCGGCCATCAGCCAGGCGGCCTCCGAGCCGAAGAGCTTGGCCAGCGCGGCCTCGATCCGGATGTCGTTGCGGTCCTCGTCCGCCATCTGGGACGACAGGTCCAGTACGGCTTCGAGCGCGAAGGTGGTGGCGGCGATGTACGCGATCTTCGCGCCGACGGCCTCGTGCTCGGCGATCGGCTTGCCCCACTGCTCACGGGCGGCCGACCACTCGCGGGCGATCTTCAGGCACCACTTGCCCGCGCCCGCGCACATGGCGGGCAGTGACAGGCGGCCGGTGTTCAGGGTGGTCAGCGCGATCTTCAGGCCCGCGCCCTCGGCGCCGATCCGGTTCGCTGCCGGGACCCGGACCTGGTGGAAGCGGGTGACGCCGTTCTCCAGACCGCGCAGGCCCATGAAGGCGTTGCGGTTCTCCACGGTGATGCCCGGGGAGTCGGCCTCCACGACGAAGGCGGTGATGCCGCCCCTGTGGTCCTCGTAGGTGTCGGCGCCGCCGTCCGGCTTCGGCACCCGGGCCATGACGACGAGCAGGTCGGCGATGACGCCGTTGGTGGTCCACAGCTTCACGCCGTCGAGTACGTAGTCGTCGCCGTCGCGGACCGCGCTGGTGGCCAGCCGCGCCGGGTCGGAGCCGACGTCGGGCTCGGTGAGCAGGAAGGCGCTGATGTCGGTACGGGCGCAGCGCGGCAGGAACTTCTCCTTCTGCTCCCGCGTGCCGAACATCTTCAGCGGCTGCGGTACGCCGATCGACTGATGGGCCGACAGCAGCGCGCCGATCGCGGGGCTCGCGGAACCGGCGAGGGCCAGCGCCTTGTTGTAGTACACCTGGGTGAGGCCGAGGCCGCCGTACGCGGTGTCGATCTTCATCCCGAAGGCGCCGATTTCCTTCAGGCCCGCGATCGTCTCGTCGGGAATCCGCGCCTCGCGCTCGATCCTGGCGCCGTCGACCTTCGTCTCGCAGAAACCCTTGAGCAGGTCGAGGAACGCCTCGCCCTTCTCCACCGCCTCGGCCGCGGGCAGCGGGTGGGGGTGGATCAGGTCGAGGCGGAAGCGGCCGAGGAACAGTTCCTTGGCGAAGCTGGGCTTGCGCCAGTCCTGTTCTCTGGCGGCCTCCGCCACCTGACGTGCTTCGCGCTCCGAGACCTTGCGTGCGGTGGGTGCGGACACGGTTGCGTCACCTCCGGGTAGCCGGTTACCAACCGGTGCTACTTGTCCGTACTACCCGAATCCGGCCGACCCGACCATCCGCGGCGCGAGGTCGGCCGAATCCCTCGGGCCCCGGAGGCCGGTGCCTGGAGGTCCCGTGTCTGGAGGTCCCGCGCCTGGAGGTTCCGTGTCTGGAGGTCCTGTGTTTAAAGGTCCAGGCCGGTGAGGACCAGCACGCGCTCGTACGTGTAGTCGTCCATCGCGTACTTGACGCCTTCGCGCCCGGTGCCGGAGTCCTTCACACCGCCGTACGGCATCTGGTCGGCGCGGTAGGAGGGCGCGTCGCCGATGATGACGCCGCCGACCTCCAGTTCGCGGTGGGCGCGGAAGGCGGCCTGGAGGTCGTGGGTGAACACGCCGCTCTGGAGGCCGAAGCGGGAGTCGTTGACGGCGGCGAAAGCCTCGTCGGTGCCGTTCACCCGGTGCAGCGACAGGACGGGGCCGAATGCCTCGGCCGAGGCGAGGACGGCGTCGGCGGGCAGGTCGGCCAGGACGGTCGGGGCGTAGCTCGCGCCGTCCCGCACCCCGCCGGTCAGCAGCTTGGCGCCCTTGCCGACGGCGTCGTCGACCCAGGAGGCGACGCGCTCGGCGGCGGCCTCGCTGACCAGCGGACCGACGTCGGTCGCGTCGTCGGCGGGGTCGCCGACCGCCTGCGCGCGCACCTTGGCGACGATCTTCTCGGCGAGCGCGTCGTAGACGGCGGTGTCGGCGATGACGCGCTGCACCGAGATGCAGGACTGGCCCGCCTGGTAGTTGGCGAAGGTGGCGATCCGGCTCGCCGCCCAGTCCAGGTCGGCCTCGGACGACCAGTCGGCGAGGACGACGGCGGCGGCGTTGCCGCCGAGTTCGAGGGTGACGTGCTTGCGCGGCACGGAGTCCATGATCTGGTAGCCGACGGTGTCGGAGCCGGTGAAGGAGATCACCGGCAGCCGCGGGTCCTGGACCAGCGAGGACATCCGGTCGTTCGCCACCGGCAGCACGCTCCAGGCGCCCTCGGGCAGGCCGGTGGTCTCGGCGAGGAGTTCGCCGAGCAGCAGCGCGGACAGCGGGGTCGCGGGGGCGGGCTTGAGGATGATCGGCGTGCCGACCGCGATGGCCGGGGCGATCTTGTGGGCCACCAGGTTGAGCGGGAAGTTGAACGGCGCGATGCCCAGCACCGGGCCGCGGCTGAAGCGGCGGGTCAGCGCGAGCCGCCCGATGCCGCCGGCGTCGGTGTCCAGCCGCTGCGCCTCGCCGCTGTTGAAGCGGCGGGCCTCCTCCGCGGCCCAGCGGAAGACGGACACGGCGCGGCCGACCTCGCCGCGCGACCATTTCATCGGCTTGCCGTTCTCCGCCGTGATCAGCCGGGCGACCTCCTCCGACCGCTCCGCGAGCCGCTTCGACACGTGGTCGAGCGCCGCCGCGCGCACATGGGCGGGCGTCGCCGAGAACGCGTCCTGCGCCGCCGCTGCCGCCGCCACCGCCTCCTCGACCTGGGCGTCCGTCGGCACGCTCACCCGGCCGACCGCCGCGCCGTCCCACGGGCTGGTCACATCGAAGGTGTCCGTACCGGTGGCCTCACGGCCCGCCAGCCAGAACGCGTACGCGGCTGCGCCTGTCGTTGTCACGGTGGGTCCCGCCCTTCAGAAGTTCGATTGTGCTGCCGTCCCGTCTCTCACGGTAGGCGCGCCCGCGGACACCGCACGTTGTCCACGACGTAGTACGTGCCCACTGACGCGCGCCGTAATGGCCGGAATGGCCCGGCGCTGCGAGGGGGTCCGGGCTTACGTGGACCGCCGGGGGCCGGCGGCGGCGGTGCCGGGGACGGCAGGGGCCGGGCTTATGGGGACCGGCCGCGTTCGGCAGCGGCCCGGCGGGGCGACGGGAAGCTTTCGGCGGCGGCTGGTGAGTCTCCGGCCAGGGGCCGCGCGGGCGGACGGCGTCGGGTACGGCCCCAGGAGGGCCGGGGTACGGCCGGTCGGCGGCAGCGGCTTCGGTCGGGGGGGCAGGTGGGGAAAGCCGCACGGCGTGCCCTCGGGCGCCTCTATCCTGCTGGCGGGACGGGGAGGGAACACCATGACGGAGACCGTGACGATCGACCTGGGCGACGGCTCGACGGTGGAGGCCGAGGTCATCGGCGACCTCACCTTCCGGCAGCCCGGTGAGGCCGCCTCCGGCGCGGGCGGCGCCGACGCGTACGGCGACGTCGGTGTCGACGTCGGCCGCCGCGCCGCCGCGCTGGGCTCGGCCGTCGCCCTGAGCCTCGGCCAGGTGCGCGACACCGTCCGCAGTGTCGGCCGCTGGGCGGCCGAAACGGTGACGGAGGGCGGCGCCGCCGGTTCCCCCGACGCCTTCGAGGTCGAATTCGGCCTCAATCTGGCCGTGAAGTCCGGCCAGCTCTTCGGGATCATCGCGGAGGCGGGCAGCGAGGCCAGCCTGACCGTACGGCTCTCCTGGGACCTGGCGGCGCGCAGAGCCCGCGCGGAAGCGGCTGAGGCGGCCGTGGCGGCTGGGGCGGCCGTCACGGCGGTGGTCGGAGCCGCCGCGGACGGGACCGGCCCGGCCGGGGACACGGGCTCCGGGTCCGGCGGACAGCCGTGAGCGCTGGGGCCGTCGCCTGGTGGGGCGCCGGGCCGCTTGGCGGCGAGGCGCACTTACGCGCGGTGTGGCTGGAGATCGGCGGGACCTTCCGGGGCAGCGGCTTCCTCGTACGGGACGGGCTCGTCGTCACGGCCGCGCACGTGGTGGCCGGAGCGGCCGGAATCGTCGTACGTCACCCGTCCGGCGGTGGTCCCGTGGCGGCGGACGGCGTACGGGCGGTGCCTCCGCACAGCGACGGCGGGCGCTTCCACCCGTATCCGGACCTGGCGCTGCTGACCGTGGCCGGGTGGTCCGGGCACCCCGTCGCGTCGCTCGCGACCAGCGACCCCGAGCCGGGCACCGAGGTGACGGCGCTCGGCTACTCGGAGTTCACCCCCTCCCCCGGTGTCCAGCCGGACTCGCTCGCGCTGCGCACAGGAGCCAGATCAGGCGACTTCTTCCGGGTGCTGGGCGACGGCGTCCGCGAGGGCTTCAGCGGCAGCATGCTGCTCGACCGGGCCGGTCTCGTGGTCGGTGTGGTGAAGGGCAGCCGCTCGTACCGGGACGACCGGGGCGGCTGGTGCACCCCGGTCTCGGCCCTGCGCGGCCTCCTCGGTATCGCCGACGCCCCGGCCGGCTCCGCCGCGACGGCCGCCGCGCCCGGCCCGCCGCCCACCGACATGGAACTGGTCGACGCCCTGCTGGCGTTCCCCTCTCTGGGACGCGCGGACAACCGCTACGACCTGCTCGACCGGATGGGCGACCACCTCGGCCTGCCGTACTCCTTCGAGGTGGAGGAGCGGCCGGGCCGCCGGGACCACCTCTTCCGGCTGGTGCTGAGCTGCCGCCGGTTCCGGGACGAGGGGGCCGCGTGGCGTGCCCTGTTCACGGCGATGGAGGAGATCGTGCCGGACGACCGGGCCCTGGAGCGGCTGCGCGACCTGGTCGGGCGGGCGATCGGCGGCTGGGGGGACGCGTAGCGCGATGGGTTCCGTGGAGGGGAAGTGGACGGCGAAGCGCCTGCTGGCCAAGGTCGGCAGGGCCGGGGACGGTCCCGGTCCGGCGGCCGACGGGGGTCCGTGGCCGGTCGGTGCGGCCGAGCTGCTGGGTGAACTGCTGGAGGACTTCCCGCAGTTGTCCCGGCACGGCGACCGGCTCGACCTGCTCCAGCGGATGGACGAGGCGGCGGAGCGCCACGAGCCGCGGCCGTACGGTCCGGGCGGCGTGCGGGGCGCGCGCCGGGCCCGCTTCCGGCTCGACGTCCGCGAGGAGTTCGTCGCCCGCGCCCACCTGCGCAATCTCGTCGGCGCGATCGAGACCCGCCCCGACCCCGACGCGGCACTGGACGCGCTGCGGGCGGCGCTGCGCGGTCAGGCGCCGTACGACAAGGCCCTGCCGTGGCTGGAGTTGGCCGTCCTGGGCCTGACCGGCGCGGCGCCCCTGCCGCCCGACGCCTCGCTCGCCGTCCTCACCGCGCTGCGCGCGGACCTCCCGCATCTCCCCTCCCCCGCCCAGCTCGCGCGCCATGTCCCGCACGGCGCGCCCGGCACCGCGCTGCTCACCGGCCGCGAGACCCTGCCGGAGATCCTGGTGCGCCTGTCCGACCTACGGGGCGGCGGCCCCGGCGGCGACGCGGGCCGGGCGGTACCGCTGCTGCGCTTCCTCGGCTCCGTCACGGCCGACACCGACCTTGCCGCGTACGCCCGTTGGGCGGCGCTGCGCGACCTGCTCGGCGCGCTGGGCGGCGGCCGGGCCGGGGACACCGGGACGGCCGGCGGCGGAGCGGAGAGCCCGGAGGCCGCCGACCGGCTGATCGTGCAGATCCGCGTCGAGGCCGCGGGCCCCGAGCATGTCGAGGACGGCAGCTACGAACTGCGCGGCGCCTACTACCGGCAGGCCGTGCACGGCGGCCCGCTGCGCCGGGTGGCGGCGCTGCCGCCCAGCGAGCCCTTCCGCCGCAGCGAGCTGACCGGCGCGGGCAGCGCGCGGATGTCGGCGTGGACGGAACTGGCCCGCGAGGTGCGCGGCGCGGGCGGCGGTGTCCGGGTCGAATTCCTGCTGCCCGAGGCCCTGTTGGGGTACAGCGCCGAGCTGTGGTCGGCCGGGCCGACCCGTACCCCGCTCGGCCAGCACCACCCTGTCGTCGTACGGTCCCTGGAGCGGTACACCGACTCCTGGGTCATCGGCGCGTGGCGGCAGCGCTGGCAGCACCTGCGCCGGGACCCGCAGCGAGCGGCGGCGGCCCCGCTCGGCGGCGGGAACGGCGACACGGCCGGAACCGGGGCTCGGGAGCCGGACCCGGCGGACGACGCGCTCGGCAGGATCTCCTGGCCCCGGCTGCACGGGCGGTCCGCCGCGACTGAGCTGACCGAATCCCTCGTACGGCAGCCCGAGTTGGCCTGCCTCGGCCTGACCGTGCCGTACGACCGGCTCTCGGCGCACCTGCTCGCGGCCGTGAAGGACGCGCTGTACACCGAGGGCGTGCCCGTCATGCTGTGGCGGCGCGACCCCGGCGACCCGCGCGAGCTGGTGACGGCGCTGCGCGCCCACCCCCCGGCCCGGCTGCTCGACCTGCCGGAGACCGTGCACCGTTGCCGCAAGTACGGCAGGACGGCGGGCGCCGACGACGTGCGGAACAACATCACGCTGCTCTGGGACGACCCGGACAGCGTGGACGCCGACCAGGACACGCCGTACGCGGGGATGGCCTGACATGCGGACGACGCGCACAGGACGCACAGGACGCAGAGGACAAGGAGCGGTGCGGTGACGGCGAACGGCGACGACTGGTGGGTGTACCGGGGTACCGGCACCCCGCACGACGGCATCGACGGCCTGCCGGAGGCCCCCGCCTGGCGGGCCTTCGGCACCGAGTACGGCGACCCCGGCGAACTGCCCCCGCCGCCCGCCGACGGCACGGGACCGGGCGCGGACGGCGCCACCGCCCGGCGGCTCGGCCGCGACCGCCAGGCCGTCGCCTATCAAGCCGACCGGCGCGAGGTGCAGCTCGTCAACCTGGCCCTGCACCTGCGCCGCCCCCTGCTCATCACGGGCAAGCCGGGAGTCGGCAAGTCGACACTCGCCTACGCGGTCGCCCACGAACTGCGCCTCGGTCCCGTGCTGCGCTGGCCGATCACCAGCCGCGCCACCTTGCGCGACGGCCTGTACGCGTACGACGCGATCGGCCGTCTGCACGACGCGGGCATGGGACGCGGTCCGGCGGGGAGCACGGGCGGCGCGGGGAGGGACGGCACCGGGGGCGGCACCGGCAGGGAGGAGCCGCCGCCCGTCGGCCGCTATCTGCGGCTCGGTCCCCTCGGTACGGCGCTGCTGCCCTGGCGGCACCCGCGGGTGCTGCTCATCGACGAGATCGACAAGAGTGATCTCGATCTGCCCAATGACCTGCTGAACGTCTTCGAGGAAGGCGAATTCGGGATTCCGGAACTCGCCCGGCTGGGGCCGGGTGATCAGGAAGTCATGACCGCGGACGGTGCGCGGACGGCCACCGTCACTGGCGGGACGGTGCGCTGTGCTCAGTTCCCCTTCACCGTCTTGACGAGCAACGCCGAGCGGGAGTTCCCGGCCGCGTTCCTGCGTCGCTGCGTCCGACTGGAGATCCAGCCGCCGGACGCGGACCGGCTCGCCGCGATGGTCACCGCGCACCTGGGACCCGGCGCCCCCGGCGCGGCGGCCGAACGCGCCGCGGTCATCGCGGAGTTCCTGCGCCGCCAGCGCGAGGAGGGCGCGGAGCTTGCCAACGACCAGCTCCTGAACGCCCTGTTGATGGCCGACCGCGGCCTGTGGTCGGGCCGGCAGGACCGCGAGTTCATCGAGAGCGTCCTCCTCCGCCCCCTCAACGAGTCCTGACCCGCGCCCGCCATGCCCCCACCCCCACCCCCACCGCCGCGGCCACCCGAGCACCCCGACGGGCTCAGGGCCGTACTGGCCGGGCTCCTCGGCGGCCACGAGGACGGCCCCACGGCTGTCGAAATGGCCGATGTGGTGTGGCTGGCACGGCTGGCCGGACTGACGGCGGAAGACGGGGCCAACGAGGTGGACGGCGGCCCGGAGGAGCCGTCGCGGGCGGTCGCACCGGAACCGGACCCCGTACGGCCGGGCCCCGAACCGGCGGAGCGGGAGCGCGCACCGGACCCCGGACCCGGACCGCGCCGCCCACCGGCCGCGCCCGCCACCCCCTCCCCGCGCGTCGGCCTGCACTCGCTCACCAAGGCCGCGCCCGCGCCCGGCGGCCCCGCCGCGCATGTCGTGCGGGTCACCCAGCCGCCTGCGCTCAGCGGTTCCCTGGACCTCGCCCGCGCCCTGCGCCCGCTGCGCCAGTCCGTGCCCGCGCCGGGACCCGCGGTCCTCGACGAGGAGGCCACCGCCCAGGCGACCGGCGAGGCGGAGTATCTGCTGCCGGTCTGGCGGCCGGCGAGCGAACGCCGGTTCTCCGTCGACCTGTTGATCGACACCGGCGCCACGATGGCGGTCTGGCACCGCCTGGCCACCGAGCTGTGCACAGTGCTGGAGCGGCACGGCGCCTTCGCCGACGTACGGTGCTGGTCGCTGTCGACCGACGGCCCCGCGCCGCGCCTGTCCCCCTTCCGCCGCCGCAAGTCCGCCCGCCCGGCGGCCCCGGCGGGTCCCGCGGGCCCGCGCTGGAGCCGCGCCCTGGAGGACCCCACCGGCCGGACGCTGCTGCTCGTGCTCACCGACGGCGTCGGCCCCGCCTGGTACGGCGACGAGCTGCCCGAATTCCTGGCCCGCGCGGGCCGGGAACGCCCGGTGGCCGCGCTCCAGGTCCTGCCGCGCAGGCTGTGGCACCGCACCGCGCTGCGTACGGCGCCCGTCGAATTGCGGGTGCCCGACGCGGCGCGGCCGGTCGCCGAGGTACGGACGGCCGCCGCCGTGCCGGGCCTGCCGCGCGGCGCCCGCCCGCACGGCGTGCGCTGGCTGCCGGTGATGGAGGTGGACGGCGCCTGGCTGGCACCCTGGGCCGGTCTGGTCGCGGGCCGCGTGCCCGGCTGGTCCCCGATGCTGGCGGCGCCCGTACACGGCGCGCCCCGGCCCGCGCGCGCCGCCGCCCCCTCGGAGCCGCCGGGCCCCGCGGAGCGCGTCGCCCGCTTCCGTTCCGGCTGCTCCCCCGACGCCTTCCGCCTCGCCTGCCACCTCGCGGCGGCCCCGCTGAGCCTGCCCGTCATGCGGCTCGTCCAGCAGGCCACCGTCCCCGGCTCGGGCCAGACCGACCTCGCCGAACTCTTCCTCTCCGGCCTGATCGAGCGCCGCGGCCCGGCCCCCGATGACGCTGCCGCGCCCGCACCGCCCACCGACCCCGACGAGGTCGTCTACGACTTCGCCCCCGGCGTCCGCGACGCGCTGCTCGCCGAGCTGACCCGTACCGAATCCCTGCACGTCCTGGACGACGTCCTCGCGCGCGTCTCCGGCCGCGTCGCCGCGACCTTCGGCGGCACCCTGGACTTCCGGGCGCTGGCCTCCCTGGCCGTCGACGCCGCCTCGGCCCCGGCGGCGGCCCCCGAGAACGGCGCCTCCAGCCGGCTCCTGCCCGAACGCAGCCTCCCCTTCGCCGAGGTCGCCGCCGCCGTCCTCAGCGGCGCGGGCGGCCAGCACCGGGCGCTGGCACGGCAGTTGACGGCAGCGGCCGAGGGACGCGCCCTGGACGTGCTCGACGCCGGGCCGCACGAGGGGGCGGCAGCGACGCCGCACGCCTCCACCGTCCCGCACCCCGAACACCTCCTCCCCGTCCCGCCGGTCACCACCCCGCCCGATCCCGAGCGGATGATCGGCCGCGCCCCCGAACTGGACACCCTGAAAAGGACGTTGCGACCCTCCCCCGCCGACCGCACGGCGGACCGCGGCTGGAGCATGCCCTCGGTGGCCGTCGTCGTCGGCGCGAACGGGTCGGGCCGCACCCGCCTGGTGCAGGAGTACGTCCGCAAGTACGGGCCCCGGCACAGCTTCGTCCACCGGATCGATGCACGGACCCGGCAGAGCCTGCGCGAAGGGCTGACCGCGCTGGAGTCCGCGCTCACCCCGGACCGGGAGCACCGCTCCGCGCCCCCCACGGACCTGTGGGCACGCCTGGGCGCACACCGCGACTGGCTGCTGATCTTCGACCGGGTCCGGTCCTACGGCGAGGGCCTGCGCGAGGCGCTGGAGGGATGCCTTCCCCCGTACGGCCGGGGCTCCGTGCTGTTCACCGTGGCCTCCCTCGACGGCGTTCGCGACCCGTCGAGCCTGGGCACCGTCGTCACCCTCGGCGAGCTGACCCGCGCCGAGATCATGGACCACCTCACCGCGAACATCGAGCCCGACCTGCTGGCGCTGGACCGCTCCACCCCGAGCAGGCTCTACGAACTGGCCCAGCGCATGCCGACCAACCCCGGCGCGCTCCAGGCGATCGACGTACGGGCCGAGTTCGGCCGCCTGTTCGGCAGCCCCGACGAACCGGTCCTGCCGCTCTACGAGTGGGCCACCGCCAAGGGCGACCGGGGCCTCGCCGGATACGTCTGGGGCGGCAGCGTGTGGCTGATGGCGGCCGGTTACGGCCAGGGCGCGCACCTGTGGGACGCGGCCGGGAGCGCGGGCCCGGGCGTACCGCTGGAGGGCGGCCCCGACGCCGTGCAGACGCTCACCGTCTTCCCCGACGCCAACGGCCGTCCGCAGGCCGCCGTCGCGGGGATCGGCGGCGCCGTCTCCCTCTGGGACCTCCTTGCGGGCACACGGACGCGCACCCTCGTCGCCGGCCCGTCGTCCGGGGCGCACCTCCTGACGACCTTCACCGACGCGGACGGACGGCTCGTCCTGGTCACGGCGGGCCCTGACGTCGCCCTGCGCTGCTGGGACCCCGGGACCGGCACCGAATTCGGCTCGGCCCTCACCCCCCTGGTGGGCCGCGTCCGCGCCCTCACCTTCTTCACCGGCCCCGGCGCACGGCCGCTCTGCCTCCACGTGACCGGGGACCACCCGCCGGAGAACCGCACCGTCCACGTCAGGGACGCCGCCAGCGGCGAGGAGGTCGACAGCGACCTGCCCGCACGGCTCGGACAGGTGGAGGCGCTCACCACCGTCCACGTCCACGGCCGGCCCGACCTGGTCGCGGCGATCGACGCCGAGGGCACGGTCACGCTCTGGGACACCGCGTCCGCTCAGCCGGTCGGCACCGTCGCCACCGGGGACACCAGCCGTGTGGTGGCCGTCGCCGCCTTCAACGGCACTTACGGCAGGCCCCTGTTGGCCACGGCCTCGTCCTTCGGCCGCGCGCGGATCTGGGATGTGGCGTCGGTGACGGCGGGTTTCACGGCGCGGGAGGCGGCCGACGCCGGTCCGTTCTCCCCGGTGCTTCCCCTCGGCCCCGACCTGCTGCTCACTCTGTGGCTGCTGGACTTCCTCGACACCGGCGACGGCGTCACAGGAGCCACGGTGTCCGCGCTGTGGGCGTCGTGGCCGGAGGGACGCGGTCCGTCCTCCGAACTCCCCGTCGACACCGCACGGTTGGTGGAAGGCAATCTGGCCGAGGCCGACGGGACGGCGCTGCGACTGACCGAGTCGGCCCGTACCGCCGTGCGGGCCCGGGTGACCCGCCAGGACGCCGCGCGCTTCCGGCGCGCGCTGGTCGGGACCCTGTCCCGCTTCTACCCGGAGCCGACCCCCGATCCCGCGACCTGGGCCGCGTACGAAAGTGGGCCGCCGTTCGGCGAGTTGGTCGGGCGGGTCATGGATACCCGCGAGGACCAGGTGCTCCCCACCACCGACCCCATCCTCACGCTGCTGGTGAACTGGAGCCGGTATCAGCTGCTGCACGGCTCCGCGGCGGAGGCCGAACGGCTGGCCCTGATCGCGCTGGGCGACGACAGGCCCCTGTCGCGGTCGCTGTTCATCCCCAACGAGCGCCAGAGTTGGCGGATCATCTCCCTGCGGGCACGGATGGCGCGCGGCCTGGTGCGGCAGGCACTGGAGCGCTGCACCGAGATCGAGGCGGCTCCCGGTGCCGGGCGCGGTTCGCCTTCCGCGAAGGAGGAGGCCGCGCTGGCCAGAGCCGAACTCGCGCTGTGGTGTGGCTCGTTGGATTCGGCGAAGGAGGAATACCTGAGGCTGGAGCCGACGGTGTCTCACCGTGGTCGGCGCCTTGTCGGCCAGGGTCTCCTGAGGCACGGGTTCGTCACCGGCGACCTCAGCCGGGCGTCCCGGTCGTACGGCCGGTCGGCGGAGCCGTCGTCCTGGGCAGGTCGCAGGGACGACATGACGGCGGAACTCCTCGACAGCTGCCGGGACTCGTTCCTCGACGCCTCGATCGCGGCCGCCAGGGACGAAGTGTCATCGTCCGCCATCGGTGCCGCTGTGCCGCTGGCCGAGGAGGCACTCCTGCGGTTGCGCCTCGGCGCCGCCGACAGCGGCACCGAGGCCGACCTCGCGTCTCTCGCCACGGCCGCAACACGCGAGCACTTCGATCTGTACCTGGCCCTCACCGAATTGCTCGCGACAAGCCTCGCGCAGTACGCGTCCGGCTCGCAGTGGGCCGAGCGGGAACCGTACAGCGACGACCGGTGGTATCCGGCCATCACCCGGGCCCAACGGCACATCGATGCGATGCGGCCCTTCGTGGAGCGCGCGAACGTCGAACGGCCGCATCTCTACGCGCGGTTCAGGACGGCGGAGGGCCATGTGCTGCTGGCGGCCGGGGACGTCCAGGCGGCGGCGGTCCAACTGCTGCGCGCGCGCGACGCCACCGTGGACGTCTACGGCTCCCGGTGCCCGCTGCTGCCGCGCCTGGAACTGCTGCTGGCCCGCGCCCGTGAACTGGCGGGTGACCGGTCGCGGGCCGAGGGGCACCTGTCCGCCGCCGAGTCGCTGCTGGACAGCCTCTTCGCCGACCGCCCGCACCAGGACCGGGTGACCGCGCTGCGGGCCAAGTCCCTGCTGGCGAGGCGGCGTTCGGACGCGCGGGACGCCGAGCGGCAGGCGCAGAGCATGGCCGCGCGGCTGCTGGCCGACAACCGGCAGGGCTGACCGCGGGTCAGCGCCTCACGGCCCGGTCTTCAGCGCCAGCCACAGCTCCATCCGCACGTCCGGGTCGTCCAGCGAGCGGCCCAGGATTTCCTCGACGCGCCGCATGCGGTAGCGGAGCGTGTGGCGGTGGACGCCCAGGTCGGCGGCGGCGGCGTCCCATTGGCCGTGGTGGGAGAGCCAGGCGTGCAGGGAGGCGACGAGGTCGCCGCGGGAGGTGGCGTCGTGGTCGCGCAGTGGCCGCAGCAGACCTTCGGAGAAGGCGCGGACGGCGTCGTCGGCGAGGAGGGGCAGGACGGAGCCCGCGCCGACCTCGCCGTGCTCGACGAGGTTGCGGCCGCGGCGCAGGGCGACGGCGAGGGCGCGTTCGGCCTGGCGGTGGGCCTCGGGGACCTCGGCGGGGAGTACGGGCGCGGACAGTCCCGCGGCCAGCGCGTCCTCGGCCTCGGCGAGGTCGGCGGCGGTGGACAGGGCCATGGACTCCTCGGCGGCCAGCACGATCAGCCGGGGACCCTCGCGGACGGCGAGGAGGGCGTCGCCGGAGCGGGAGGCGACGGCCTCGGCGCGTTCGCCGAGGAGGGTGACGGCGTCGGCGCCCGCGGTGGCGTGGGCCTCGGCCGGTTCGGCGATGAGCACGCGGACCGGGTGGTCGAGAAGGGTGCCGTAGAGCTTGCCCGCGACGCTGCGGGCATGGCCGGGCTCCCCGGCGAGCAGCATCCGCAACAGGGCGGCGGCCAGGCGCTGTTCGGCGTCCTGGAGGGTGCGGGACTGTTCGAGGGAGAGGGTGAGCAGGGCGACGGCGGCGTGCACGACGTAGCGGGCGGCGGTGTCGAGGCGTTCCTCGGTGCCGACGGCGAGGAAGCCGCGGGGGCGGCGGCCGGTGCCCAGCGACTGGAGTTCGACGCGGTCCTCGCTGCCCGCGGGTCCCGCGACGGCGGCGCTGGCCGGGGCGGGCGTGTCGCGCAGCCGGTCGATCTCGCCCGCGAGCCGGGCCGCCCTGCGGCCCGCCCAGTCGGGGGCCGCGGCCAGGACGGCGCCTGAGGCGTCGTAGAGCGCGGCCCAGCCGTCGAGGTGCTGGGCGAGGCGGCTGAGGAGCGCGGCGGTGCCGTCGGGGGCGAGGGCGGCGCGGGTCAGTTCGCGCTGGGCCTCGAAGCCCGCCGTGACGGCCTTGTACTGGTCCGCGGCGACGGCCGCGGAGACCGCTTTGCTGATGGCGATGAACGGGGTCTTGCGCGGTACCTCGAACAGCGGCAGCCGGGCGGTCTCCGCCGCGGCCACCAGGGCGGGGGGCACGGCGTCGTGGCCGACCCCGACGCCGAAGCCGAGGCCGACGACTCCGGCCGCCGCCAGCCGCGTCACGTACGCGCGTATGTGCTCCGCGTCGTCCACGGGCAGTTTCAGGCCGGTGGTGAGCAGCAGTTCGCCGCCCTCCAGGTACGGTCCCGGGTCGTCCAGCTCGCTGGTGTGGACCCAGCGCACTTCGGTGTCCCCCAGCCGGTCGCCTCCGGCGAGGACGGTGAGCTTGAGGACCGAGTGGTGGGCGAGGGACGCGAGCGTGAGGGGCATAGGTGCCTGGTACGGGAGAAGGCCGATTTTTGGCCGACCGGGAGCGGTCGCCACCCCCAATTGTGCCGCACCGTCCAGCGCTGCCCTGACGCCAGCCGCCAATACCGGACACGCACGCCCCGCCGCCGCCCGACCCGACCGGGCCCGCACGCCCGGTCGCCGCCCGACCGGTACGGGCCCGCACGCCCTCGGCGCTACCCCCGCAGGTCCACCAGGACCGGCGGGGCGCTCTCCCCCGCGGTGGTCGTGAGCGAGACGACGGCCTGCCCGGCGGGCACGGTGTGGGCGAGGTCGGAGGCCGACCAGCGTTCGCGCTCGACCTCGCGGACGGTGACGGCGTCGGCGGTGACGACCCGGCCGGTGATCATCCGGCGTGCCACGCGGTTGACGCGCTGCGCCATGCCGCCCGATTGGTCGGCGCGGGTGACCTCGCGGGTCTCCACCCGCGTGGTGCCCCAGGACTCGGCGAAGAACTTGCCGTCCCACGGCGTGACCCCGGCCAGGGACATCCGGCAGCCCGCGGCGGCGACGAGCGGGCCGCGCAGGTGCTCGGGCACGTCGGCCAGGGTGCGCAGGCCGAGGACCATGCCCGCCGTGGTGGACGGCAGGGCCGCCAGCGCGCGGACGGTCTCCGCGGTGACGGCCTGGCCGATGTCGTCGACGATCAGGCAGACGAAGCGGGTCCAGGTGCGCTGGGCGCGGACGGCGGCGGTGAACTGGGCGAGCAGCAGCCGGACGAGGATCCGGGAGGCTTCGGCGTGGCCGCGTTCGGGCAGTTCGATCCGCACCCGGATGGGGTGGACGAGCGCTTCCATCGAGAACGGCCGGGCCCGGTCGGGGGCGCCGAAGGACCCGGCGAAGGCGGGCCGGTCGAGCAGCGCGATCCGGTTGGCGAGGTCGCCGCCGATGTCCCCGGTGCGGGCGGACTGCCGCTGCCTGGCGTCGAGTTCGCGCAGCAGCGCGGGCGCGCCCGCCGCGTCCACGGCGCGGCGCAGGTCCTCGTACGCCTCGGGGGCGCCGTCCAGCAGTTCGCGGAGCACCGGCACCGGGGGGAAACGGCCGTGCGCGGCGGCGTAGGGGCCGAGGAGCTGGCCGAGGGCGGCGACGGCGCGGCGCTGTTCGGCCTCGGGGCCGTCGACGAGGGCTTCGGCGAGCAGCCAGGCGGCCATGTCGGGGTCGGTGGTGCCGCCGTACAGGTCGAGGCTGTAGCGGGAGGCCGGGTCGCCGGGCGCGATGACGACGTCGTACGCCTCGTGCGGTCCGAGGTCGGTGTCCGCGCCGGCCACGACGACCACGGCGGCGGTGCCGGTGAGCGCCTGGAGGCAGAGCGACTCGGCCGCCGGGCGCATGACGCGGCGGGTCCTGTCGGCGCCGGGCGGGCCGACGACGAGCAGTCCCGTACCGAGCAGTGCGGGGTCGAGGGCCATGCCGGAGCCGCGGTACTGGAAGCCGTTGCGGTCGTCCTCGACGCCGCGGCCGATCCTGACCTGGCCGCCGAGCAGGTCGTGCGGGGCGGTGCGGGCGGGCAGGTCGCGCTCGCCCGACGGGTGGAGGCAGGCGCCGCCGCCGAGGCGCCGGACCTCGTCGGTGAACGCCAGGACCTCGCGGGGGCGCTGCCGGGTCTCGTCCCACGCGTGCCGGACGCGGACGCAGTCCACGTCGTTCATCCGGCCCAGGCCCACGTCCCGCGCCAGCCGGTCGGCCGCGTCGGAGCGCCCGGCCGCGCGCAGTTCCGGCCAGTCCGCGGGGGTCTCCCCGAAGGGGTCGGTGCCGGTGCGGGTGTACGAGGGGGCGGCGGGGCGCGTTCCCGCGGTGTCGTCGGGCTGCCAGCCGGGGATGCCGAACCAGCCGCCGAATGTGGCGCAGGGCCAGGCGATCAGCGCGGCGACGAGGGCGTAGATGGCGTAGGTGACCGCGGCGGCCCGGTTGGGGTTGCCGCCACCGCTTATCCACGAGTACGGGAAGAGGTCGAGCACCGTGTCGAGGAGGGGCACGTAGCCCGTCCAGCTCAGTTGCCACACCAGGGCGCCCGCGGCGAGCGCGAACCAGCCGCGGCGCGCGGGGGTGTTCAGGAAGCGGCGGGCCGCCTCGCCCCAGTTGCCGAGCCTGCCGGTGATCCAGACGATCACGGCGGCCGACAGCACGCTGTAGAGGTTCTGGGTGAAGACCTCGGGGCGGGACTGGTGGCCGCTGAAGGACCAGCTGTGCGGGGTCAGGATCTTGAGCGGGAACTGCCACCAGGGCAGGAAGCCGTTGTTGCGCAGGGACCAGATGAGGATTCCGGCGAGGAGGGCGAGTGCGGCGCGGCCGAGGACGCGGCCGTCGGGGACCCGGTCGGCTTCGTTGGGCACGTGTCCGTAGGCGTACACGCCGGGCGCGTCGGAGATCCGCGGGGTGCGCAGCCAGCGCTCGGTCTCGGACATCGGCGGTGCCTGTTTGGGCACGGGGGGCGCGGCGGCCGGGCGCGCCGGTGTCCCGGCGGGCCGGGGCGGCACCTCGGGCCGGTGGCCGTACCCGTGCGCGCCCTCGTGATCCATGGCATCCATGGTGCGTGCCCCTCGCCCCTCGTCGCCGACGATGCGCTCAATGTAGTCGAGCGGCTACCGCCGTAAAAGGATCTTGCCGGTGGCGGGCGGTGGCACGCCGCGGCGCGCGCACTGGCCGTTACGGCGAATCGTCGGTGGGCAGTGTTACCTATCGGCGTATGCGGGCGGGCCGGGACGCGGCCTAGCCTGCGGGAAGAGCTGAAAAGTCCGAAGAGATCCGAAGAGACACCGCACAGACACCGCCGCCCGGCTTGAGGAGAGCACCCGCCATGACCGCACTTCCGCAGGAACGCAAGCTGGTCACCAGCATTCCCGGCCCCAAGTCGCAGGAGCTGTCGGCGCGCAAGAGCGCCGCGGTCGCGAACGGGGTGGGGGTGACGCTGCCGGTGTACGTGACGCGCGCCGGGGGCGGCGTGGTGGAGGACGTGGACGGGAACCGGCTGATCGACTTCGGCTCCGGGATCGCGGTCACGTCGGTGGGCAACAGCGCGGAGGCCGTGGTGCGGCGGGCCACGGCGCAGCTCGCCGACTTCACGCACACCTGCTTCATGGTGACGCCGTACGAGGGGTACGTGGAGGTCGCCGAGGCGCTGAACGAGCTGACGCCCGGCAGCCACGCGAAGAAGACGGCGCTGTTCAACTCGGGCGCGGAGGCGGTGGAGAACGCGGTGAAGATCGCGCGTTCGTACACCAAGCGCCCGGCGGTCGTGGTGTTCGACCACGGCTATCACGGCCGGACGAATCTGACGATGGCGCTGACCGCGAAGAACATGCCGTACAAGGAGGGCTTCGGGCCGTTCGCGCCCGAGGTGTACCGGGTGCCGCTGGCGTACGGCTTCCGGTGGCTGACCGGGCCGGAGCACGCGGCGGAGGAGGCGGCGGCGCAGGCGATCGACATGATCACCAAGCAGATCGGCGCGGAGCACGTGGCGGCGATCGTGATCGAGCCGATCGCGGGCGAGGGCGGCTTCATCGAGCCCGCCAAGGGCTTCCTGCCGCGGATCGCGCAGTTCGCGAAGGACAACGGGATCGTGTTCGTCGCGGACGAGATCCAGACCGGCTTCTGCCGTACCGGTCAGTGGTTCGCGTGCGAGGACGAGGGCGTGGTGCCGGATCTGATCACGACGGCGAAGGGCATCGCGGGCGGTCTGCCGCTGGCGGCGGTGACCGGGCGCGCGGGGATCATGGACGCGGCGCACGCGGGCGGCCTCGGCGGCACCTACGGCGGCAACCCGGTGGCGTGCGCGGCGGCCCTGGGCGCGATCGAGACGATGAAGGAGCTGGACCTCGCGGCGAAGGCGCGGCGGATCGGCGAGGTCATGAAGGCGCGGCTGACCGCGCTCCAGGAGAAGTTCCCGGCGATCGGCGAGGTCCGCGGGCGCGGCGCGATGATCGCGGTGGAACTGGTCGAGCCGGGCACCACGACCCCGGACGCGGCGCTCACCGGCGCGATCGCCCGCGCGTGTCACAGTGCGGGCCTGGTTGTCCTCACTTGTGGCACCTACGGCAACGTGTTGCGTTTCCTCCCGCCGCTGGTTATCGGGGAGGATCTGCTCAACGAGGGCCTCGACATCATCGAGGGGGCCTTCGCCGGGGTGTGACCGGCGGTAAGGAATGGGGGGACGTGAAGAACGTGTGCGGGCCTGATGGCGGAGGGGTGATCCCTGGCCTTGTGGCCCTCCCGGTGACGTACGGTCTGAGCAGAACACCCCGCTCGGGGCGGTCTCCGAAGGAGATCATCACGGGCGACACCGCGCCGGTGTATCCCCAACACCGGCTCAGCAGTGCCCTCGCGCACGACACCGCCGGGACCGTAGGCCCCGGCACTCCTCGCCGATCGGTCGGCCGTTCGTCCCACACCCCCCGGGACGAGCGGCACGGCGGTCGCCCTGGCCGCCCCGGAACTCTCCCCCCTGTTCCGGGGCGGCTGACTTTTCTCCTGCTGCTGAGCGCCGTCGGCGCCGCCCTGTTCTCCCTGCTCACCTGGCAGGTCGAGACCGGCGGGCGGCTGGTCGGCCGCGACTGGACCGTACTCGGCTGGTTCCGGCGGGCGTCCGCCGCGCATCCGGGCGTGCACGGCACCGCGCAGGTCGTGAGCGACTTCGGTAACATCGAGGTCGCCGTGCCGGTCCTGCTCGTCGCGGTCGTGGCCGCCGCGGTGCTCGGGCGGCGGGCGGCCGTCGTCCGCTGGTGGCTGCCGCCGCTGGCCGCCTGCGTGGCCATGGCGCTGCTGCCGGTCGTGGTCGACACGGTCAAGTCCGCGGTGCACCGGCCCGCGCCCGGCCGCCTCCTGCCCCGGCTCGACGGCTACGGCTACTTCCCCTCCGGTCACGCCGCGACCTCCGCCGTCGCGTACGGCCTGGCCCTGCTGCTCCTGCTGCCGTACGTGCGCCGCCCCGCGGCCAGGACCGCGCTGACCGTTTTCACCCTCGCCCTCCAGGCGGCCGTGGGCGTCGCACTGGTGTGGTGCGACTACCACTGGCCGCTGGACGTGCTGGCGAGCTGGTTCCTGACGGTCACGCTGGTGGCGTGGGTGGCGGCGGCCGGGCTGTTCAGCCACGCGCCGGAAGCCGGCGAACCGGACGCCGACGGTTCGAGCGCCGACCGTCCGGGCGTCGGCGGACCGGACGCCGACGGTCCGGACGCCAACGGTCCGGACGCCGACGGTCCGGACGCCGACGGACCGACGGTCAGCTATTCGTCGGGAAGCCCAGATTGATGCCCCCGTGCGAAGGGTCGAGCCAGCGCTGCGTGACGGCCTTGCCGCGGGTGAAGAAGCGGACCCCGTCCTCGCCGTAGGCGTGGGTGTCGCCGAAGAGCGAGGACTTCCAGCCGCCGAAGGAGTAGTACGCGACCGGCACCGGGATCGGCACGTTGATGCCGACCATGCCGACCTCGACCTCGTGCTGGAAGCGCCGCGCGGCGCCGCCGTCGTTGGTGAACAGCGCGGTCCCGTTGCCGTACGGGTTGGCGTTGATCAGCGCCAGGCCCTCCTCGTACGAGGAGACGCGGACGACGGAGAGCACCGGGCCGAAGATCTCGTCGTCGTAGACGGACATGCCGGGCGTGACGCGGTCGAAGAGGGTGGGGCCGAGCCAGAAGCCGTCTGCGGTCTCCGCGCCCGAGATCGGGTGCTTGCGGCCGTCGACGGCCAGTTCCGCGCCGTCCGCGACGCCGGAGTCCAGATACGCGGTCACCTTGTCGCGGTGCACGCCGGTGACCAGCGGGCCCATCTCGGAGCTGGCGGCGCAGCCGGGTCCCACGGTCAGACCCGCGACGCGCTGCTTGATCCGCTCGACCAGGCCGTCGCCGACCGGGTCGACGGCGACCAGCACGGAGACCGCCATGCAGCGTTCGCCCGCGGCGCCGAAGCCCGCGTTGACGGCGGCGTCGGCGGCCAGGTCCAGGTCCGCGTCGGGCAGCACCAGCATGTGGTTCTTGGCGCCGCCGAGGGCCTGGACGCGCTTGCCGTGCCGGGTGCCGGTCTCGTACACGTAGCGGGCGATGGGGGTGGAGCCGACGAAGGAGACGGCCTTGATGTCGGGGTGTTCCAGCAGGCGGTCGACGGCGGGCTTGTCGCCGTGCACGACGTTGAAGACGCCGTCGGGCAGGCCCGCCTCCTGCCAGAGCCCTGCCATGAAGTTGGCGGCGGAGGGGTCCTTCTCCGACGGCTTGACGACGACGGTGTTGCCCGCGGCGATGGCCAGCGGGAAGAACCACATCGGCACCATGGCGGGGAAGTTGAACGGCGAGATGATCGCGACCGGGCCGAGCGGCTGGCGGATCGAGTAGACGTCGATGCCGGTGGACGCCTGCTCGGTGAAGCCGCCCTTGATCAGTTGCGGGATGCCGCACGCGTACTCCACGACCTCGATGCCGCGGGCGACCTCGCCGAGGGCGTCGGAGTGCACCTTGCCGTGCTCGGCGACGATGATCGAGGCCAGTTCGTCGCGGCGGGCGTTGAGCAGTTCGCGGAAGGCGAAGAGGACGCCGGTGCGCTTGGCGATCGAGGTGTGCCGCCACTGCTGGAACGCGTCGAGGGCGGCGTCGACCGCCGCGTCCACGACGTCGGCGGACGCGAGGTCCACCTGCCCGGTGATCGCGCCGGTCGCCGGGTCGTACACGTCTGCGTGCCGTTCCGCGCCGCCGGTCCAGCCCTTGCCTGCGATCCAGTGGGTGATGTGCTTGGTCGTCACGGGCTGACCCTTCCGTCGTTGTCTCATGTCAGTCTCCCCAGGCCGGGGAGGTGGTCACAAGCACCGCGCGGTGGGCTCGCTCCGCGGTGCGTCCTTCAGCCGCCGCCCGCGATCTGGGCGGCGGCCTCGTGCATGGCCAGTTCGAGCAGCACCGGGTCGGTGAGGTGCCCGCTGCCGTCCGGCGGCACCAGCCACCGCACCCCGCCGGTCGCCCGGCCCGGGTACGGCACGACGATCCAGGTGCCGCGGCCCGCCGTCCGTACGCCGGTGGCCAGCCAGCGCGCCGCCGTGCCCGGCGGTACGAAGAACCCCATCCGGGAGTCGCCGAAGTCGGCGAGCACCGGGCCCGGCCGCTCCACGAGCCGGGTCAGGACGTCCAGGGTGGGGTAGCCGAGATCCCCGGTGAGGATCAGGACGTCCCACAGTTTCCCGGCGGGCAGCAGCGTGACCCCGAGGGGGTTGCGCTCCCACTCCCACCGGCAGCTCACCGGATCCACCGCCACCGACACCAGCCACTCGACCGCGCTTTTCGCACCGGTGCTGACCATGACCGGCTCCTCCGTCTCTTCCGCCCGACGACCGCTGTGGACGGTCGCTGTCATGGAAGAGAGCGGGTTGGGGGCCGATCATTACGCGGGTTTCGCTACTCATTGGTAGTGAAGTGGCTCACGCCGTATGCCGGTTGTGCGCCGGGGGATCATCGCGGGTCCGCGCCGGGCGGCCCCAGGGCCTGTCCGGCGGATCAGGCCCTAGCTGTCGAAGCCGAGCCCGGCGCGGTCCATCGCCTTCAGCCACAGATTGCGCCGCCCTCCCGACCGGTCGGCGCGGGCCAGCGACCACTGGGTGATGCCGATCCCGACGGTGGCCAGCGGCTCCGGCGGGAACGGCAGCGGCTTTTTGCGGACCATCTCCAGGCGGGTCCGCTCGGTCTCCTCCCCCGCCAGCAGGTCCAGCATCACGTCGGCGCCGAAGCGGGTGGCGCCCACGCCCAGCCCGGTGTACCCGGCCGCGTAGGCGACCCGGCCGCCGTACGCGGTGCCGAAGAAGGCGGAGAAGCGCGAGCAGGTGTCGATCGCGCCGCCCCAGGCGTGGGTGAAGCGGACGTCCTCCAACTGCGGGAAGCAGGTGCGGAAGTGCTCCGCGAGCTTCAGGAAGGTCTCGGGCCGCTGGTCGTACTCCGCGCGCATCCGGCCGCCGCGCGGATAGACCGCGTCGTAGCCGCCCCACAGGATGCGGTTGTCCGCGCTGAGCCGGAAGTAGTGGAAGTGGTTGGCGCTGTCGCTCAGTCCCTGGCGGCCCTGCCAGCCGATCGCCGCGAGCCGCTGTTCGGTCAGCGGCTCCGTCATCAGCGCGTAGTCGTAGACCGGCACGGTGTACGGGCGGGCCCGGCGGACCAGTGACGGGAAGACGTTGGTGCCGAGCGCCACCTGGCGGGCGGTCACCCTGCCGTACGGGGTGCGCACCCCCAGCGCCGTGCCATAGCCGGCCAGGTCGCGGGCCGGGGTGCGCTCGTAGATCCGTACGCCCGCGTCGGCGGCGGCGCGGGCCAGGCCCCAAGCGAGCTTGGCGGGGTGCAGCATGGCGACGCCGCGCCGGTTGTACAGGCCGCCGAGGAAGGTGGGCGAGTCGACTTCGGCGCGGACCTGGTCGCGGTCCAGCAGTTCCGCGTCCAGGCCGTGCTCGGCGCCTTCCTCGGCGGCCTCGCGCAGTTCGTCGTACTGGTGCGGCTCGGTGGCCACGTCGATCTCGCCGGTCCGCTCGAAGTCGCAGTCCAGGCCGTAGCGGGCGACGGCCTCCTCGATGGCGTCGAGATTGCGGTCGCCCAGCCGCTGGAGCGCGTCGAATTCGTCGGGCCAGCGGGCGAGTCCGTTGGCGGCGCCGTGAGTGAGGCTCGCGGCGCAGAAGCCGCCGTTGCGCCCGGAGGCGGCCCACCCGATCCTGTTCCCCTCGACCAGCACCACGTCCCGCTGCGGATCGCGCTCCTTGGCCAGCAGCGCGGTCCACAGCCCGCTGTAACCGCCCCCGACCACCAGCAGGTCGCAGCTGTCGTGGCCGGTGAGCGCGGGGTGCGCCTGCGGCCTGCCGGGGTCGTCCAGCCAGTACGGTCGGGGCTCGGCCTCGGCGAGCGAGCGGGCTGCGTCCATGGTTCTCACACCTTCGTGATGCGCGGGTCTGCGTCCGGAATACGGGGGCGGTACGGGTCAGGTGCGCGCCCTCCTGCGGCTGCTGCCGAGAAGCTGCCCGGCCAGTACGAGCAGCACCGCGATGACGAACATCGCCGTACCGATCACATTGACCTGCACGGGTGTGCCGCGCTGCGCGGAGCCCCACACGAACATCGGGAAGGTGACGGTGTTGCCCGCGTTGAAGCTGGTGATGATGTAGTCGTCGAAGGAGAGCGCGAAGGACAGCAGGGCGCCCGCCGCGATACCGGGCGCGGCCAGCGGCAGCGTGATCCGCAGGAACGTCTGCGTCGGGGTGGCGTAGAGATCCTGCGCGGCCTGCTCCAGACGGGGGTCCATGCTCATCACGCGGGCCTTGACGGCGACGACGACGAAGCTCAGGCAGAACATGATGTGCGCGATGAGGATGGTCCAGAAGCCGAACTGGATGCGCATGTTGAGGAAGAGGGTGCCCAGCGAGGCGCCCATCACGACCTCGGGCATCGCCATCGGCAGGAAGATCAGCATGTTGGTGGTGGCGCGGCCCCTGAAGCGGTAGCGGGCCAGCGCGAATGCGGTCATCGTGCCGAGCACGGTGGCGCCGATGGTCGAGTAGACGGCCAGCTTCAGGCTGAGCGTGAGGGAGTCGCACATGCCCGCGACGTCGCAGGGGTGCTGCCAGGCGTCGGTGGAGAACCGCGTCCAGGTGTAGTTGTAGCGGCCGTTGGGCTTGTTGAAGGAGAAGAGCAGCACCACGAGGTTGGGCACGATCAGGTACGTCAGGGTGAGCACCCCGGCGATCACCACGAGGTTCTTGCGCAGCCAGCGGATCGGACGCATCAGACCAGTTCCTCCGTTCCCGCGCGGCGGACGTAGACCATGACGATCGCCAGGATGACCGCCATGAGGATGAACGACAGGGCGGCGGCCGTCGGGTAGTCCAGCACCCGCAGGAACTGCGACTGGATGACGCTGCCGATCATCTTCTGGTTGGTGGAGCCCAGCAACTCGGCGTTGATGTAGTCGCCGGAGGCCGGGATGAAGGTGAGCAGGGTGCCGGCCACCACACCCGGCATGGACAGCGGGAAGGTCACCTTGCGGAAGGTGGTGAACGGGGTCGCGTACAGGTCGCCCGCCGCCTCGTGCAGCTTGCCGTCGACCCGCTCGAGGGACGTGTAGAGCGGCAGGATCATGAACGGCAGGAAGTTGTACGTGAGGCCGCAGACCACCGCCAGCGGGGTGGCCATCACCCGGTTGCCCTCGGTGATGCCGAGCGCGGACGTGACGTCCAGCAGGTGGATGTGGTTCAGGAACGACACCAGCGGGCTCTGGTCGGCGAGGATCGTCTCCCACGCCAGGGTGCGGATCAGGAAGCTGGTGAAGAAGGGCGCGATCACCAGGATCAGCACCAGATTGCGCCAGCGTCCGGCCCGGAAGGCGATGGTGTACGCCAGCGGGTAGCCGATGCCCAGGCACAGCACGGTGGCGATGCCGGAGTAGACCAGCGACTTCACGAACTGCGGCCAGTACTCGTGGAAGGCGTCCCAGTACGTGGCGAAGTGCCAGGTCACCTTGAAGCCGTCGTCGAGCGAGCCGGTCTGCACCGAGGTCGACGCCTGGTAGACCATCGGCGCCACGAAGAAGACCAGCAGCCAGGCGACGCCCGCGAGCAGCAGCAGGTACGGGATGCGCCGCCGTCTGCGGGCGGCCTTCTTCAGGGCGGCGGGCAGCGGGGCCGCCTCGGCCGGGGCCGGCGGCCCGGTGACGGGCGCGGTCGCTGCGCTCATGCGGCGGCCTCCCCCTCGTCGGTGTCGGTACCGGCGTCGATGTCCTGGTCGGCGTCGAGGCCGAAGGTGTGCTCGGGGTTCCAGTGCAGGACGACGGGCGCGCCGGGCACCAGGCGGCCGTCGCGTTCCACGTTGGGCACGAAGACCTCCAGCTCCGGGCAGACCGGGCTGTCGATGACGTACTGCGTGGAGACGCCGATGAAGCTGGAGTCGACGATCCGGCCGCGCACCCGGTTGCGGCTCTCGGCTATCTCGTGCTCGTCGTCGCTGTGCGCCAGGGTGATCTTCTCGGGGCGGACCCCGGCCAGCACCCGGCCGCCGGTCGTCACGTCGACGCGACATCGGGCGGCGGGCAGGGTCAGCTTCTGTCCGGCGGCGGTGAGCTGGAGTTCGCCGCCGCTGACGCCGGTCACCTCGGTCTCGATGAGGTTGGAGGTGCCGAGGAAGTTGGCGACGAAGGTGGAGGCGGGGTTCTCGTAGAGGTCGGCGGGCGCGCCCATCTGCTCGACGCGTCCGGCGTTCATCACCGCGACGGTGTCGGCCATCGTCATGGCCTCCTCCTGGTCGTGGGTGACGTGGATGAAGGTGATGCCCACCTCGGTCTGGATGCGCTTGAGTTCGAGCTGCATCTGGCGGCGCAGCTTGAGGTCGAGCGCGCCGAGCGGTTCGTCGAGCAGCAGCACCTGCGGCTGGTTGATCAGCGCGCGGGCCACGGCGACGCGCTGCTGCTGGCCACCGGAGAGCTGGTGCGGCTTGCGGCGGGCGAGCGCGCCGAGCTGGACGAGGTCCAGCATGTCGCCGACCTGCTTCTTGACGGATTTGATGCCGCGGCGGCGCAGTCCGAAGGCGACGTTCTCGTAGACGTCGAGGTGCGGGAAGAGCGCGTAGTTCTGGAAGACGGTGTTGACCGGGCGCTTGTACGGCGGCAGGGCGGTGACGTCCTGGCCGCCGAGGCGTACGGAGCCGGAGGAGGGGTCCTCCAGGCCCGCGATCATGCGCAAGGTGGTGGTCTTGCCGCATCCGGAGGCGCCGAGCAGAGCGAAGAAGGAACCGGCGGGCACGGCGAGGTCCAGCGGGTGGACGGCGGTGAAGGAGCCGTAGGTCTTGCTGATCCCGCTGAGGCTGACGGCGTCGTCGGCCGGGGTCTTGGGGGTCGTCATGAGGTGTCCCGGAAGTCGTCGGGGAGTGCGGGCTGCTGGAGCGCCGGTCAGGCGCCGGTGAGCTTGGAGAACTTCGCCTCGTACCGGGTGTCCTCGTCCTCGCTGAGCGAGCGGAAGGCGTGCGACGTGGCGTTCATCTGGGCGTTCGGGATGATCAGCGGGTTGGTGGCGAGCGACGGGTCGATCTTGGCCAGTTCCTCGCGGACGCCCATCACCGGTGACACATAGGTGGTGTAGGCGGCCAGTTCGGCCGCGATCCGCGGCTGGTAGTACCAGTCGATCAGCCGCTCGGCGTTGGTCTTGTGCCGCGCCTTGGCGGGGATCAGCAGATTGTCCGTGGAGGTCATGTAACCGGCGGCCGGGAAGGCGTACTCGATGTTCGGGTCGTCGAGCCTGAGCTGCACCAGGTCACCGGCCCAGGCGATACAGGCGGCGATGTCGCCCTTGCTGAGGCCGTCGGTGTACTCGCCGCCGGTGAACTTGCGGATCTGCCCCTTGTCCACCGCGCCCTGGATGCGGTTGAGCGCGGCGTCGTACTCGTCGTCGGTGACGGTCTCCGGCTTCTTGCCCATGTCGAGCAGCGTCATCCCGACGGTGTCGCGCATCTCGGAGAGCATGGCGGCCTTGCCCTTGAGCGCGGGGTCGTCCAGCAGTTGCGACACCGAGGTGACCTTGCGGCCCTTGGTGACCTTCTTGTTGTAGGCGATGCAGGTGGGGATGCCGGCCCAGGGGTAGGAGTAGGCGCGGCCGGGGTCCCAGTCGGGGCTGCGGAAGCGCTGTTCCAGGTTGGCGAAGGCGTGCGGCAGGTTCGAGGGGTCGAGCTTCTGGACCCAGCCGAGCCGGATCATCCGGCCCGCGAGCCAGTCGGTGAGCACCATCAGGTCGCGGCCGGTGTCCTGGCCGGCGGACAGTTGCGGCTTGATCTTGCCGAAGAACTCGACGTTGTCGTTGATGTCCTCGGTGTAGTCGACCTTGATGCCGGTGGCCTTGGTGAACTGGTCGAGGCTCGGGCGGTGCTTGCCGTCGTCGGTGACGTCGATGTACTGGTCCCAGTTGGAGAAGTTCACGACCTTCTCCTGCGCCGAGTGGTCGGTCGACGCCGTGGTGTCGCCCTTGCGGCCCGCGGCCGGGATGCCGCACGCCGTCAGTCCCGCCGTGGCGACGGTGCCCAGCCCCGCGGCGCGCAGCAGCGTCCGGCGGCCGAGGGCGCCGCGCCCGCCGGTCATGCTGCGGAGTATCGCCGCGCGCACCGGCGGGGACAGGGTCTCGTACTGCTCCATGGGTGGTGCCCTTCCGCTATCGGTCTCCGAAGACGGTGCGGTGCCAGTCCTTGCGCGCCACCGCGGTGTTGTCGAACATCACGTGCTTGACCTGCGTGTACTCCTCGAAGGAGTACGTGGACATGTCCTTGCCGAAGCCCGAGGACTTCGCTCCGCCGTGCGGCATCTCGCTGACGATCGGGATGTGGTCGTTGATCCAGACGCAGCCCGCGGTGATCTCCCGCGCGGCCCGCCCGGCCCGGTAGACATCGCGGGTCCAGGCGGAGGCGGCCAGGCCGTACGGGGTGTCGTTGGCGTACGCCAGGCCCTGATCGTCGCTGTCGAACGGCAGCACCGCCAGTACCGGGCCGAAGATCTCCTGCTGGACGGCCTCGCTGTGCTGCGGCGCGCCGGTGAGCAGCGTGGGCCGGTAGTACGCGCCCGCCGCGAGCCCGCCGCCGGGCGCCGCGCCGCCGGTGACGACGGTGGCGTACGTACGGGCCCGCTCGACGACGGCCGCGACGCGGTCGCGGTGCGCGAAGGAGATGAGCGGGCCGAGGTCGGTGGCCGGGTCGGCGGGGTCGCCGAGCCGTACGGTCGCCATCAGGTCGGCGACGGCGGTCACGAAGGCGTCGTACAGCGGGCGCTGGACGTAGGCGCGGGTGGCGGCGGTGCAGTCCTGGCCGCTGTTGATCAGGGCGGCGGCGACCGCGCCGTGCACGGCCGCGTCGAGGTCGGCGTCGTCGAAGACCACGAAGGGGGCCTTGCCGCCGAGTTCGAGGTGCAGGCGCTTGACGGTGCCCGCGGTGAGCCGGGCGATCCGGGTGCCGACGGCGGTGGAGCCGGTGAAGGACGTCATGGCGACGTCGGGGTGGGTGACCAGGTGTTCGCCCGCGCCCTGCCCCGTGCCGGTGACGATGTTGAGCACGCCGTCCGGGATTCCGGCCTCGGTGGCGGCCTCGGCGAACATCAGGGCGGTCAGCGGGGTCAGCTCCGACGGCTTGAGCACGATGGTGTTGCCTGCCGCGACCGCCGGGAGGATCTTCCACCCGGCCATCTGGAGCGGGTAGTTCCAGGGGGCGACGGAACCGATGACGCCGACCGGCTCGCGGCGCACGTACGAGGTGTGGTCCGGGCTGTACTCGCCTGCCGCCTTGCCCTCCAGGTGGCGGGCGGCCCCGGCGAAGAACGCGGCGTTGTCCACGGTGCCCGGTACGTCGAATTCGGTGCTGAGCTTGATCGGCTTGCCGCACTGGAGGGTTTCGGCGCGAGCGAGTTCGTCGGCGCGCGCGTCGAGGGCGGCGGACAGCCGGTGCAGCGCGGCGGAGCGCTCGCCGGGCGCGGTGGCCGCCCAGCCGGGCAGCGCGGCCTTCGCGGCGGCGACGGCGGCGTCCACGTCGGCGGGTCCCGCGGTGGCGTACGTCCACACCGTGCGGCCCGTCGCCGGGTCCACGACGGAGTGCGTGTCGCCGCTGCCGCCGGTTCGCGGGCGGCCGTCGATGTACTGGGCTCCGCTCGCGAACCGTTTCGCCACGTCCGTCACGTGGTCCATCACGTTCTCCTCGCCTCCGCGCCCACTCCTGGCGGCGTGGCCAAACTCTGGATTGATCGCCGATCCTGGCAGAGGAGCTGTCCTTCAACAAGTGATTCCGTTGTTGCCTTTTGGTTACGCGACGAATTCTGTGTGAATCCGGCCGTCGCGGCGATCCCCGGCGGCGTGACCGGGGGACGTCTGGGGGCCATGGTGCGACGTCGGCCGTCCCCGCCCGCCGTCACGGCGTCGCCGCCCGCCGTCCCAGCGCCGTTTCCCGGTGCCGTTTACGATGAACCGCACCGATCGGACCCCTGGGAGGACCCCCGCATGCCCGACACCGCGCCCGGCTTCGGCTCCGGCCTCGACACCTTCATCGCCGGACTTCCGAAAGCCGAGTTGCATGTCCACCACGTCGGGTCCGCGTCACCGCGGATCGTCGCGGAACTGGCCGCCCGGCACCCGGACTCCGCGGTCCCCGCCGACCCCGCGGCCCTCGCCGACTTCTTCACCTTCAAGGACTTCGCGCACTTCATCCAGGTCTACCTGTCGGTGGTCGACCTGATCAGGGACGCCGAGGACGTACGGCTGCTCACCTTCGAGGTGGCCAGGGACATGGCGCGGCAGAACATCCGCTACGCGGAGCTGACCGTCACCCCGTTCAGCTCGACCCGGCGCGGCATCCACGAGCAGGCGTTCATGGAGGCCATCGAGGACGCGCGCAAGGCCGCGGAGTCCGAGCTGGGCGTGACCCTGCGCTGGTGCTTCGACATCCCCGGCGAGGCGGGTCTTGAGTCCGCCGAGCAGACCACGCACCTGGCGCTCGACCTGCGCCCCGAGGGCCTGGTCTCCTTCGGTCTGGGCGGCCCGGAACTGGGCGTGCCGAGGCCGCAGTTCAAGCCGTACTTCGACCGGGCGCGCGCCGCCGGTCTGCACAGCGTGCCGCACGCGGGCGAGACGACGGGCCCCGAGACGATCTGGGACGCGATCAACGAACTGGGCGCGGAGCGCATCGGCCACGGCACCAGCGCGGTACGCGACCGGCGGCTGCTCGATCACCTCGCGGAGCAGCGCATCCCGCTGGAGGTCTGCCCCACCTCCAACATCGCCACCCGCGCGGTCACCGAGATCGACCAGCACCCGATCAGGGAGATGATCGACGCGGGCGTGCTGGTCACGGTCAACAGCGACGACCCGCCGATGTTCGGCACCGACCTCAACACCGAGTACGCGGTCGCCGCCCGGCTGCTGGAGCTGGACCACACCGGGGTCGCGGCGCTCGCCAAGAACGCCGTCGAGGTCTCCTTCCTCGACCCGGCGGGCAAGCGGGCGCTGGCCGCCGAGATCGACGCGTACACGGCGGCGTGGCGGTGACCGTCGCGGTCTCCCACCGGGGCGACCCGTACCACGAGCGCGAGAACACCCTGCCCTCCGTGCGGTCGGCGCTGCTCAAGGGCGCGGGCGCGGTGGAGGTCGACGTGAAGCTGACCGCCGACGGCGTGCCGGTGCTGCTGCACGACGAGACGCTGGAGCGGCTGTGGAAGGTGCCGGAGGCGGTCGGCGACCTGTCGTTGAACGATGTCGTGGACCTCACCGACGGCCGTGTGCCCACTCTGTCGGACGCCTTCGCCGAGCTGCTGCGGCACCCCGGCGGCGGCCGGATGATGCTGGACCTGACCTCGGTCGGCCAGGTGAAGGCGACCATGGCCGCGGTGGCGGAGGCGGGCGTCGGCGACCGCGTCTACTACTGCGGCGGGCTCGGCGCGATGCTGACGGTGCGCGACCTGGACGCGTCGGCGGAGATCGCCATGACGTGGACGACGGTGGCCCCGCCGCCGCGCTCGCTGCTGGACGAGCTGAAGCCGCGGTGGATCAATCTGCGCTTCGGGCTGATCGACGCCACGACCGTGCGGTGGGCCGCGGACAACGGGCTGCTGGTCGGCGCGTGGACGGCGGACTGGCAGCGCAACATGACCCGGCTGCTCGACCTGGGCGTGGACGCGATCACCACGAACCGGCTGGACGCCTTGCAGCGGCTGCTGCGGCGCCGCGCCTGACCGCCCCTCCCCCGCGGGCCCGCCCGCGGGGGAGGCCGGACGGCCGGCTCAGCCGTCCAGCGAGGTCATCACGTGCTTGATCCGCGTGTAGTCCTCGAAGCCGTAGCCCGACAGGTCCTTGCCGTAGCCGGACCGCTTGAAGCCGCCGTGCGGCATTTCGGCGACCAGCGGGATGTGGGTGTTGATCCACACGCAGCCGAAGTCCAGCCGCTTGGACATCCGCATGGCGCGCCCGTGGTCCTTGGTCCACACCGAGGACGCCAGCGCGTAGTCCACGCCGTTGGCCCAGGCGACGGCCTGCTCCTCGTCGGTGAAGGACTGGACGGTGATGACGGGGCCGAAGACCTCGCGCTGGATGATCTCGTCGTCCTGCCGCAGCCCGGACACGACGGTCGGCGCGTAGAAGTAGCCGCGCTCGCCGACCCGGTGGCCGCCGGTCTCGACCTTGGCGTGCGCGGGCAGCCGCTCGATGAAGCCGCTGACCTGGGCGAGCTGGTTGGCGTTGTTCAGCGGCCCGTACAGCACGTCCTCGTCGTCCGGCAGGCCGGTCCTGGTCTCGGCGGCGGCCTTGGCGAGGGCGGCGGTGAACTCCGCGTGGATCGACTCCTGGACCAGGACGCGGGTGGCCGCGGTGCAGTCCTGCCCGGCGTTGAAGAATCCGGCGACGGCGATGTCCTCGACGGCCTTGGCGATGTCGGTGTCCTCGAAGACCACGACGGGGGCCTTGCCGCCCAGTTCGAGGTGGACCCGCTTGACGTCCTTGGCGGCCGATCCGGCGACCTCGATGCCCGCGCGTACCGAACCGGTGATGGAGGCCATCGCGGGCACCGGGTGCTCGACCATCGCCCGGCCGGTGTCCCGGTCGCCGCAGACGACGTTGAAGACGCCCTTGGGGAGGATGCCGCCGAGGATCTCGGCGAGCAGCACGGTGGAGGCGGGCGTGGTGTCGGACGGCTTGAGGACGACGGTGTTGCCCGCCGCGATGGCCGGGGCGAACTTCCACACGGCCATCATCATCGGGTAGTTCCAGGGCGCGACCTGCGCGCAGACGCCGACCGGCTCGCGCCGCACGATGGACGTCATGCCGTCCATGTACTCACCGGCCGAGCGGCCTTCGAGCATGCGCGCGGCGCCCGCGAAGAAGCGGATCTGGTCCACCATCGGCGGGATTTCCTCGCTGGCGGTCAGTCCGATCGGCTTGCCGGTGTTCTCGCTCTCCACCGCGATAAGCTCATCGGCGCGCGCCTCGATCGCGTCGGCGATCTTCAGCAGCGCCTTCTGCCGCTCCGACGGGGTGGCGTCGCGCCACGCGGGGAAGGCGGCCGCCGCGGCGGCCATCGCCGCGTCCACGTCGGCCGCGCCGGACAGCGGCGCGGTGGCGTACGCGTCGCCGGTCACCGGGCTGACCACCTCGGTGGTCCGGCCGTCCGCGGCGTCGCGGAACTCTCCGTCGATGTAATTGCGCAGAGTACGGAGTTCGGTCACGGCGCTTGCTCCCTGGTCGTACGAGTCCGGTGTCCACGGGCTGAGACGTTCCCCAGCTTAGCCGCAGGACTGCCGTATTCGACACACCCATCCCCCCTCAACAACCGATTCGGTACCACAGAGGGCCGTCGGCGACGATTTTCATCGTGAAGGGCTTGCGCGACCGTCGACCTCTCCTGCACAGTGGGGCGCGTGGCCACTCGGGACAAGAACGGCGGAGCGCCGTCGATAGACGCGGTGTCGAACGCGATCATCGAACAGCTCCAGCAGGACGGACGCCGTCCGTACGCGACGATCGGCAAGGCCGTGGGCCTGTCCGAGGCGGCGGTGCGGCAGCGCGTACAGAAGCTGCTCGACCAGGGCGTCATGCAGATCGTCGCCGTCACCGACCCGCTCACCGTGGGCTTCCGGCGGCAGGCGATGGTCGGCATCAACGTGGACGGCGACATCGACCCGGTCGCCGAGACGCTGACCGCGCTGGACGAGGTCGACTACGTCGTCATCACCGCCGGTTCCTTCGACCTGATGGTGGAGATCGTCTGCGAGGACGACGACCACCTGCTGGACCTGGTGAACAAGCGGATCCGGGCACTGCCCGGCGTCCGCTCCACCGAGACCTTCGTCTACCTCAAGCTGCGGAAGCAGACCTACACCTGGGGAACCAGATAGCCATGACCTCCACGAACCCCGCACCGTCCGCGACTGCCTCGGACTCCTCCAGGACCGCCCACGACCACCTGTGGATGCACTTCACCCGCATGTCGTCGTACGAGAACGCCCCCGTGCCGACCATCGTGCGCGGCGAGGGCACGTACATCTACGACGACCACGGCAAGCGGTACATCGACGGTCTGTCGGGGCTCTTCGTCGTCAACGCCGGTCACGGCAGGCACGAGCTGGCCGAGACCGCGTACAAGCAGGCCCAGGAGCTGGCCTTCTTCCCGATCTGGAGCTACGCGCACCCCAAGGCGATCGAACTGGCCGAGCGGCTCGCGCACTACGCGCCCGGCGACCTCAACAAGGTCTTCTTCACCACCGGCGGCGGCGAGGCCGTCGAGACGGCCTGGAAGCTCGCGAAGCAGTATCACAAGCTGACCGGCAACCACACCAAGTACAAGGTGATCTCACGGGCCGTCGCCTACCACGGCACCCCGCAGGGCGCCCTGTCGATCACCGGGCTGCCCGCCCTGAAGGCCCCTTTCGAGCCGCTGGTCCCCGGCGCGCGCAAGGTGCCCAACACCAACATCTACCGCGCCCCGATCCACGGTGACGACCCCGAGGCGTTCGGCCGCTGGGCCGCCGACCAGATCGAGCAGCAGATCCTCTTCGAGGGCCCCGACACCGTCGCCGCCGTCTTCCTGGAGCCGGTGCAGAACGCGGGCGGCTGCTTCCCGCCGCCCCCCGGATACTTCCGGCGCGTCCGCGAGATCTGCGACCAGTACGACGTGCTGCTCGTCTCCGACGAGGTCATCTGCGCCTTCGGGCGGCTCGGCACGATGTTCGCCTGCGACAAGTTCGACTTCGTGCCCGACATGATCACCTGCGCCAAGGGCATGACCTCCGGGTACTCCCCCATCGGCGCCTGCATCATCTCCGACCGGCTCGCCGAGCCCTTCTACAAGGGCAACAACACCTTCCTCCACGGGTACACCTTCGGCGGCCACCCCGTCTCGGCCGCCGTCGGCATCGCCAACCTCGACATCTTCGAGCGCGAGGGCCTCAACCAGCACGTCCTGGACAACGAGGGCGCCTTCTTCGACACCCTCAAGAAGCTCAACGACCTGCCGATAGTGGGCGACGTCCGCGGCAACGGCTTCTTCTACGGCATCGAACTCGTCAAGGACAAGGCCACCAAGGAGACCTTCACCGACGAGGAGACCGAGCGCGTCCTGTACGGCTTCCTCTCCAAGGAGCTGTACGCCGCCGGCCTCTACTGCCGCGCCGACGACCGCGGCGACCCCGTCGTCCAGCTCGCCCCGCCGCTCACCTCCGACCAGTCCCTCTTCAACGACATCGAGGCCATCCTGCGCGGCGTCCTGACCGAGGCGTGGACCAAGCTCTGACGCTCCCAGCGCGCTCCCGCGGCGTGAGACGCCATCGCCGTGCTTCTTTTGGGGGCGCGGGGAACTGGGTCACCCGCCTGCGTCACGCAGGCGTCGGGGGCTTGTCACCCGGACGGGCGGCTCGCGGGGGACGTACGCCGTGCCTGCGGGCCGCGGGGGCCGGCGGCGCCTAACCTCCCCGGAGGGGATTGGTTCGCGAACCGCGGAGGTAACGGCATGGTGGCCCCGCCGGACAATGACGTGTTGTGGGCCCGTTCGCTGCGCCACGCGCACGACGGGTCCCCCGCGCTGCTGGGTGTGTCGCTGGGCGTACGGCAGGGCGAGATCCTGGCCGTCGTGGGTCCGCGGGGCGCGGGCAAGTCGACGCTGCTGCGCTGCCTGTCGGGGCAGTTGGTGCCGGACGAGGGCGAGGTGTGGTTCAACAGCGCCCCGGTCCACACCCTCCCCGAGACGGCCAGGGACGAGCTGCGCAGGGACCGCTTCGGCTGGGTCGGCAGCACCTCGCAACTGCTGCCCGAGCTGACGGCCTGGGAGAACGCGGCGCTGCCGCTGCTGCTGCGCGGCACCAAGTACCGCGCGGCCAGGGCCGCGGCGCAGGAGTGGCTTGACCGGCTCGACATCGGGGCCGCCGCCCGCAAGCGCCCGGCCGAACTCCTCCAGGCCGAGCGGCAGCGGATCGCGGTGGCCCGCGCCCTGGTCACCACCCCGGAGATCGTCTTCGCCGACGACCCGGGCGCGCCGCTGCACCGTCCCGACCGCGCCCTGGTGATGCGGACCCTCACCAGCGCGGCCCGCTCGCACGGCATCACCGTCGTGCTCAGCGCCTGCGACCACGACATCGCGCCCTTCGCGGACCGCGTGATCCCGCTGCTCGACGGCCGGGTCAACGCCGCGATGCCCGCGCAGGAGCGGGATTCCGAGCCGACCGCGACGACGACGCGGGCCGCGTCCGTATGACCTCGACTGTCCACACCGCCCGTGCCCTTACGGGTGCCCGCTTCGGCGGGGCCGGTGCCGTGGCCATGGCCCGTACGGGGCGGCGGCCCGTGTCGGAAGGGAGCCGGGCGTGCTGAGTTTTCGTGTCGTACGCGGGGCGCGGTACACCGCGCTGGTGCGGTGGGTGCTGGTCGCCGCCGCGTCGGCGGCCACCGGGCTGCTGCTGCTGGCCGCGCTGGGATACGCCCTCGGGCACCCGCACCGGCCGGCCGACGCCGCCGCGCGGCTGGCGTGGTGCGCGCTGCCGGTCGTGGTGACCGTGCAGTTCGCGGTCGCCGCGGGGCGGGCGGTGCCCGCGCGGTGGCCGCGTCCCGGACTGGCCGCGGTGGGCCTCGGCCGGGTCGGCGTGGCCCTGCTCGCCGCGTCGGCGACCGCCCTGACCTGCGCGGTCGGCAGCGCGGTGGCCCTGCTGGCGTTTCTGCACCTGCGCGGCGACCTGACGGGCGCGCTGCCCCTCCACGGCGCCGCCTCCGACCTCCTCGGCGGCGGCGAACAGGTGCCGCTCGCGGGCGCGTTGACGCTGCTCGCGCTGGTCCCGGTGAGCGCCGCCGTCATCGGCGCGGCCCAGTTGTGGCCACCGCGCGCCGTCTCCACCGCGCCCGCCCCCGCGACCCGCAAGGTCTCCGCGGCCGATCCGCCCGGCGGCCTGCCCTGGGGCGTCGCTCTGATCGCCGTCGGGCTCGCCGCCGAGGTGGCCGCGCCGCACGGCCACGAGGTGCCGCTGCCCGGCGGTCTCGGCTCCATCGCGCCGCTCGCGCTCGGCGGCTGGGTCGTCGCCACCGCGGGCATGGTCCTCGCGGGTCCCGGCCTCGTGCACGCCTGCGGACGGCTGCTCGCCGCCTTCCGCCCCGGCGCGCTCCGGCTGCTGGCCGGACGGGCCCTCCAGGAGGAGGCCGGTGCGGTCGGCCGCCCGCTCGGCGCCCTGTGCGCCACCGCCGCCGCGGCCCTGGCCGCGTACGACCTGCACCGCGGCGGCGCCCGCCCCTTCGGCCCCCTCACCGCCCTGGCCGGTGTCCTGATCGTGGTGTGCGTGCTGGCCACCGCGGGCACCGCGCTGCTGGAGGCCCGGCGCGGCCGGGAGCCCGCGATGGCCGCCCTGCGCCAGGTCGGCGCCTCCCCCGCGCTCCTGCGCGGCGCGGTCGCGCTGCGGGCGGGCGTCCTGCTGGCCGCCGCCGTCCCCCTCACGGCCCTGGTCGCCGTACTCACCACCGTCCCGCCGGGCCGGTGAGCCGCACCGAGGACTATCGTTCAGACGTGCCCGCCGACATCCCGCCCGCAGCGCCCGACATTCCCCCAACTCCCGGACAGGACAGGGAAGTTGAGTCGCTGGCCGAATTCGACCAGGTCGCCCTGAGCGGTTCCTTCGCCGGATACCGCGTACAGGCCGTCGACCTGACCGACCGTACGTTCGCGCTCCTCGTCACCGACACCTCGCAGGCCGTCTTCCTCGGCTGCCCGATGGAGCCGCAGGCCCTCGCCCATGTGCGCGCGGGCGGCGCGCTGGTCTTCCCGCCCGTCCCCGACCTGCCCTTCGACCCGTACCGGGGCGCGCTCTACAGCCCCGACGAGCTGTACGCGGGCCTCGACGAGGACGGTTACGAGCGGACGCCGGACGCCCGTACGCACGCCTGGGCGCGCTCCGCCGCGGCGGAGGGCGACATACTCGCCTCGATGCTGCGCTCGATCCACGACGACGCCGTGTCCGACGCCCTCGACGAGCGCCTGCGCGGCCTCAGCGTGGTCGGCGTCATGGGCGGCCACGCCATGGAGCGCGGCTCCGACGCCTACGCGGGTGCCGCACGGCTCGGCCGCGACCTCGCCAGGGCCGGGCACACCGTCGCCACCGGCGGCGGCCCCGGCGCGATGGAGGCCGCCAACTTCGGCGCCTACGCCGCGCCCTACGACGACCTGATGCTCCGCAAGGCCCTCGCCGTCCTGGCCGGCGTCCCGTCCTTCGCGCCCTCCGTCGGCGACTGGGCCCGTACCGCCTTCGAGGTACGCGACCGCTGGCCGGACGGCGGACCCTCCTACGGGCTGCCCACCTGGTTCTACGGCCACGAGCCGCCGAACGCCTTCGCCTCCGGCATCGCCAAGTTCTTCGCCAACGCGACCCGCGAGGACGGGTTGCTCTCGCGCTGCACCGGCGGGGTCGTCTTCCTCCCCGGCGCCGCCGGGACCGTCCAGGAGATCTTCGACGCCGCCACCCCCGACTACTACTCCTCCCGAGGGGTTCCCGTTCCCCTCGTCCTCGTCGACCGCGTCCACTGGACCACCACTCTCCCCGCCTGGCCCCTCCTGACCGCCCTCGCCTCCGGCCGCCCCATGTCCCCCCTCCTCGCCCTCGTCGACTCCGTCGCGGAAGTCCCCGCCGCCCTGTCCAGGCTGGCCACCCCCTAGAACGGCTCTCTGACCGAGACGGTCAGCCGGTCTTCTTCCCCAACGGGGCGGATCGGTTGTCGTCGGACCACCGGCCGGTGGGGGGTTGCTCGCGCGGTTCCCCGCGCCCCTGAAGGACCGGCCCTAGGGGCGGTGGGGGGCGTCCGCGAGGAGGACGACCTCTTCGGGGGCGAAGGTCACGGCGACCTCGGCACCGACCTCGGGTGCCGCCCGCCAAGGGCACCCGGCTTCGAGGCGCGGCCCCGCCTCCGGCGCCAGGACGAGCGTGATGTGGTCGCCACGAAACGTGCGGGCGACGACAGTGCAGCGAAGCCCGGACTCGAGTCCGGTGAGGCGCACCCCGGCGGGCCGGATGAGCAGGTGGCAGGGCCCCTGCGGGGTGCCGGAGGGCACCGGCACCTTCCCCCACGGCGTATCGGCGACGCCACCCCCGACGCTGGCGTCCACGATGTTGTCGAAGCCGAGGAAGCGGGCCACGAAGGGCGACACCGGCCGCTGCCAGACCTCCAGCGGCGTACCGGACTGCGCGATGCGCCCGTCGCGCATCACCACGACCCGGTCCGCGAGGGCGAACGCCTCGCTCTGGTCGTGCGTGACGGCCAGGACCGTCGTCCCCAGGCGACGGAAGAGTTCGCGCAGCTCCACCACGAGCCGTTCGCGCAGCGCCCGGTCGAGCTGTCCCAGCGGCTCGTCGAGCATGAGCAGCCGCGGCTCGGGGGCGAGGGCGCGGGCCAGGGCGACCCGCTGCTGCTCCCCGCCGGAGAGCGTGGCGACGCCGCGCCCGCCCGCGCCGGGCAGCCCGACGAGGTCGAGCAGTTCGCGCACCCGCTCCTCGCGCCGCTCGCGCGGCACCTTGTGCATGCGCGGCCCGAAGGCGACGTTGCCGCCGACGTCGCGCTGCGGAAAGAGCTGGTGGTCCTGGAACATCAGGCCGACGCCGCGCCGGTGCGCGGGAACGCCCGCCTGGTCGGCGCCGTCGAGCAGCACCCGTCCGCCGTCCAGCGGCTGGAGTCCGGCGACGGCCCGCAGCAGCGTGGACTTGCCGCTGCCGCTGGGCCCGAGCACGCACACCGTCTCGTGCGCGGCCACCTCCAGCGTGACGGCGTCCAGCGCGGCCCGCGCGCCGAACCGTACGGTCGCGTCCTCGACTCGCAGCAGCGTCATCAGAACTCCCCGGGTGAGGGGTCGGCGCCCCCGCCGCGCGGGCGCAGATTCTCCAGCACCAGCAGCGACGCGGCGCAGACCAGCATGAGGATGGTGCTCAGTGCCATGGCCTGGCCGTACGTGGACGGGCCCGCGCGGCCGAGCAGGCGGGCGACGGCGACCGGGAGGGTGGGGCTGTCGGGGCGGGCGATGAAGACGGTGGCGCCGAATTCGCCGAGCGACACGGCGAAGGCGAAGCCCGCGGCGACGGCCAGTGCCCGTCCGACGAGCGGGAGTTCGACCTCGCGCCAGACCCGTAGCGGTGACGCGCCGAGCACCGCTGCGGCCTCCCGCAGCCGGTCGTCGACGGCGCGCAGCACCGGCAGCATGACGCGTACGACGAACGGCACACCGACCAGCGCCTGGGCGAGCGGCACCAGGATCCAGGAGGACCGCAGGTCGAGCGGCGGCTTGTCGAGGGTGATCAGGAAGCCGAAGCCTACGGTGACGGCGGAGGTGCCGAGCGGCAGCATCAGCAGCGCGTCGAAGCCGCGGACCAGCCGTCCCGCCCTGCGGACCAGGGCCGCGGCGGCGAGCCCGCCGACCGTCAAGGCGATGACGGTGGCGACGGCGGCGTACCGCAGCGAATTCCAGACCGTCTCCAGCGGGGCGACGGTGAAGGTGCCGCCGCTCCGGCCCGAGCCGACGGAGCCGAGCGAGCGGTAGAAGGCGAAGCCGTAGCCGTCCGGGCCGTCCAGCGAGCGGGCGACGAGCACGCCCAGCGGCAGCAGGATCAGCAGCGCGATGACGGCGAGCACTCCGGCGAGCAGCGTCCGCTCCCCCCTGCCGCGCGGCCGGTGCGCGGTAGTGGCCGCGTCGACCAGCCGCAGCGTGGACTCCCGGCGGCGTACGGTCCAGGCGTGCACGGCGAGGATCGCGGCGACGGCGGCGAATTGCAGCAGGGTCAGCACGGCGGCGGTCGGCAGGTCGAGGAGTTCCGCGGTCTGCCGGTAGATCTCCACTTCGAGGGTGGAGTACAGCGGGCCGCCGAGGATCTGGATCACGCCGAAGGAGGTGAAGGTGAACAGGAACACCATCAGCCCGGCGGCGGCCACCGAGGGGCCGAGCGCGGGCAGCGTGACCCGCCGCCAGGCGGCGAGCCGGCTCGCGCCGAGCATCCGCGCGGCCTCTTCCTGGCGCGGGTCGAGCTGCGCCCACAGGCCGCCGACGGTGCGGACGACCACCGCGTAGTTGAAGAAGACGTGCGCGATGAGGATCGCCCACACGGTGGTGTCCAGGCGGACGCCCCACAGCGAGTCGGTGAAGCCGCCGCGGCCGAGCAGCGCGAGGAAGGCCGAACCGGCGACCACGGTCGGCAGCACGAAGGGCACGGTGACGACGGCCCGCAGCAGCCGCTTGCCGGGGAAGTCGAGCCGCGCGAAGACGTACGCGCCGGGCAGGGCGACGGCCAGGGTCAGCGCGGTGGACGCGGCGGCCTGCCAGCAGGTGAACCACAGCACGTGCCGGATGGAGCCGTCGCCGAGGACGTCGCCGATCCGGCCGAGCTGCCACCGGCCGCCCTGGTGCAGGCCGCGGCCGACGATGGAGATCACGGGGTAGGCGAAGAACACCCCGAAGAAGGCGGCGGGCACGGCCATCAGGGCGAGTCGGATCGCGGTGCCGCGACCGGGTACGAGCGACCGGGCCCTGCCGCGTACCGCAGGTGCCGTGCCGGTCGTGTCCGTCGTATCGGTCGCGTCCGCCGTGCCGGTCGTGTCCGACGTATCGGTCGTGTCCGACGTATCGGCGTGGCCCGACGTATCGGCCGCGTCCGTCTTTTCGGCGCCGGGCGTCACTTGAGGACGATCGACGACCATGCCTTGACCCACTCGTCGCGCTTGGCGGCGATCTTGTCGGGCGCCAGCGTCTTCGGGTCGGTGATCTTCGCGCCGTATTTGGTGAACACCTCGGGCTCGGCGGCGTCCTTGCGCACCGGGTCGACGTACATCTGGAGGGGCATGTCCTCCTGGAACGTCCTGCTCAGCAGGAAGTCGATCAGCGCCTGGCCGCCCGCGGTGTTCTTCGCGCCGTGCAGCAGCCCGGCGAATTCGATCTGCCGGAAGCAGGTGCCGGTGGAGACCCCGGTCGGGGACTGGGCGGGCGCGGGGGTGACGCCCACGACCTCGGCGGGCGGGCTGGACGCGTACGACACGACCAGCGGCTTGTCGCCCTTGGCCTTCTTGCCTGCCGAGGAGCCGGAGAAGCGGTCGTTGTACGCCTGCTCCCAACCGTCCACGACCTCGACGCCGTTGGCCTTGAGCTTCTTCCAGTACGACTGCCAGTCGGAGTCCCCGTAGGCGGCGGCGCTGCCGAGCAGGAAGGCCAGACCGGGCGAGGACGTCGCGGCGTTCTCGGTGACCAGCAGGTTCTTGTACTCCGGCTTGACCAGGTCCGCGAAGGTGGCGGGCGGGGCCAGCTTGTGCGCGGTGAAGTACGCCCGGTCGTAGTTGACGCAGACGTCACCGGAGTCGATGGGCGTCACCCGGTGCTTGGCCGCGTCGAGTTGGAGGTCGGCGGGCACCTGGTCGAGGCCCTTGGCCGCGTACGGGGTGAACAGGCCGTTGTCGAGCGCGCGGGACAGCAGCGTGTTGTCGACGCCGAAGAAGACGTCGCCCTGCGGGTGGTCCTTGGTGAGGATCGCCTGGTTGACGGCCGCGCCCGCGTCTCCGCCGCGCAGTACCTTGACCGTGTAGCCGGTCTCCTTGGTGAAGTCCTTGAGCACGGCGTCGGACGCCGCGAAGGAGTCGTGGCTGACCAGCGTCACGGTCTTGGACGTGCTGCCGCCGCTGGTCTTGGTGCCGCCCGAGTCGCTGCCGCACGCGGCGAGCGCGGTGGCGCCGACCGTGGCCAGGACGAGCGCGCCGATGGCACGCCGACGGATGGTGTTCATCTGTGCAGACTCCCTACGCCGGTATGACCCGGATCAGGTCCGAGGGTCTGCGGTCTCGTGGGCCGCACTCTCAGCGCCGTCTCAGGCGCTCCCCTGTCGGAATGTTCACTTGTACGTACTTGTGTGATTGCACGAGCACGATAGCAGCAGGTGCGAAAGGGCTGGTCAGCGCCGGGCCCCTATCGCGCCCGGCGCCTCAGCGCTCCGAGGCCGCGAGCTGGCCGCACGCGCCGTCGATCTCCTGGCCGCGGGTGTCCCGTACGGTCACGGGCACGCCGTGGGACTCGAGCGCGGCGACGAACGCCCGCTCGTCCTCCGGCCGGGAGGCCGTCCACTTGGAGCCGGGCGTGGGGTTGAGCGGGATCAGATTGACGTGCACCCGGTGGTTCTTCAGCATCCGGCCGAGCCGGTCCGCGCGCCACGCCTGGTCGTTGATGTCCCGGATCAGCGCGTACTCGATGGAGATCCGGCGGCCGGAGACCTCGGCGTAGTGCCAGGCCGCGTCCAGCACCTCGCGGACCTTCCAGCGGGTGTTGACCGGCACCAGGGTGTCGCGCAGCTCGTCGTCGGGCGCGTGCAGCGAGACCGCGAGGCGGCACTTCAGCCCCTCGTCGGCGAACCGGTAGATCGCCGGGACCAGGCCGACCGTGGAGACGGTGATGCCGCGCTGCGACAGGCCGAGGCCGTCCGGCTCGGGGTCGGTGAGGCGGCGGATCGCGCCGATCACGCGCTTGTAGTTGGCCAGCGGCTCGCCCATCCCCATGAAGACGATGTTCGACAGCCGCGCGGGCCCCCCGGGCACCTCGCCGTCGCGCAGGCTCTTCATGCCCGCGACGATCTGGTGCACGATCTCGGCGGTGGACAGATTCCGGTCGAGACCGGCCTGCCCGGTCGCGCAGAACGGGCAGTTCATGCCGCAGCCCGCCTGCGAGGAGATGCACATCGTGACCCGGTCCGGGTACCGCATCAGCACCGACTCGACGAGCGTCCCGTCGAACAGCTTCCACAGCGTCTTACGGGTGTCCCCGTCGTCGCACGACGCGTGCCGCACCACCGTCATCAGCTCCGGCAGCAGGTCCTCCGCCAGCTTCCCCCGCGCCGCGGCCGGAATGTCCGTCCACGCCGCCGGATCGTCGGCGTACCGCGCGAAGTAGTGCTGCGACAGTTGCTTCGCCCGGAACGGCTTCTCCCCGAGCGCGGCCACCGCCTCCCGCCGCTCGACGGGAGTGAGGTCGGCAAGGTGCCGCGGCGGCTTCTTGGCCCCACGCGGCGCGGCAAAAGTGAGTTCTCCGGGTACAGGCATGATCTGACAAGTGTCGCAGATCGAAATGGGTCGGCCGGTCGCCCGCTGGTCCGGGGGCTGTCGCTCGGGCGGCGGGCCGTCGGGGGGTCAGCCGGTGCCGACGAAGACGGCCAGGAGGAGCCAGACGACGGGGGCGGTGGGGAGCAGGGAGTCGAGGCGGTCCATGATGCCGCCGTGGCCCGGCAGGAGGGTGCCCATGTCCTTGATGCCGAGGTCGCGCTTGATCATGGATTCGCCGAGGTCGCCGAGGGTGGCGCTGACGGCGGCGGCGAGGCCGAGGAGGAGGCCCTGCCACCAGCGGCCGTCGTCGATGACGTACTGCATGAGCAGGGCGCCCGCGACCATGGCGAAGGAGATCGCGCCGAGCAGGCCCTCGCGGGTCTTGCCGGGGCTGATGCGGGGCGCGAGCTTGTGCTTGCCGAAGCGCCAGCCGACGGCGTAGGCGCCGGTGTCGCTGATCACGGTGAGCAGCAGGAAGACCAGGACGCGCCGCGGGCCGTCGTCGGCGGCGAGCATCATGACCACGAAGGTGGCCAGGAAGGGCACGTAGAAGGCGGCGAAGACGCCGGCGGTGACATCGCGCAGGTAGTTCTCGGGCGGCTCCGTCATGCGCCACACGAGGATGGCGAGCGCGGTGAGGGCCATCGCCACCCAGGCGCCGTCCGCGCCGCGCAGATACCCGGCGATGATCATCGCCGTACCGCCGGCCGCGATCGGGATCAGCGGGGCGCGGATGCCCTTGCGCTCCGCCAGCCGCGAGGTCAGCTCCCAGACGCCGACGGCGGCGGCGACGACCACGACGCCGACGAACACCGCCTTCACGATGAAGAGCGAGGCGACGATGACCGCGCCGAGGCCGAGGCCGACCCCTATCGCCGCGCGCAGATTCCGCCCTGCGGACTTCTTCGCGGGGGGCTGCGGCGGCGGTGTCGGCTCCGGGGCGGTTGGCATAGGAGGAGTCTTCCTGCCGCGCCCGGAATCGGGTGCGGAACCCGCCGGATAGATGATCGTTTCATCCGCAATCGAGCCGTCGGCCGCGCCGTTGGTGACCGTGTCCTCGGGCGCTCCCCAGTGACCGGCGCGTGGCGAAGCGCCCCAGGAAGAGTCGTTCACTGAGCTTCGCCTCGCGTCGTCGTGTGTCGGCCGGGAAGGGCTGAGGGCGGGATCGTGCATACGGTCGTACTGCCGGTGTCCGGACGGGCGTCAGGAACGGCGCCAGGACGGGCGTGTCCGGACGGGCGTGTCCGGACGGACTGAGATGTCCGGGGCGGTGTTTCCGGGGCGGGCCCGGGGGCCCGGCCCGGTCAGACCTCCAGCAGCTCGGCTTCCTTGTGCTTGAGCAGCTCGTCGACCTGGGCGACGTACTTCGACGTCGTGTCGTCCAGCTCCTTCTCCGCGCGGCGCACCTCGTCCTCGCCCGACTCGCCGTCCTTGACGAGCTTGTCGAGGGTCTCCTTGGCCTTGCGGCGGACGCTGCGGATCGAGATCTTGGCGTCCTCGCCCTTGGTCTTGGCGACCTTGATGTACTCCCGGCGCCGCTCCTCGGTGAGCTGCGGGAACGCCACCCGGATGATCCGGCCGTCGTTGCTCGGGTTGACGCCGAGGTCGGAGTTGCGGATCGCCTCCTCAATGTTGCGCAGACTGCTGCTGTCGAAGGGGGTGATCACCGCCATCCGCGGCTCGGGCACCGCGAACGAGGCGAGCTGGTTGATCGGGGTGGGCGCGCCGTAGTACTCGGCCACGATCTTGTTGAACATCGCGGGGTGCGCCCGGCCGGTACGGATCGCCGCGAAGTCCTCCTTGGCGACGACGACGGCCTTCTCCATCTTCTCCTCGGCCTCGAGGAGGGTCTCTTCAATCACCATGTGCTCCTGGTATTCAGAAGGCGGAGCCTGACGGTCGGGCCCCTGCGCGCGTCTTTCCTGCACGGTGTCCGACCGGCAGCCTGTTGTCCATCCCCGGACCGGGCGAACCGGGACGTGTCACCACCCGGCGCTCGGGCGGTCATTAAGCCCTGGAGCCCCGGTCGTTGACCAGCGTGCCGATCTTCTCACCCTTCACGGCCCGCGCGATGTTCCCTTCGGCGAGCAGCTCGAAGACGAGGATCGGCAGCTTGTTGTCCTGGCAGAGGGTGATCGCGGTGAGGTCGGCGACCCGCAGGTCGCGGGTGATGACCTCGCCGTACTCCAGGGCGTCGAACTTCACCGCGTCCGGGTTCAGCTTGGGGTCGGAGTCGTAGACCCCGTCGACCCCGTTCTTGCCCATCAGCATGGCCGCCGCGTCGATCTCCAGGGCCCGCTGGGCGGCGGTGGTGTCGGTGGAGAAGTACGGCATGCCCATACCGGCGCCGAAGATGACGACGCGGCCCTTCTCCAGGTGCCGTACGGCCCGCAGCGGGATGTACGGCTCGGCGACCTGGCCCATGGTGATCGCGGTCTGCACGCGGGTCTCGACGCCCTCCTTCTCCAGGAAGTCCTGGAGGGCCAGGCAGTTCATGACCGTGCCGAGCATGCCCATGTAGTCCGAGCGGGCCCGGTCCATGCCGCGCTGCTGGAGTTCTGCGCCGCGGAAGAAGTTGCCGCCGCCGACGACGAGGGCGATCTCGTAGCCGTCCGCGACGACCGCGGCGATCTCGCGGGCGATGGCGTGCACGACGTCGGGATCGACTCCGAGACCGCCTCCCCCGGCGAACGCCTCGCCGGACAGCTTCAGCAGATAGCGGCGGTGGGCGGTGGTGTGGTGGGCCGTATCGGCGCCTTTGTCCATGGAGATCTCCTCGTGCACGTACGAAGGAGGCCATTGCCGCGGGTCCTCGTGGGTTCCCTGTACGGCAATGGCCTCCTCGTCACATCTGCGGCCGGTCGGCGGGCGGCCGACCGCGTACGACCCTAGCCGGGCCGTCGGTCATTCGCTGCTTTCGTGTCCAGCGCGATCAGACGCCGACGCGGAAACGCGCGAAACGCTTCAGCGTGACGCCGGCCTCGTCCAGCACCTTCTGGACGGTCTTCTTGGAGTCCTTCGCGAAGGCCTGCTCCAGGACGACGTTCTCCTTGAAGAAGCCGTTCACCCGGCCCTCGACGATGCGCGCCAGGGCGGCCTCGGGCTTGCCCTCCTCGCGGGCGGTGGCCTCGGCGACGCGACGCTCGTTCTCGACCGTCTCGGCCGGGATCTCGTCGCGGGACAGGGCGGTCGGCGCGAAGGCGGCGATGTGCTGGGCGACGTCCTTGGCGACCTGCGCGTCGGCCTTGTCCAGCTCGACCAGGACGCCGACCTGCGGGGGCAGGTCGGGGCTGGTGCGGTGCAGGTAGGAGGTCACGTAGGTGCCGGAGAACTGGGCGAAGCGGTCGAGCACGATCTTCTCGCCGAGGGTGGCGTTCGCCTCGTCCACGTACGCCTGGACGGTCTGGCCGTCCTTGATCTCGGAGCCGAGCAGTGCCGTGATGTCGGCCGGCTTGCTGGCGGCGACGTGGGCGGCGATGGCGTCGGCCACGGCGACGAACTTGTCGCCCTTGGCGACGAAGTCCGTCTCGCACTTCAGCTCGACGAGGACGCCCTCGGAGTTGTCGGCGGCGATCAGGGAGACGACCGCACCGTTGGAGGCCGAGCGGCCCTCGCGCTTGGTGACGCCCTTCTGGCCCTTGACCCGAAGGATCTCGACGGCCTTGTCCAGGTCGCCTTCGGCCTCCACAAGGGCGTTCTTGCAGTCCATCATGCCCGCGGCGGTCAGCTCGCGGAGCTTCTTGACGTCAGCGGCGGTGAAGTTCGCCATGGGTTTAAGTCTCTTCCCGAATGGTCGGTGGATCTACGGGTGGACGGCGGGGGCATGGGCCCCCGCCGTCGTCACGCGTGGTTCACGTCGTACGCGTCGTACGCGATACGCGTCCTGCTGCTGTGCGGTTGACCGGTGGTGCCGGTGTGCCGTCGGTACGGGTCGGAACAGGCTCAGGCCTGCTCGGACTCGCCCTCCGTGGCGGCCGGGGCGGCGTCGGCCGGAGCCTCGGCGGTCTCGGCGTCGGCCGGAGCGGCGTCGGCCGGAGCCTCGGCCTCGGCGGCGGGTGCCTCGGCAGCGGCGGCGGTCGCGTCGGCGGCGGGCGCCTCGTCGGCCTTCTTCTCGCCCTCGAGCAGGTCACGCTCCCACTCGGCGAGCGGCTCGGCGACGCCTTCGGCCTTCTTGTCACCGGTGGCGGCACCGGAGCGGGCGATGAGGCCCTCGGCGACGGCGTCGGCGATCACACGGGTGAGCAGCGTGACGGAACGGATCGCGTCGTCGTTGCCCGGGATCTTGTAGTCGACCTCGTCGGGGTCGCAGTTGGTGTCGAGGATCGCGACGACCGGGATGCGGAGCTTGCGCGCCTCACCGACGGCGATGTGCTCCTTCTTGGTGTCGACGATCCAGACGGCGCTCGGCACCTTCTGCATCTCGCGGATGCCGCCGAGGGTCTTCTCCAGCTTGTCCTTCTCGCGGGAGAGGACCAGCAGCTCCTTCTTCGTGAGGCCGGACGCGGCCACGTCGTCGAAGTCGATCTCCTCGAGCTCCTTCAGGCGCTGGAGGCGCTTGTAGACAGTCGAGAAGTTGGTGAGCATGCCGCCCAGCCAGCGCTGGTTGACGTAGGGCATGCCGACGCGGGAGGCCTGCTCCGCGATGGCTTCCTGCGCCTGCTTCTTGGTGCCGACGAACATGATGGAGCCGCCGTGCGCGACGGTCTCCTTGACGAACTCGTAGGCGCGGTCGATGTACGACAGCGACTGGAGCAGGTCGATGATGTAGATGCCATTGCGCTCGGTGAAGATGAAGCGCTTCATCTTCGGGTTCCAGCGACGGGTCTGGTGCCCGAAGTGGACGCCGCTCTCCAGCAGCTCCCGCATCGTGACGACGGCCATGGCCGTACTCCTTGAGGTACTCGGTTATCGCGACCGCCGGACGGCGGTCGCGCCTGACGTCCCGACGCGCCGTGCCACGAGGGACCGAGGGGCGCGGCCACCGTCCCGATGAGGGGAGTGGGTGGCGGGGCGTGCGAAGTCGACCCGGTGACCCGGATCGCCAGAGAAAGTGTACGGGACCGGTGGAGTGCCGGGCGACACCCGAGTTATCCACAGGCCAGGACCATGATCATCTTTCGCCGCCCGGATCCGGGATGCTCGTGCCATGGCACTTCACATGTGGTTGACGGTGGTGATGACGGCTCTGCTGACGGCCCTCCCCGGCGGCACGGGGACGGCGGGCGGCACGGGGACGGCTGGCGGCGCCGGTACGGCGGGCGGCGGGGGGTGCGCGGGCGCCGGCTCGGACGCGCGCTGCTGGCCCGTGACAGGGCCGGGAGTACGGGGGCGGCCGGCGGTGCTGCGCGCCTTCGAGCCGCCCGCGACGCCCTATGCCGCGGGACACCGCGGGGTCGACTTACGCGCGGGGCCGGGGAGCGTGGTGCGGGCGGCGGCTCCCGGCGAGGTGACCTTCGCGGGGAAGGTGGCGGGCACCGATGTCGTCGTGCTGCGGCTCGACCGGCCGGACGCGAGCCTGCGCGTCACCTATGAGCCGGTACGGGGGACGGTCGCGGTCGGCACCCGGCTCGCCGCGGGCGGCCCGCTGGGAGTGGTGACCGACTCCGCCGTCCACCGCTCACCCGGTTGCCTCCACTGGGGCCTCCTGCGGGGTGACGTCTACCTCGACCCGTTGACCCTGCTGCCGCCGTGGCTGCTGCGCGCGGGGCCCTCCCGGCTGCTGCCGGTGTTCGGCGCGGCGGCGGGCGGGACGGAACGGAAAGCGGAGGCGGCAGCCCGGGTCAGGGGCGGCCGGTCACCCCGTGCAGCGCCATCGTGACGGCCGACTCGGTGATGTGAACGGGGTCTTCTGCGGCGCCGAGTTCGATCCGGCGGACCGCGGCGTCGACCACGCCTTGCAGGAGCATGGCGGTCAGGCGGGGCTCGGCGTGGCCGAGGGCCGCGAGGGCGGCGCCGACCATCGTGACCAGGCCGCCGTGGGCGGCGCGGATCTTCTCGCGGGCGCCCGCGTCCAGTTCACCGGCGGAGATCGCGACGACGGCGCGGTGGCGGCGGTCGCCGACCAGCGCGAGCTGGCTGCGTACGTAGGCCTCGATCTGACCCTCGGCGGTGTCGGCGGCCTGCATGGCGGCCTCGACCTCGGCGGCCCAGACGGGGAAGTCCACGGCGCACAGCTCTTCGACCACCGCGGCGCGGGAGCGGAAGTACTCGTAGACCGAGGAGCGCGCCAGTCCGGTGCGCTCGGCCAGGGCGGGGAAGGTCAGCGCCTCCGTGCCGCCCTCGGACAGCAGCGAACGCGCGGCGTCCAGCAGGGCCTGGCGCTGCATCGTCCGGTGTTCGGCCACCGAGGCCGCTCGAATCCTGGGCATCCCACCACTGTAGACACTGTGCCGCGCCTGTCACCGCCCGACGTCGGCCAGCTTTGCCCGTAGTTGGAGGACGGACTTGGTGTGGATCTGGCTGACCCTGCTTTCGGTGACGCCGAGTACCTGGCCGATCTCGGCGAGTGTCAGGCCCTCGTAGTAGTAGAGGGTGACGACGGTCTTCTCGCGTTCGGGAAGGGTGTTGACCGCGCGGGCGAGCAGTCGGCGCAGCTCACGGTCCTCGGCGACCTCGACGGGGTTGTCGGCGCCGGTGTCCTCCAGGGTGTCGACGAGGCTGAGCCGGTCGCCGCCCTCGCCGCCCGCGTGCAGGAGGTCCTCCAGCGCGACGACGTTGGCCAGGGACAGCGCGCTGAACACCGCGTGCAGGTCTTCGATCCCGACGCCCATCTCCGCCGCCACCTCGGGCTCGCTCGGGGTGCGGCGCAGCTTGGCCTCAAGGGTGGCGTAGGCGCGTTCGACGGCGCGCGCCTTCTGCCGGACGGAGCGCGGGATCCAGTCGAGCGCGCGCAGTTCGTCGATCATGGCGCCGCGGATACGGGTGATCGCGTAGGTCTCGAATTTGATCGCGCGTTCCGGGTCGAACTTCTCGATCGCGTCGATGAGTCCGAACACCCCGGAGGAGACGAAGTCGGCCTGCTCGACGTTGGCCGGGAGTCCGACGCTGACCCGGCCCGCCACGTACTTCACCAGCGGCGAGTAGTGCAGGATCAACTGCTCCCGCAGCCGGGCGTCCCCCGTGGACTTATAGGTCCGCCACAGTTCGTCGAGCGACGTGGGGGCGGCTGGCCGAGGGGAGGTGCGGGGGGCGGTCGCCGCCGTCGCCCGCTCGGACCCGGGGGTGTACTGGGGCATGTGCCGTTTTGAGCCGTTCTGCCGAGACGTGGGCGGGAAATCGAGCCTCCGCGAGCGTAGCGTGACCATAGTGTCGCTTATTGCTACATCATCCGTATGGGACATGCGCAGATACGTTCCTCTACCGGTGCGCGCTCACCGGACCGGCTATACCGCCCGGTACGGGGCCCGCGCGGGAGCCCCTCGGGTCATCATGGTGGGCCGCTGGGCCGCCCACGGCCGGTCCTACGATCGTCCCAGGTCACGGCGGTTTCCTGTCACCTGATGGTGTGTCGATGGCGTCAACCCTCCCGACGCGGCGCGCCGTCGTGCGCGGTACGGACCAACTTCCACCGCCCGTCGTCGCGTTCGACGAAGCCGAGGGCCTGCAATTCGTAGAGCCGTCTCAGCGTGTCGTCGCTGGTGGACCCCACGGCGAGGGCGATCTCCTCTTCGCAGGCGTCCCCTTGACCGGGGAGCGCTTCCAGCACGCGGGCCGCCACCGGGTCGAGCAGATCGCGCGGCAGTACGGGTCCGCGGCGGGCGGGTGCGAGGTCGGCGCCGATCTCCCCCACCATCTCGATGACTTCGGCCGCGTCGGTCACCACCACGGCGTCCCCGCGCAGCAGTTCGTGCACCCCTTCCGACAGACCGCTCGTGCAGGGCCCCGGCACCCCCATCGTCACCCGCCCCAACTGGGCGGCCCGCCGCGCGGTGACCAGGGAACCGCTGCGGTAGCGCGCCTCGACCACCACCGTGCCGCGGGTCAGGGCGGCGATCACCCGGTTCCGCAGCACGAATCTGCTGCGGGTGGGGTGGTCGCCCGGCGGCAGTTCGCCGACGAGCAGGCCGCGTTCGGCGATCTCGCCGATCAACTGGGTGTTGCCCGGCGGGTACGGCACATCGACGCCGCTGGCCACCACGCCGATGGTGGCGCCGCCCGCCCGCAGCGCGCCCCGGTGCACCACACCGTCCACCCCGTAGGCGGCTCCCGAGACCACCACCCAGCCCGCCCGCGCCAGTCCCCCGCCGAGCCGCGCCGCCATGTGGGCGCCGTAGTCGGTGCAGGCCCGTGCGCCGACCACGGCCACCGAGCGCAGTGCCCACAGCCGTAGCGACGGCTGCCCGCGTACCCACAGGCCGTACGGGCGCTGCGGCCCGAGGTCGTCCAACTGCCCCGGCCAGTCGGCGTCCTCGGGGCAGACGAACCGTCCTCCGGCCCGGCGTGCGGCCTCCAGATCCCCCTCGGGGTCGGCCCGAACCGACCGCGTCCGGTATCCGTCGGTCCGGCGCGGACCGGCTCCGGGCAGTGCCTCCCCCTCCCGTAGCGCGCGCAGCACCTCTTCGGCTCCCCTCTCCCGCAGCGCCCGCCCCACCACCTCGTCCCCGGGATCGGCGATCCGCGTGATCGCCACCCGCGCCAACCGCTCCGCCTCCGGCACGGCAGCCGCCAAGGCAGGTACCGCCAAAGCGGGCACCGTCGGCGGGGGCACCGCCAGCGTCGGTGGACCGGCCCCACCGGCCGCGGGGCCGATCTGAGAGCCATCGGCGGCCTGCGAACCCCGGACCCTCCCTGCGCCACCCTCGGCGGCTGAACCAGTGGCCGTCTCCTCCCCCGGCGGCCCGGCCCCATCGGGGCCCGGCGACCCCCTCCGCCGCCGCATCACACGCCTCCCGCTACGGGCACCCCGCGGCTGACACCGGTCCTGAGGTGGAGCGCCTGGAAGACGTCGTCGACGTGGGGGCGGTCGTGGCCCGCGAGGTCGGCGAGGGACCAGGCGACGCGCAGGACGCGGTCGAGGCCGCGGGCGGTGAGCAGGCCGCGTTCCATGTCGCGCTCGGCGGGGTGCAGGGCGCCGGGGGCGACGTGCCAGCGGGTGCGCATCTCGTGGCCGGGGATCTCGCTGTTCAGCTTCCAGGGGGTGTCCCGGTAGCGGGTCGCGGCACGCTCGCGGGCGGCGACGACCCGGGCGGCGACGGTGGCGGTGGATTCGCCGGGGCCCTGGCCGAGGAGGTCGGATCTGCTGACGGATTCCACTTCGACGCGCAGGTCGACGCGGTCCAGCAGCGGCCCAGAAAGCCTGCCCTGGTAGCGGCGGACGGCGGTGGGCGAGCAGTCGCAGCCCTCGCCCAGCATCGAGTAGCGCCCGCAGGGACAGGGGTTGGCGGCGAGCACCAGCATGAAGCGGGCCGGGAGCCGCATCACGCCCGCCGCGCGGGCGACCACGACATGGCCCGATTCGAGCGGTTGCCGCAGCGCCTCCAGCGCCCGCACGCTGAATTCCGGAGCCTCGTCAAGGAACAGCACCCCGCGATGGGCGAGCGAGACCGCACCCGGTCGGGGCAGTCCGCTGCCGCCGCCGACCAGCGAGGGCATGGTGGCCGAGTGGTGCGGCGCGCAGTACGGCGGGGCGTCGACCATGGGCCGTCCTGGCGGGAGGATGCCCGCCACCGAGTGGACGGCGGTGACCTCCAGGGACTCCTGGCGGGTGAGCGGCGGCAGGATGCCGGGCAGTCGCTCGGCGAGCATCGTCTTGCCCGCGCCCGGCGGGCCCTTCAGATACAGATGGTGTCCGCCGGCGGCGGCGACCTCCAGCGCGGTGCGGGCGGTCCGCTGTCCGGCGACGTCGGCCAGGTCGGGGCCGTGCCCGGTGAGCGTGGCGTCGCCGAGGCCGCCGGCCAGTCCGGTCCCGACGCCGCCGCCCGGCACGGTCAGCCCGGCCAGTATCGGGTCGGGGCGGCCGTCCGCCCGCGCCGGGTCCTGGTCCTCCTCGGGGGCCAGCTCGTCGTTGAGGAGGGCGACGAGCTGCCGCAGGGTGCGGATGCCGAGGACGGAGACGCCGGGGACCAGGGATGCCTCGGCCGTGGTGCGCTCCGGCACCACGACGTGCCGGTATCCGGCGTCGGCCGCCGCCAGGACGGCGGGCAGCACCCCGCGGACCGGGCGGACCCGTCCGTCGAGTCCCAGCTCACCGATCATCATGAGGTCGGCGATGGATCCGGGGGCGATGCGGTCGTTGGCGGCGAGGATCGCACACGCCACGGCGAGATCGAACCCCGAACCGCCCTTGGGCACCGAGGCCGGGCTGAGGCCGACGGTGAGCTTCTTCTGCGGCCAGACCTCGCCGCTGTTCACGATCGCGGCGCGCACCCGGTCGCGGCTCTCGGTGAGGCTCTTGTCGGGCAGTCCGACCAGGGCGAAGGCCGCCACGCCGGGTTCGAGGTCGGCCTGGACCTCGACCACGACGCCTTCGACGCCGATCAGCGCGACCGAGCACGTACGGGCGAAGCCCATCACGCCACCCCCCGCACATGCTCGACGCGGGCCGCGCCGCGGGCGGGCAGCAGGATGCCGACCAGGTCGATTCTCACGCCGCCCGGTGGCGCGCCGCCGTGTTCCGCCGCCCAGCGGTCGGCGAGCGACCGCAGCCGGTGGATCTGCCGCGGCCCGAGCGCCGCCATGGGGTGCTGGAAGCCGCCGTCACGGCGGGTCTTCACCTCGCACACCACCAGGGCGTCCCCCTCGGACGCCAGAATGTCGATCTCCCCGTCGCGCCCGCACCGCCAATTCCGGTCGAGCACGGTCAGTCCCGCGTCCTCCAGCCTGCGGGCCGCCAGCCCCTCGCCGTACCGCCCCAGCGCACCTCGTGCGTTCATGCGTACCACCTCCGTCACTCACTGTGACAGAGTTCGACCGCCAAAGATGATCTTGGTCCCAGCCTGTGGATAACTCCCCGCGACCCGCGCCGCGACCCCGCACCGCGCCCATGCACCGGGGCCCGCGCCGCGACCCCGCGCCGCGATCCCCCACCGCGCCCCGCACCACCACCCGGCCCACGCCCCACCAAGAGCGCACCGGCACCCCCGAAGGCCCCCTCAAAAGGGCCTCAGCTTCAACTATTGAAGCCCGACTCGTCCGACGGCAGATCCAGATCCGCCTTGTTCAGCTCCTCGATGTTCACGTCCTTGAACGTGAGGACACGGACCTGCTTGACGAAGCGGGCGGGCCTGTACATGTCCCAGACCCAGGCATCGGCCATCGAGACCTCGAAGAAGACCTCACCCTGGACCGAGTGCACCTGCATCTCGTAGTCGTTGGTGAGGTAGAAGCGCCGCTCGGTCTCGATCACGTACTTGAACAGGCCAACGACATCGCGGTACTCCCGGTAGAGCTTCAGCTCCATCTCGGTCTCGTACTTTTCGAGGTCCTCGGCGCTCATGGCATGTTCCCCTTCAGCCGTACGTGCCCCCCATTGTGCGTCAGTCGCGCTCCGTCCCCAGGGGGATCGGGGATTGCGGGGGGCCTTCGCCGAGCAGCGTACGCAGCAGCTCAGCGAGTCTGATGGGGTACACCGTCTCACGAGTGCGCAAAAGTTCCTCGCAGGTCCACCAGCGCAACGACGAGACACTTCTGCGTTCCAGGTCCGTCTGGCCGCTGGTGTCGATGTCGACGGTGTCGGTACGGCCCAGGTGGTACCACTCGTCCTGTTCCCAGCGCCGCCCGTCGAAGCTGAAGGAGCTGGTCCGCTCCCACAGCACCGGGCCGAGCCGTACATCGGTGATGCCGGTCTCCTCGGCGAGCTCGCGCAGCGCCGTCTCCTCCAGGCTCTCACCGCCCTCGACCCCGCCGCCCGGCGTGAACCACGAGCCCACCGCCGGATCGGCCGGATCGACGCCGTTCAGCAGCAGGATCCGGTCCGCCGGGTCGAGCAGCACCACACGGGCGACGCGCCGACGCACCACGGTCACCTGCGCCGCCTCAGCAGCCCGGCCACCGGTCCGTACGCCGCGCCGCCGAGAATCAGCACGGCGCCCACGACCACCATGACGACGATCCAGCGCAGCGGCCCCTCGGCGGACGTACCGCCGCCCGGCACGGCCTTGAAGGCGGTCGTGGGCGACAGCGTCCCCATCCGCCCCATGGGCCACACCGTGCCGTCCACGCGGCCCTTCACGGCGCTCACGGGGACCGCGCCGTGCTGGGCGTCGCTGAGGCGGATACGGGAGTCCTGGGAGACCGCGCGGTTGTCACCGAGCAGGAAGAGCGAGCCGCGCGGCACCGTGGTGCTGAACTTCGTCACGGAGGCGGGAACGCCGGGAAGGCCGGAGCCACCGGGTGCGGCGGAGGCGTCGGAGCCGTCGAGATAGCCCTCTTCGTCGACCGCCGTGCCGTTCACCGTGAGGCGGCTCTGGGTGTCGCAGCACTTGACGACGTCGCCGCCGACGCCGACGACCCGCTTGACCTCGGGCAGGTCGCCCCAGAGCTTGTCCTGGAAGACCACCACGTCGCCGCGGCGCACATCGGAGCCGGAGACCTTCTGGGCCAGCACCCGGTCGCCCGGCTGCACGGTCGGCTGCATGGAATTGGTGGGCACTGTGTACGGCCGGTACTCGACCGCTCCCCAGGCGAAGCCGCCGAGGAACAGGGCACAGCCAAGAGCGATGGCCAGCCCGGACACCGTACGTCCGAACCGGCCCTCACCCTTGCGTATCGCACTGCTGCTGCTCATGGACCGGAACCCTACCCGGCGGTACGCCCCGGACCGTAGGCCCGGACGCCCGTCGGTGCTCGACCGGGCGCCCGCCGCCGCGGACCGGGTACGTCCGTCAGTCCTCTTCCGTCTCCGCAGTGACCGGCGGCTGTGCGCGCAGCAGCTTGCGGCGGCGCATCAGCACCAGCGGCGCGGCACCGAGGAGGCCCACCGCGGCCGGGCCCGCGGTGCCCGCCGCGTTGATGCCCGGCTGGCTGAAGGTGCTGGGGATGGAGAGCCAGTCCCAGCGGTTGACCGGCCAGGCCACCGTCACGGCGCGGCCGACGACCTCGTTGTCGGACACGGTGCCGCCGCCGGGCAGCGTCATGTGGTAGCGGGAGTCGAGGGAGTCCTGGCGGTGGTCGCCCATGACCCAGATCCGGCCCTTGGGCACGGTGACCTTGAACGGCCGGTCGGGAGTGCAGGGGGTGTTGCCCGCGAAGACGTACGGCTCGTCCAGCGCCTTGCCGTTGACCTTCACCGGTCCCGTGCCGTTGCACTCGACCGTGTCGCCGCCGACGCCGATGACCCGCTTGATCAGGTCCTTCTCCTCGGCGGACGGCATCAGGCCGATGAAGCTGAGGCCCTTTTGCACGCCCCTGGTCACCGCGTTGCCGCTGGCGGGCGGATTCTCGCCGAGCCAGCCGCCCGGGTCGTGGAAGACGACGACCTCGCCGCGGCTCGGCTTGGAGCCGAACCAGGGGGTGAGCTTGTCGACCAGGACGCGGTCGCCGCGCTCCAGCGTGTGCTGCATGGAGTCGGACGGGATGGAGAACGCCTGCACCAGGAAGGTCTTGATCAGCAGCGCCAGGACCAGCGCGATGCCGATCAGGAGCGGCAGTTCCTTCCAGAACGACCGGTTCTTGCTCGCGGAGCCGCCCGAGGAGTGGGACGGCGGCTCGTCACCCGAGCCGGGGTCCCCGGGGCCGCCGGGGCCCTGGGGGCGGTCAGCGGGACCGCCCGCCGCGGGGTCCCGCGGGTCCGTGCCGTCCGCCGGCCCCGCGGGGGCCTCCGGAGCCTGGCCGGGAACCTGACCCGCATCGGCGTGGCTGCCGGGGTACGACCCGCCGCCCGGGTACTGCCCGCCGCCGTACTCCGTACTGTCCGCGGGCTCGGGGACTCGGCCATCGGCCTCCGACTTGTCGACAGACGGCACCGTGACATCCCCTTTTTCGGGCTCGCCGGATCCAGACCGTGCGCCGACCACCAGGTCCCCCACATCCACTCCTCACTCCAGTCCGCCGCCTGCCCCGTTTCCGGCGCAGGCCCGCCACTCCCATAACGAGCGGGAGTTCCGCAGGAGTCGGTGTCTGGCTCGTTCCTTGGCCGTTGTTGGCCTGGGCCACCCTAGCCGTCCCGGCTGTGGCCGCGGTCGCCGCCACCTGCGCGTCGGGGACGGACGCGAACGTGCCGGGTTCCTTCAGTCGCTCCCAGTGACCGAACGGCCAGGCGATGACGAAGGCCCTTCCCACCACCAGATTCAGCGGAATCGTGCCGCCTCCGGGCTTGTCCGTGTGGTACCGCGAGTCGGCCGAATCCGACCGGTGGTCGCCCATCACCCAGAGCCTGCCCTGGGGTACGTGCACGGTGAATTTCATCATTGAGGGTGGATTACCGGCGTAAAGATACGGCTCACTGAGGGGCACGCCGTTGACGGTGATGCGCCCGTCGGCGTCGCAGCACTTCACGGTGTCGCCGCCGACGCCGATGACCCGCTTGATCAGGTCCTGCTCGTCGGCGGACGGCAGCAGGCCGATGTAGGTGAAGAACTGCTTCACCTGCTTGATCACCACGGGGTCGGGCTTCTTCTGCTCCTCGGGCGGCAGCCAGCCGCCGGGGTCCTTGAAGACCACGACGTCACCGCGGTGCGGCTCGGCGCCGAACCACGGGGTGAGCTTGTCGACCAGCACCCGGTCGCCGATCTTGATGGTCTGCTCCATCGACCCGGACGGGATGACGAACGCCTGGAGCAGGAACGTCTTGAGCACCAGCGCGATCAGCAGGGCCACCATGACCAGCAGCGGCACCTCCCTGGCGAGCGAGCGGCGGCGCTTGCGCTTGACCTTGCGGGCCAGTTTGCGGCGCTCGATACGGGTGCTGCCGCCGCCGGGCGGTCCGCCGTACGCGCCGTCGCCCGCGCCGCTTCCCGGGGCGCCGCCCGCGCCGGAGCCCGCCGCGCCCGTCACCGGGGCGGCGCGGTGGTGGCCGTAGCGGGGCCGCCCGCGGTTACCCATGGTGACCCGCGGCGGGTGCGGGGACGGCGGCGAAGGTCGCGGGGCGGTTGAGCCGGGTCCAGTGGCCGAACGGCCAGCCGATCCACTCGGCCCGGCCGATCACCTTGCCGAGCGGTACGGTGCCGCCGCCCGGTTCCCCGAGGTGGTCCCGTGAGTCGCGGGAGTCGTCGCGGTGGTCGCCCATCACCCACAGCCTTCCGTCCGGCACCACGATGTCGAAAGGTACCCGCGAGGGCGCGTCGCCGGGGAAGAGGTAGCCCTCGTCCAGCGGGCGGCCGTTGACCAGCAGCCTGCCCTGCTTGTCGCAGCAGGTGACGCGGTCGCCGCCGATGCCGATGACGCGCTTCACGTAGTCCGTCCCACCCTGCTGAGTGAACGATCCGTCGCCGTCGAAGACGATCACGTCCCCGCGCCGCGGATGGCCGCCGAAACGGTACGCCAGCTTGTTGACCAGCACCCGGTCGCCGACCCGCAGCGTGTTCTCCATGGAGCCGCTGGGCACTTGGAAGGGCTGCACGACATACGTGCTCACCAGCAGCAGCGCGACGACGCAGCCGACCGCGAGCAGCACCGTACGCCGCCACTCCGCCCACCAGCGCGGCACGGCCTCGCGCACGAGGACCCGCATCGGGGACCGGGATCCAGGACCCGCCGCATCGCGTCCTGACACGACGAAACGCGACCGCTCCTCCGTATCCGCCTCGTCGGCGGGAGAGGAACGGTCGCGTTCCGGAAGTGTCGCTTCGCTGTCCATCGAGGCCAGAGCTTATCCGGCCTTCCCGTGGATCAGTTGTCGCGCTTCTCCTTGATCTTCGCGGCCTTGCCGCGCAGCTCACGGAGGTAGTACAGCTTCGCGCGACGGACGTCACCGCGGGTGACGACCTCGATCTTCTCGACGATCGGGGTGTGCACGGGGAACGTGCGCTCGACGCCGACGGAGAAGCTGACCTTGCGGACCGTGAAGGTCTCGCTGATGCCCGCGCCCTGGCGGCGGATGACAACACCCTTGAACTGCTGCACACGGGAGCGGTTGCCCTCGATGACGCGCACGTGGACGTTGACGGTGTCGCCGGGGCGGAAGGCCGGGACGTCGGTGCGCAGCGAGGCGCTGTTGACGCTGTCGATCAGGTTGGGCATGAGATTCTGCTTCCTCGCCGATGCCACAGGTCATCGACGGAATGTCGCGATGCGGATTTGCCAAAAAATGGGGTGCCGCCGCGTCGGACGGACGTCGTTCCCCCTGTGGCAGGGGCGCGCGCCGGACGGACAGCAGCGGCTCATTCTTCCACGGCCTCCGGGCTGGGCCCAAATCGGCCGTCGGGGCCGGGGCCCCAGCCGAGGATGGAGAGCATCTCACGGTCCTTCTTGTCGAAGGCCGCGGGGTCGCAACGCTCCACCAGATCGGGCCGGTTGGCGACGGTACGGCGCAGCGCCTCGTCCCGCCGCCAGCGCGCGACCTTGCCGTGGTGGCCGCTGAGCAGCACGTCGGGGATGCCGCGCCCGCGCCACTGCGGCGGCTTGGTGTAGACCGGGCCCTCCAGCAGATTGGCCATCGGTCCCGGCGCGAAGGAGTCGTCGCGGTGCGACTCGGCGTTGCCGAGGACGCCGGGCAGCAGCCGGGCCACCGCCTCGGTGATCACCAGGACCGCCGCCTCGCCGCCGGCCAGCACGTAGTCGCCGATGGAGACCTCGTGGACCGGCAGCCGGGTCGCGTACTCGTCGGTGACGCGGGTGTCGATGCCCTCGTAGCGGGCGGGTGTGAAGATCAGCCAGGGGCTGGCGGAGAGTTCGACGGCGAGCGCCTGGCTGAAGGGCCGGCCGCTGGGAGTGGGGACGACGAGGGCGGGGCGGCGGGCGCCCGCCTCGTAGCCGTCGGCGAGGGTCTGGTCGAGCGCCTCGCCCCAGGGGCCGGTCTTCATGACCATGCCGGGTCCGCCGCCGTACGGGGTGTCGTCCACCGTGTTGTGCCGGTCGTACGCCCACCCGCGCAGGTCGTGCACCCGCACGTCGAGCCGCCCGCTCGCCCGTGCCTTGCCGACCAGCGAGACGTTCAGCGGCTCCAGGTACTCGGGGAAGATCGTGACGACGTCGATCCGCATGTCACACGCCGTCCGCGTCGTCGCCGGACGTAGCGTCGGCATCAGTGGCCCCGTCATCCGTGGCGTCGCCGGACGTGGCGCCGCCCGCGCCCTCGCCGGACGTCGCCACTTCCGCGTCGGCCTCGTCCAGCAGCCCTGGCGGCGGGTCGATCACCGCGCGCTGCTCCTCCAGGTCGATCTCCGGCACGATCTCGCCGACGAACGGGATGAGCACCTCGGTGCCGTCAGGCCGCCGGACGATCAGCAGGTCCTGGTACGGGAGATGGCTGATCTCGGCGATCCGGCCGACCTCGCGGCCGTCGACCGTCACCACGTCGAGGTCGATGAGCTGATGGTCGTAGAACTCCTCGGGGTCCTCCGGCGTCTGCTCCGGGTCGACCTCGGCGATCAGCAGCGTGTTGCGCAGCGCTTCGGCGGCGGTGCGGTCGGCGACGCCCTCGAAGCGCAGCATCAGCCGGCCGCTGTGCACGCGTCCGGTGGCGATGGTCAGCGGGCCCGTGGCGGCCGGGTCGGTGGCGAGGACGGCTCCGGGCGCGAGCCGCAACTCCGGCTCGTCGGTCCGCACCTCGACGCTGACCTCGCCCTTGATGCCGTGGGCGCGGCCGATCCTGCCGACTACCAACTGCATGTACGGCTCACTCTCCGACTCCGGAACAGGGATGAAAAGGGTACGAACGCGGGGGGGGGGGGGGGGGGGGGGGGGGGGGGGGAGGAGGAGGGGGGGGGGGGGGTGTTTTTTTGTTGTTTTCTCGAACCGCGCCCCGCGCCCCCACTACGACCACCGCA